>NZ_QTPY01000027.1:0-77307 GCF_003857765.1 Burkholderia sp. Bp9016
CTCCTCCAGTCTGACTGTACTGAACAGGGATTCGTTGTAGCTGTCGGTGCCTCGCATGCTGCCTTCGTGCCTTGGGATCGGGTTCGCTACATCGTGACGGATCGGCGGGGGGATTTCAACGGCCTGCTAATTCCATACCGAAAAACCATGCTCAGCTCGGAGCGCACACGGTCAGCCGTATATCGAGCCCCCCTCCCTGCAATCCGCTTCATCACAGATAGAATTTTAGGCGCATCGATTTGATCGATGGGGCGCTTCCCCAACCACGGGAACACATCGCTGACGAAACGAGCCAATGTTTTGTCGTATTGTTTCGGCTCGACTCGGGAGCGGCGCTCTTCCATCCACGCGCGCGCTACAGCCTCCAGACTGTTGGAAGCAGCAAGCACCGCCGCTTGCTTCGCTGCCTTTTTGGCTTCACTCGGGTCAACGCCCTCAGCTATCTGGGCGCGCGCTTCGTCGCGCTTCTTTCGAGCAGTTTGTAGTCCAACTGCCGGATAAGCGCCGATAGACAACGTTTTCTGTTTCTTGAACCCATCGCGGTACAAATACCGCCAGAGCTTGCTGCCAGTAGGCATCAGGAACAAGAAGAGGCTATCGCCGTCGGCAAGCTTGTTGCCCGGACCGCTGGGGTTGTACTTGGCGTTCTTGCACTGGAGGTCTGAGAGTGCCATCGGATATCCTGTTGGTATCGCCACGCGCCGCAAGCGTGCCGGCATTGCGATACCAACAAAAATACCATCAAACCAATCGGATCGTGTTGGATTCCGGCGAACGATGCCGGACTTTAGAATCAGCGAAACCCTTATCTGTAGCGGGTTTCACGGACATTCCCGGACTCCCCCGGAACATCAGTTGGTGCGTGAGGCCGGACTCGAACCGGCACACCCTTGCGGGCGTCAGGACCTAAACCTGGTGCGTCTACCAATTTCGCCACTCACGCGCATGTCCGTTGCCTGATCGCGCGGCACGCAAGATACGTCCTCCGCGCGCCCGAAATACCCGGGACACTTCGCGCCGACCCGAAAAGCCGGCACACCCGATCAGGCGAGCGCGAAATTCTACCCGATCTTCGCCGCATTGTCTCGCCCCGCCGGCGCCGCTCGAGGAGCGGTGCTAGAATGCCGCGCTCGACGTATCGGCCACGCGCCGGCACGCGTCCCCCGAACCCGCCTTCGCCACGATCCCGCCCGTGAACTTCGACGACTACTGTCAGCAAAAGGCTGCTCCCGCCGGTTCCAGCGTCTACTACGCGCTGCGCCAGGCACCGCTCGCCGCCGCGCCGCGCCTGACGGCCCTGTTCGCGCTGCGCCGCGAACTCGAGGAAACCGTCAAGGAAACCAGCGACCCGACCGTCGGACACACGAAGCTCGCGTGGTGGCACAAGGAACTCGCGGCGCTCGCCGCCGGCGAGCCGACGCACCCGGCCACGAAAGCACTGGCGCAACATCATCCGTCGATCGCGGCTGAGGCCGACGCGCTGCGCACGCTCGTCAACGGTTACGGGATGGATCTCGAACAGGCGCGCTACCTGGATTTCGCGAACCTGCAGCGTTACATCGCGCAGGTCGGCAGCACGTTCGCGTCGGTGGTCGCGCGCGCGAGCGCCGCGAATCCGGCCGACCCGCAGCCGTGGGCCGCGGACGTCGGCCGCGCGCTGATGCTCGCGCAGTTCGTGCAGGAACTCGGCAACGATGCGCGTCATGGCCGCATCTACCTGCCGATCGACGAACTGCAACGCTACAACGTGACCGCGGCCGATCTGCTGAACCGCCGCTACAGCCCGGCCTTCACCGAGTTGCTGCAGTTCCAGACGGCCCGCGCGCGCGAAGCGCTCGCCGCGGCCGACGCGGCGATCCCCGCATCCGAACGCCGTGCGCAGCGCACGCTGCGTGCGCAGATCGCGCTGGCCTGCGCGCTGCTCAACGAAATCGAGCGCGACGGCTTCCAGGTGCTGCACCAGCGTATCGCGCTGACGCCGATCCGCAAGCTGTGGATCGCGTGGCGCGCCGCACGCCGCCGCTGACCCATAGCGCAACGCGACGCACCCGCACCCTCACGCCTTGAGCAGCGGCAACGTATCGAAGCGCTGCTGCAGCACGCGCGTCGCATCGAGCCCCCACCACGGCCCGAGCACGGTCGCGTAGAGCTGGCGGAAATCGACCGCGACCGGCAGGTTGCCGTTGCCGTCGAGGTGCGCGAGCGCGGGCGGCGCACCATACAGGCCGCCCGCCACGCGGCCGCCCATCACGAAATGCGGGGCGGCCGTCCCGTGATCGGTGCCATTGCTCTGGTTCTCTCGCGCGCGCCGGCCGAATTCCGCATACGTCATAACGAGCGTCTGGTTCCAGCGCCCGAGCTCGATCAGCGCGCTGCGCATCGCGCTCATCGCTTCCGCGAACTGCTTGAGCAGCGCCGCCTGCTGTCCCGGCTGGTTCTGGTGCGTGTCGAACCCGTTGAGCGTGAGCCGCAGTACCGCGACGCCATCCTGCGCCCGCGGTCCCGACGCCTCGCATGCGGCGAGCACCTGCATCGCCGTCTTCACCGACGTTCCGAACGTCCCGGCCGGAAAGGCCGTCCTGAACGCGCGCATCCCGCCGCGCGGACGCAGTCGGTCGGCTGCCTTCACGATATCGTTCTCGACGTCGATGATGTGCGCGAGCGCCGGATTCCGTTCGCGCAGCGACGACGGCTCGGCAAGCCGGGCAGCACGGATGAACTGCGCGGGATTAACGAGCGCGATCGCACGCGCGCCGTTCGCAAGCGGCCCCATCTCGGCGCTGCCGAGCACGACGCCGTCCGCCGCGAAACCGGGCGGCACGGGCGCCTGCGCAAACGTGCGCGTGAGCCAGCCTTCGTGCAGGTACTGATCGGAACGCGACGCGGTATCCCAGATCTCGATCGAGCGGAAATGCGACAGGTTCGGCTGCGGATAACCGACGCCCTGCACGATGGCGACCTGTCCGTCGCGCCACAACGGCATCAGCGGCACAAGCGACGGATGCAGCCCCGTATGCGCATCGAGCTGCAGCACCTGCTCGCGCTTGATGCCGATGCTGCGGCGGAACTGGTAGTACAACGGATCGGCATACGGCACCACCGTGTTGAGCCCGTCGTTGCCGCCTTTCAGCTCGACGAGGATCAGCACGTTCGCATAGCCGGCCGTCGTGCGTGCGGCTGGAGCGGCCAGCGCGGACGGTTGCCACACCGACAAACCCGCCGCGGCGCCCGTCAGCGTCAGAAAGTCACGTCGATTCATCGCGCATCCTTCGGTTCGTCGCACTGCATGTTCGCCGCTGCGACGCGCCTCTCTATCGTGGTTTTCGTCATTTCAGTTGATAGGCCGGGTCCATCAGCAGCGCCTCGATATACGCGCTGCCGGTCGAGTCCGTATCGATCGCCGCAACGGGCGACACCGGCAGCACCGCATGCTGCAGTTGAAGCTCGATCGACAATCCCGCCGTCGCCTGCGGTCGCGCTCGATACTGCGCGAGCCAGCGCTCGAGGTCGAACCGCAGACCGCCGCGCACGGGTTTGGCCGGCCCGCCGCGCATGCCGGCCGCAGCCGCCGTGTCGACCACCGGCACCGCGTGCGCGCGGGTATTTGGCGGCGGTGCCATCGCAGGCGCCGGCGCGCGGATGCCGGCCGTCTCGGTCGCACGGAACAACTGCTCGACGAACTGCTTGCGCGCGAGCAGCGTGGTGCTGTTGATCCACATCGCACCGCCCGGCCAGCCCTTCACGTTCGGCGGATAGAACAGGTTCTGCCCGAGCGTGCGCACGGTGTTCGCGAGCATCTGCGGATCGCCGTACGCAACGTCGAAGAGCCGCACCGAGCCGACCACGAATTCGGCCGGCGACTTCACGAGCACGCCGCGGTTGCGCGGATCCCAGAATGCATCGGTCGACCATAGCGCGGCGAGCGCCGCGCGAATGTCGTAGCCGCTCGCGCGAAACCGCTCGGCAACGGCGTCGAGCGCAACGGTGTCGGGCGTATCGGAAACGAACTCGCGCCACAGCTTGCCTGCGATGAGGCGCGCGGTGTCGGGCCGCTTCAGCAGGATGTCGAGAAACCCGTCGCCGTCGAACGCGCCGGTCTCGCCGAGAATCGTCTTGTTGCCCGCATCGTGCCATTCGGCCCGCACCACGAAGCGCAACGTATCGGGATCGATGCTCCAGCCGGTCATCGCGCGCGCGGCTTCGGTCACGTCGTGCTGCGTGTAATGCCCTTCGCCGAGCGTGAACAGCTCCATCACCTCGCGCGCGAAATTCTCGTTCGGTCGCCCCTTGCGATTGCTCGCGCCGTCGAGATACTGAAGCATCGCCGGATCCTTCGCGACCGCATGCAGCAGCGTGCCGAAGTTGCCGAGCGCCTCGCGGCGAAACAGCGCGTTCTGCGCGGCCATCGTCTGCGGATACGGCACCTTGTCCTGCCCCGACGTGAAGTGCCCATGCCAGAACAGCGTCATGCGTTCGGTGAGCGGCGACGGCGTCACGATCATCTCGTTGACCCATGCGGCGCGTAACGCATCGTAACGGCGATTGCGTTCGCGCTGCTCGTCGCGGCGCATGTCGGGCGTCAGCGCCTGACGCTGCGCACGTGTCGGCGGCAACTCGGCGACCCAGTCGGGCCATGTCGTCACGGGTTCGCGGCGCACGTCGGCGAGCACATCGGCCACGGCCTGTGCGCGCGTCATGCCGACGACGCGGGCAACCTCGGCGGGGGCGGGAGAAAAGCCGGTACGGCTCAGGAAGAACGACGCATCGTCGGCGTCGAGCGGCGCCTGCATCGCGGGTGAAACCGATGCGGCAGCATTCGCTTTCATCGTCTGGAACTCCCGGAACGCACCGTCGGTGCGGATGCCGGTTCAACGGCGGGACGCGAGCGAAAGTTGACGGAAAAATTGCTACGGAATTTTTCGGGCGGCGGGAAGGATGCGCGGCTCAGCGCTTGTACAGCTCGCGAACGGCGTCCTCGATGTGCTGACGCAGCAGGTGGCGCTCTTCGGGCGTCATGTGCCCGTCGCGGCGGCGCTGTTCGAGATCGGGAGGCACGGCGGACCGAACCGCCGTGTCGGCGGCGCGGTCGGACTGCGACGCTTTGCCGCGCTGCATCTTGCGCGGCCATGCACCCTGTTCGGGGCGCTGCGCATACGCGAAGTTCGACGCATATGGACCGGCAAGTGCGATCGTCAGCATCAGTGCAATCCGGGCAGATCGCATGACCGTCCTCGCTTCTCTGGTCGATTTGTTCCCTTCGTCACGCGGCAACCGGTTACCTCTGGTACTTGAAAAACCCTGCGGAATTCGGGTGTGCAAAGATGAAAGATGGAGTGCAGGGGAGTATCTACCGAATTTCGGCTTCGAGTAAAGGAATCTCTATAGCCTGCCTTTACTCTCTACGACACTACGGGTAAATTTTGTAACTGACTGTAACGCCTGAAAATACGCGACCGTGCGTAATTTCCCATTCGCGATAAGATGCCGTTCATGGAAACGAAAAACCCCTCCAAGATTCTCGTCGTCGACGACGACCCGCGCCTGCGCGATCTGCTGCGCCGCTATCTCGGCGAGCAGGGTTTCAACGTATACGTCGCGGAGAACGCGACCGCGATGAACAAACTCTGGGTGCGCGAGCGCTTCGACCTGCTCGTGCTCGATCTGATGTTGCCCGGCGAAGACGGCCTGTCGATCTGCCGCCGTCTGCGCGGCAGCAACGACCGCACGCCGATCATCATGCTCACCGCGAAGGGTGAAGACGTCGATCGCATCGTCGGCCTCGAGATGGGCGCCGACGACTACCTGCCCAAGCCGTTCAACCCGCGCGAACTCGTCGCGCGCATTCACGCGGTGCTGCGCCGCCAGGCGCCGGCTGAACTGCCGGGCGCACCGTCTGAAACCACCGAAGTGTTCGAGTTCGGCGAGTTCTCGCTGAACCTCGCGACACGCACCCTCACGAAGTCGGGCCAGGAAATTCCGCTGACGACCGGCGAATTCTCGGTGCTGAAGGTGTTCGCGCGTCATCCGCGCCAGCCGCTGTCGCGCGAGAAGCTGATGGAGCTCGCGCGCGGCCGTGAATACGAAGTGTTCGACCGCAGCCTCGACGTACAGATCTCGCGCCTGCGCAAGCTGATCGAACCGGATCCGGGCAGCCCGCGCTTCATCCAGACCGTCTGGGGCCTCGGCTACGTGTTCATTCCGGACGGCGCCGCCTGATCTTCTTTCTTTCCGGTTTCGCCTGTCCTCGGCCTGTCCCATGCGTATCGACCGGCGCCTCCTGCAGCTCGCGTTCGGCGGGCTGTTCTGGCGCACCTTCCTGCTGATCGCGCTGCTGATCTCGGTCAGTCTCGCCGCGTGGTTCCAGAGCTTTCGCGTGATCGAGCGGGAGCCGCGCGCGCAGCGCGTCGCGCTGCAACTCGTCGCGGTCGTGAAGCTCACGCGCACCGCCCTGCTCTATTCCGATCCCGATTTGCGGCGTGCGCTGCTGCAGGATCTGGAGAGCAACGAGGGCGTGCGGGTTTACCCGCGCGAAAAAACCGACAAGTTCAAGCTGCAGCCCGACGAATCGCTGAATCGTCTGATCGAACACGACATCCGCAGCCGTCTCGGCGACGACACCGTGATCGCCCAGTCGGTCAACGACATCCCGGGCGTCTGGATCAGCTTCAAGATCGACGACGACGACTACTGGGTCGCGCTCGACCGCGACCAGCTCGACAACGTCACGGGCCTGCAATGGGCCGGCTGGGGCCTGTTCGCGCTCGCGCTGTCGCTGTTCGGCTCCGCGTTCATCACGAGCCTCGTGAACCGGCCGTTCTCGCGGCTCGCGCTCGCCGCGCGCCAGGTCGGTTCGGGCCAGGCGCCAGATCCCCTGCCCGAGCGCGGGATGGGCGTCGCGGCCGACACCAATCGCAGCTTCAACCAGATGGTGCGCGACCTCGAACAGCTCGAGGCGGATCGCGCGCTCATGCTCGCGGGCATCTCGCACGACCTGCGCACGCCGCTCGCGCGGCTGCGGCTCGAAACCGAGATGAGTCCGTCCGACCAGGCGACCAAGGACGCGATGGTCGACGACATCGAGCAGATGGACCGCATCATCGCGGCGTTCATCGACTATGCGCGCCCGACGCAGCGCAAGCCGGAGCCCGTCGACCTGTCGTCGATCGCGCAGGAAGTCGCCGCACGCGTGTCGGGCGAGGACGGCGTCGAGATCCGCACGCGGCTCGCACCCACCGCCGTGATCGAAGCCGACGAGACGGATATGCGCCGCGTGATCGGCAATCTCGTCGAGAACGCACGCAAGTACGGGCAGAGCCGGCAGGACGGCGTGTCGCGCATCACGCTCGAGACGCGGGTGACGCACGCACGCGTCGAGCTGTCGGTGAGCGACGAGGGCCCCGGCATCCCCGAGGACCAGTTGCCGCTCGTGATGCGGCCGTTCTACCGCGTCGACACGGCCCGCACCAAGGCGGACGGCACGGGGCTCGGCATGGCGATCGTGCTGCGCCTCGTCGGCCGCTATCGCGGCGCGCTGCGCCTGCGCAACCGCAGCCCCGAAGCAGGCCTTGAAGTCACCCTCGAATTCCCCGGCGCCGGCAAGGCGCGTGCGACTGCATGACACGTTCGCGCACGGTTTTTGCGCGTCACACTATCGACGCGGTTGAAAAAAACTATGAGGATAGTTAGTTAAAATCTATTGAAGCACTTTACTAATAGTGTTATAGTTTTGCGCATGCTGTCACATCAACGTTGCAGCACCGAGGTAGCTTGACTCAGTCTTCTTCCCAACTCATACAGGAGTATCCGCATGAAAACCGTGGGCGATAAACTCGAAGCATTCACCGTCGTAGCCGCGAAGCCGGGCTTCAACAATCACGAGGAAAACGGCCAGTCGGCGTTCGAGACCGTCACCGAAGCGTCGTTCCCGGGCAAGTGGAAGATCATCTACTTCTATCCGAAGGATTTCACGTTTGTTTGCCCGACGGAAATCGTCGAATTCGCAAAGCTCACGAAGCAGTTCGAAGAGCGCGACGCCGTCCTGCTCGGCGGCAGCTCGGACAACGAATTCGTGAAGCTCGCATGGCGCCGTGAGCACAAGGACCTGAACAAGCTGAACCACTACTCGTTCGGCGACGTCAAGGGCGAGCTGATCGACCAGCTCGGCGTGCGCGACAAGGAAGCCGGCGTTGCGCTGCGCGCGACGTTCATCGTCGACCCGGACAACACGATCCAGCACGTTTCGGTGAACAACCTGAACGTCGGCCGTAGCCCGGAAGAAGTCCTGCGCATTCTGGACGGCCTGCAAACGGACGAACTGTGCCCGTGCAACCGCGCAGTCGGCGGCGCAACGCTGTAAGCGCATCAATGCACGAAGCCCGCGGCGCACGTCCTGCCTGCGGGCTTTTTTAACGGCCAACCCATAGGAGATATCAATGGAATTCATCGACTCGATTAAGGCACGTATCCCCGACTACGCGAAGGACATCCGCCTGAACCTCGACGGCACGATCTCGCGCTCGTCGCTCGAAGGCACCGATGCAGTCGGCGTTGCGCTGGCAGCGGCGGTCGCGGCGAAGAGCACCGTGCTCGTGAAGACGATCCGCGAAGCCGGCGTGCTGTCGCCCGAAGAGACGAATGCCGTGCTGACGGCAGCCGCGCTGATGGGGATGAACAACACCTGGTATCCGTATGTCGAGATGGCCGACGACGCCGACCTGAAGACCCAGCGCGCCGAGCTGCGGATGGGTGCGTATGCGTCGCACGGCGGCGTCGACAAGCGCAGGTTCGAGATGTACGCGCTCGCCGCGTCGATCGTCGGCAAGTGCCACTTCTGCGTGAAGTCGCACTACGCGCTGCTGAAGAACGAGCAAGGGATGACGACGACGCAGTTGCGCGACGTCGGCCGCATCGCGTCGGTGATCAACGCCGCCGCGCAGGTGATCGCCGCCGAAGGCGAGTAACCGGCCGCCGCGCGGCGGCATGGCGCGGCCCGTGGTTGCCATGCCGGCGCCGTCAAACGAAAATGCCACGCGAGCGCGTGGCATTTTTTCATTCCGGCGGCACAACTTGCACGCCGCTTCGCGACACCGTCAGGCGCCCTGCTTCACCAGCAATGCGGCGGCCTGCGCTTCGATGCCTTCGCCCCGGCCGAGATAGCCGAGCTTCTCGTTGGTCTTCGCCTTCACGTTCACGCGCTCGAGCGGCAACCCGAGATCGGCCGCGATGTTCGCGCGCATCCGGTCGATATGCGGCGCGAGCTTCGGCGCCTGCGCGATCACGGTGCTGTCGACGTTCTGGATCGTGAAGCCGGCCGCCTTCACGCGGGCGACGCATTCGCGCAGCAGCACGCGGCTGTCCGCGCCCTTGAACGCCGCATCGGTGTCGGAGAAATGGCGACCGATGTCACCCAGCGCCGCCGCGCCGAACAGCGCGTCGGTGATCGCGTGCAGCAGCACATCGGCGTCCGAGTGGCCGAGCAGGCCGCGCTCGTACGGAATCGTCACGCCGCCGATGATGAGGGGGCGCCCCGACACGAGCTGGTGCACGTCGTAGCCTTGTCCGATTCTGAAGTCCATGCGTATTCCGGTTGAGATGAGATGAAAGTCAGGAAGCGTTCGCGGAGCGCGCGAGAATCGCTTCCGCGAGCGCGAAATCTTCCGGGTACGTAACCTTGAAGTTGCGCAGGCTGCCCTGTACGACGCGCGGCGTATGGCCGGCCCATTCGATCGCGCTGGCCTCGTCGGTCAGGTCGTGCCCTTCGCGCTGCGCGCGCAGGATCGCGTCGCGCAGCATGCCGATGCGGAACATCTGGGGCGTCTGCGCCTGCCACAGCGCGTCGCGCGACTCGGTGCGCGCGATCGCGTCGCCGCCGGCCGGCACGCGCTTGAGCGTATCGGCCACCGGCAGCGCGACGATGCCGCCGACCGGATCGTCCTTCAGCGTCGCGACGAGCGTGCGGATCAGCGCCGGCGTGATGCCCGGGCGCGCGGCGTCGTGCACGAGCACCCAGTCCTGGTCGGTCGCGCCGAATTCGGCCAGCTCGAGCAGCCCGTTCAGCACCGATGCCTGACGCGAGCCGCCGCCGCAGCGGCGTACCGCGAAGCGCAAGCCCGCGAAGCGGCGCGCGTCGAAGTGCGTGTCGTCGGGCGCGAGGACGACGAGCGTCTGCGCGAACTCGCTGCACGCGTCGAACGCGGCGAGCGTGTAATGCAGCAGCGCGCGGCCGGCCAGCGTGCGGTATTGCTTCGGCACGGCCGAACCGGAACGGCTGCCCGTGCCGGCACAGGGAATCAGGGCGAAAAGTCGGGGAGTCACGAAAGGAAAACGCCGGAAAGGTGAAATCGAGAAGCGGATTTTATAATAGGTCTTTCGTCTCGACCGGCGCACCGCGATGCGCCCGTGCCCGCCACCCCTGCCGTCCCTATGCCAGACAACGCTTCCACCCCGTTCGCCTCGCCCGTCGCCCGCGTCAAACCGGGCCAGCGGTTCGCCTTCGACGGCGCGCACGGCTCTGCCGACGCACTCGCCATCGCCCGCTATCTCGCCGACAACCGCGACGCGGTCCCGCTCCTTGCGGTGATCTGCGCGAACGCGGTGGACGCGCAGCGGCTGTCGCAGGAACTCCGCTACTTCGCTCCGGCCGCGCGCGTGCGCCTGCTGCCGGACTGGGAGACGCTGCCGTACGACACCTTCTCGCCGCACCAGGATCTCGTCTCCGAGCGACTGGCGACGCTGCACGACCTCGGCGAGGGGCGCTGCGACATCCTGCTCGTGCCCGCGACCACCGCGCTGTACCGGATGCCGCCCGCGTCGTTCATGGCCGCCTACACGTTCGCGTTCGCGCAGGGCGAGCGGCTCGACGAGGCGAAGCTGAAGGCGCAGCTGACGCTGGCCGGCTACGAGCACGTGAGCCAGGTCGTGCGGCCCGGCGAATACTGCGTGCGCGGCTCGCTGATCGACCTGTACCCGATGGGCTCGCCGTTGCCGTACCGGATCGACCTGTTCGACGATCAGGTCGACTCGATCCGCGCGTTCGATCCCGATACGCAGCGCAGCCTCTACCCGGTGCGCGACGTGCGCCTGCTGCCCGGCCGCGAATTTCCGTTCGACGAAGCAGCGCGCACGGCCTTTCGCAGCCGCTGGCGCGAAACCTTCGAAGGCGACCCGAGCCGCGCGCCGATCTACAAGGATATCGGCAGCGGCGTGCCGTCGGCCGGCATCGAGTATTACCTGCCGCTGTTCTTCGACGAAACGGCCACGCTGTTCCACTACCTGCCGCAGGACGCGCATCTGGTGTTCGCCGGCGATCTCGAAACGTCGATCCGCCGCTTCACCGCCGACACGAAGCAGCGCCACGCATTCCTGGCGCACGATCGCGAGCGGCCGATTCTCGAGCCGCAGCGCCTGTTCCTGTCGGACGAGGATTTCTTCGCGTTCGCGAAGCCGTTCGCGCGCGTCGTGCTGCCCGCGCAGCCGGCCGGCGGCTGGGCGACCGCGCTGCCCGAGCTCACGGTCGATCGCCACGCCGACGATCCGCTCGCCGCGCTGCGCACGTTCGTCGAATCGTCCGGCAAGCGCGTGCTGCTGACCGTCGAATCGGCCGGCCGCCGCGAAACGATCCTGCAACTGCTTGCCGAACATCACCTGCGGCCGTCGTCGAACGACGACTTCGCGAGCTGGCTCGCGAGCGACGCGCGCTTCGCGCTCGGCATCGCGCCGCTCGCGAGCGGCTTCGCGGTGCCGGGCGAAGGCTATGCGCTCGTCACCGAAACCGAGCTGTACGGCGCGCTCGGCCGCCGCGCGGGGCGCCGCCGGCAGGAGCAGGCGAGCAACGTCGACGCGATGGTGCGCGACCTGTCGGAGCTGAAGGTCGGCGACCCGGTGGTCCACGCGCAGCACGGGATCGGCCGCTACATGGGCCTCGTGTCGATGGATCTCGGCGAAGGCGAAACCGAATTCCTGCACCTCGAATACGCGGGCAACAGCAAGCTCTACGTACCGGTCGCGCAACTGCACGTGATCTCGCGCTACAGCGGCGCCGATCCCGACAGCGCGCCGCTGCACGCGCTCGGCTCGGGCCAGTGGGAGCGCGCGAAGCGCAAGGCCGCGCAGCAGATCCGCGACACGGCCGCCGAGCTGCTGAACCTGTACGCGCGCCGCGCGGCTCGCGAAGGCCATGCGTTCGCGCTCGAGCCGCGCGACTACGTGAAGTTCGCGGAAAGCTTCGGCTTCGAGGAAACACCCGACCAGGCCGCGGCGATCGCGGCCGTGATCGGCGACATGACGAGCGGCAAGCCGATGGACCGCCTCGTGTGCGGCGACGTCGGCTTCGGCAAGACCGAAGTCGCGCTGCGCGCCGCGTTCATCGCGGTGATGGGCGGCAAGCAGGTCGCGCTGCTGTCGCCGACCACGCTGCTCGCGGAGCAGCACACGCAGACCTTCGCCGACCGCTTCGCGGACTGGCCGGTGCGCATCGTCGAGCTGTCGCGTTTCAAGACCACGAAGGAAGTCAACGCGGCGATCGCGCAGATCAACGAAGGCAGCGTCGACATCGTGATCGGCACGCACAAGCTGCTGTCGTCGGACGTGCAGTTCAAGCGCCTCGGCCTCGTGATCATCGACGAGGAACACCGTTTCGGCGTACGCCAGAAGGAAGCGCTGAAGGCGCTGCGCGCGGAAGTCGACGTGCTGACGCTCACCGCGACGCCGATCCCGCGCACGCTCGGGATGGCGCTCGAGGGGCTGCGCGACTTCTCGGTGATCGCCACTGCGCCGCAGAAGCGGCTCGCGATCAAGACCTTCGTGCGCCGCGAGGAAGAAAGCGTGATCCGCGAGGCGATGCTGCGCGAACTGAAGCGCGGCGGCCAGGTGTACTTCCTGCACAACGAGGTCGAGACGATCGAGAATCGCAAGGCGATGCTCGAGGAACTGGTGCCCGAAGCACGCATCGCGATCGCGCACGGCCAGATGCACGAGCGCGAACTCGAACGCGTGATGCGCGATTTCGTCGCGCAGCGCACCAACGTGCTGCTGTGCACCACCATCATCGAGACCGGTATCGACGTGCCGAGCGCAAACACGATCATCATGCACCGCGCGGACAAGTTCGGCCTCGCGCAGCTCCACCAGTTGCGCGGCCGCGTCGGCCGTTCGCACCACCAGGCCTATGCGTATCTGCTGGTCCACGATCCGCAGGCGCTGACCAAGCAGGCGCAGCGCCGGCTCGAGGCGATCCAGCAGATGGAGGAACTCGGTTCGGGCTTCTATCTCGCGATGCACGACCTCGAGATCCGCGGCACCGGCGAGGTGCTCGGCGACAAGCAGTCGGGCGAGATCCACGAGATCGGCTTCCAGCTTTACACCGACATGCTCAACGACGCGGTGAAGGCGCTGAAGAACGGCAAGGAGCCCGACCTCACCGCCCCGCTCGCCGCGACGACGGAAATCAACCTGCATGCGCCCGCGATCCTGCCGGCCGACTACTGCGTGGACGTGCAGGAGCGGCTGTCGCTGTACAAGCGTCTCGCGAACTGCGAGCACGGCGACGCGATCGACGGCATCCAGGAAGAGCTGATCGACCGCTTCGGCAAGCTGCCGCCGCAGGCGCACGCGCTCGTCGAAACGCACCGGCTGCGGCTGGCCGCGAAGCCGCTCGGCATCGTCAAGATCGACGCAAGCGAGGTCGCGATCGGGCTGCAGTTCGAACCGAACCCGCCGATCGATCCGATGCGGATCATCGAGATGGTGCAGAAACACCGGCACATCAAGCTCGCGGGCCAGGACAAGCTGCGCATCGAGACGCGCTCGCCCGATCTCGCGATCCGCGTGTCGACGATCAAGGAAACGTTGCGCGCGCTCGCGCCGCGTCCGGGCGCGACCAGCGCGGCGCGCTGACGGCGCGCGGCGATGCTGCACCGCACTGCGCCGGGCGAAGGCGGGCCGGCGCGTTTTTGAGTATGATTTTCTCATTCCTCTGACGGAGTTTTGCCATGTCCACTCTCGACGCGACGGCCCCGCCCGCCGCCGACCAAGGCGACGCTTCGCTCGTCGGCCTGCCCTGGATCAAGCAGCTGGTGTCGATGGACACGACGAGCCGCGTGCCGAATCTCGGCCTGATCGAAACGGTGCGCGACGCACTGGCCGCGAAGGGTATCGTGTCGACGCTCACGCACGATCCGCGCGAAGGCTGGGCGAACCTGTTCGCGACGGTGCCCGCGCACGACGGCTCGACCGACGGCGGCATCGTGCTGTCGGGACACACCGACGTCGTACCCGTCGACGGCCAGCAGTGGGACAGCAGCCCGTTCGCGCCGGAGCTGCGCGACGGCCGCCTGTACGGCCGCGGCACGTGCGACATGAAGGGTTTCATCGGCACGGCGCTCGCGCTGCTGCCCGAGATGCAGGCGACGAAGCTCGCGAAGCCGATCCATTTCGCGCTGTCCTACGACGAGGAAATCGGCTGCGCCGGCGCGCCGCTGCTGATCGCCGATCTCGTCAAGCGCGGCGTGAAGCCGTCCGGCTGCATCGTCGGCGAGCCGACCAGCATGCGCCCGATCATCGCGCACAAGGGCATCAACGCCTACCGCTGCTGCGTCCGCGGCCACGCGGCACACTCGTCGCTCACGCCGAAGGGGCTGAACGCGATCGAATATGCGGCACGCCTCATCTGCCACATCCGCGACATCGCCGACCGCTTCCGCGCGGAAGGCCCGTTCGACGATCTGTACGACGTACCGTTCACGACCGCGCAGACGAGCACGATCCAGGGTGGCAACGCGATCAACACGGTGCCGGCCGAATGCCGGTTCGACTTCGAATTCCGCAACCTGCCGACGCTCGATCCCGAGCAGATCTTCACGCGCATCGAAGCGTATGCGCGGGAAACGCTGCTGCCGCAGATGCAGCGCGAACATCCGAACGCCGCGATCGAGTTTTCGAAGATCGCCGCGGCGCCGGGGCTCGACGCAACCGAACAGGCCGCGATCACGCAGCTCGTACGTGCCCTGACGGCCGATCAGGACAAGCGCAAGGTCGCCTACGGCACCGAGGCCGGCCTGTTCGAGCGCGCGGGCATTCCGAGCATCGTCTGCGGGCCGGGCAACATCGAACAGGCACACAAGCCGAACGAGTATGTCGAGCTCGCGCAGCTCGCGGGCTGCGAGCAGTTCCTGCGCAAGTTCGTCCGCAGCATGTCGGTCGACGCACACTGACCGCCACCCGCCCACGCCGGCCCGCGTGAGCGGGCTGGCTCACTCGCGCCACACGCCACGTCATGTCGACTGAACAACAGGGCACGGCCCATACGACGATCGACGGCGAGCCGATTCCGACGCTCGACGAAATCGCCGCGCAGCATTTCGCATTGTCGCCGTGGCTCGCCCGCACGCCCGTGTTCGAGCGCGCCGACCTGCCGTCCCTCGAAGGCACGCACGTCAATTTCAAGTTCGAGCTGCTGCAGGCGAGCGGCAGCTTCAAGGCGCGCGGCGCGTTCACGCACCTGCTCGCGCTCGACGAAGCGCGCAAGAACGCCGGCGTCACCTGCGTGTCGGCCGGCAATCATGCGGCCGCCGTCGCGTATGCGGCGATGCGGCTCGGCAGCAGCGCGAAGGTCGTGATGTTTCACACGGCGAGCCCGACGCGCATCGCGCAGTGCAAGCAGTACCGCGCGGAAGTCGTGCTCGCCGGCAGCGCGTCGCAGGCATTCGACGTCGTGCGGCGGGTCGAGGCCGAGGAAGGCCGCTTCTTCATCCATCCGTTCAACGGCTATCACACGATTCTCGGCACGGCGACGCTCGGCTACGAATGGGCGACGCAGACACCCGATCTCGACGCCGTGATCGTGCCGATCGGCGGCGGCGGGCTCGCAGCCGGCATGGCGACCGCGCTGCGGCTCGCGAATCCGCGCGTGCACGTGTACGGCGTCGAACCGGAAGGCGCCGACGCAATGAGCCGCAGCTTCGCGGCCAATCACACGATCAAGATGAGCGCGATGCAGACCATCGCCGATTCGCTGATGGCGCCGCATACCGAGGAATACAGCTACCAGCTGTGTCGGCGCCATGTCGACCGCATCGTCACGGTGTCCGACGACGCGCTGCGCGCAGCAATGCTGTTCCTGTTCTCGCACCTCAAGCTGGCGGTCGAACCGGCGTGCGCGGCGGCGCTCGCGGCGCTGCTCGGCCCGCTGCGCGAAACGTTGCAGGGCAAGCGGGTCGGCGTGCTGCTGTCGGGCACCAACACCGACCCCGCAACGCTCGGCATGCATCTCGCGCACGCGAAACTGCAGCACTGACCTCGCGCCGGGCACTCAGGGTTATCCCCAGTTTATGTTGACAGCCCTGTTGATAACCCGCCGGACAACCACGCAAGTGGTTGAACGCGCAGTGTTTTGCGCGCGCGAAGGGCGCCGGACGCGAAATAGGCAGATTCCGCCACCGAACGCGTGTCCCGCCGCGTGGCGGCGTCGCTCGCGGCAGATCATCGGCGCTGCCGCGATCGTGCTGCTCGCCGGTTGCGCGGCCCCGCCCTCGCCCGTCGCCGACACCCCGCCCGTCTGCACGCAGCCCGACGCGCATCGCAGGCTGCAGGCCGACCTGCTGTTCGGGCGCGATATCGCCGGACGAGGCCCCGTCACCGACGAGGAACGCACAGCCTTCCTTGCCGACGTCGTCACGCCACGCTTTCCGGACGGCTTCACGTACTGGGACACCCGCGGCCAATGGCGCGATCGCGCCACCGGCCAGACCATCCGGGAAGCGGGCTTCGTGGTCCGTATCGTCGCCGACGATACGGCCGATACGCACGCGCGGCTCGCGGCGATCCGGCACGCGTACGTCGAGCGCTTCCGGCAGCAGTCGGTCGGCATCGCCATCGTGCCGGCCTGCGCATCGTTCTGAGTCGCGCTGCGCGGCTTTCGCCCGACGACTCCGCATAAAAAAACGGGCGCCCGAAGGCGCCCGTCGCATGCGAAACATCCGAGTACCGCTTATTTGCTCTCGAACATGTCCATGATCTGCTGCTTCTCCTGCGGCGTGACGGGCGGCGGTGCGAGGCCCGCCGCGCCGGCCGAACCGAGCGCATCGTTCGCGCTGATCGCGTTCGCGGCCGGGTTGATGTCGACGCTCGCGACGAAGCCGTTGCCCGGCGTGCGATCCGCGTAGTACAGCTCGCCGTCGATCGTCGTCAGGCCGTCCGGCATAGGCATCTCCTGCTCCGGTACGCCGTTCAGCGCGGTGCGCATGTAGTTGACCCAGATCGGCAGCGCCAGCTGCGCGCCGAATTCGCGGCTACCCAGGCTCTTCGGCTGATCGAAGCCCATCCACGCGACCGCGACGAGCGACTGCTGGTAGCCGGCGAACCAGCCGTCCTTCGCATCGTTGGTCGTACCCGTCTTGCCCTGCAGATCGCTGCGGCCGAGCACGTTGGTGCCCGCGCCCGTGCCGGCCGTCGCGACGGTATGCAGCAAGCTGTTCATCACGTACGCGTTGCGGCCTTCGATCGTGCGCGGCGCCGTGCCGCCCGCGACCACCGGCTGCGACTTCTGCAGCGGCTGTCCGCGCGCGTCGCCGACTTCGGCGATCAGGTACGGATCGACCTTGTAGCCGCCGTTCGCGAATACCGCATAACCGGTCGCGAGCTGCAGCGGCGTCACGAGACCCGCGCCGAGCGCCATCGGCAGGTATGGCGGCGTCTTCGCGGGATCGAAGCCGAAGCGCTGCGTGACGTACTGCTGCGCATACTGCGTGCCGATCGACGCGAGGATCCGGATCGACACGAGGTTCTTCGAACGCTGAAGGCCGGCGCGCATCGTCATCGGGCCGTCCGGCTGGTCGTCGTCCTTCGGCTCCCACGCGGTGCCGCCCGGCACGCTCGGCGGGAAATACAGCGGCGCATCGTTGATGATCGTCGCCGGCCCCATGCCCTTGTCGAGCGACGCCGAATAAATGAACGGCTTGAACGACGAACCCGGCTGGCGCCACGCCTGCGTCACGTGGTTGAACTTGCTCTTGTTGAAGTCGAAGCCGCCGACGAGCGAGCGGATCGCACCGTCCTGCGGCGCGAGCGCGACGAGCGCGCCTTCGACCTGCGGCAGTTGCACGACCTGCCAGCCCGTCTTGCCATCTTTCATCACACGCACGATCGAGCCCGGCTTGATCCGCAGCGTCGCGTTCGCACGCGGGCTCAGCGCGGCCGACACGAAACGCAGCCCGGCCGCGCCGATCGTCGTCGTCGCGCCGCCGACGAACTGCACGTCGACCGCATTCGGCGACGCCGACAGCACGACTGCCGACTGCAGGTCGCCGTTGTCCGGGTGATCGGCGAGCGCGTCGTCGATCGCCTCGTCGCGGTCGTCGCCGGCCGCCGGCAGGTTGATCGAACCTTCCGGCCCGCGATAGCCGTGGCGGCGCTCGTAGTCGAGAATGCCGCGACGCACGGCCTGGTACGCCGCTTCCTGGTCGGCCGAGTTGATCGTCGTCGTGACGGTCAGCCCGCGCGTATAGGTTTCGTCCTTGTACTGCTGGTACATCATCTGCCGCACCATCTCGGCGACGTACTCGCCGTGCACCGCGTACTGGTTGCCCGGCGTGCGCACGTGGATCTCTTCCTTCACCGCCTCGTCATATTGCGGCTGCGTGATGTAGCCGATCTCGAGCATGCGCTTCAGGATGTATTCCTGACGCACCTTCGCGCGTTTCGGATTGACGACCGGGTTATACGCGGACGGCGCCTTCGGCAGCCCCGCGAGCATCGCCGCTTCCGCGAGCGTGATGTCCTTCAGGTCCTTGCCGAAATACACGCGCGCGGCGGCCGCGAAACCGTACGAGCGCTGCCCCAGATAAATCTGGTTCATGTACAGCTCGAGGATCTGGTCCTTCGTCAGGGCCTTCTCGATCTTGTACGCGAGCAGCATCTCGTAGATCTTGCGGGTGTAGGTCTTTTCGCTCGACAGGAAGAAGTTGCGCGCGACCTGCATCGTGATCGTGCTCGCGCCCTGGCGCGCGCCGCCGTGCAGCAGGTCGGCCACGCCCGCGCGCAGGATGCCGACGAAGTCGACGCCGCCGTGTTCGTAGAAGCGGTAGTCCTCGATCGCGAGCACCGCCTTCTTCATCACGTCGGGAATGTCCTGGAACTGCACGAGGCTGCGACGCTCCTCGCCGAACTCTCCGATCAGCACGTGATCCGCGGTAAACACACGCAGCGGCACCTTCGGCTGATAGTTGGTCAGCGCATCGAGCGACGGCAGTTGCGGCGCCATCACGACGAGCGCGTAGCCGACGATCAGCGCACCGACGACGGCGAGTGTCGCGAACAGGCCCACGAACCACAACATGACACGCGAGCCGAACGAGCGGCGGCCCCCGCCCCCGCTGCGCGGCGGGCGACGGTCGTTGTCGCCGTTGTCATCATCGGGGTAATAGGCTCCCGACGGCGAACGGCGCAACGTGTAGTGAGGTTCTTTCCGGTCGGAAGAAGAAGACGGTCGTTTGATGATTGGCATGTCGGAATGGCGGGCGTACATGGCGCCCTCGGATGCATGCGGAAATGCAAGCGGATGAATCAGAGTGGGTGCATCGCGGCAACTGTCACGTCGACAGACCCCGCCGCGCGGCGATCCGTTCCCGCGACGTGACAGCGCATTTTAATGAAATCGACCGATCGGCTTCGCGATTTTTTGTAAAAATTCCCGCACGATCGCGAATTGCGGAACGTAGTGGCGGCGTCCTCGGCCTATCATGGACACGCACGCCATGCGTACCGGCGGCACTCCTTTCAAATTCGAAAGGTCGTCATTCCGCGCACGCACGCCGCTTGAACTTCGGCGCTTAAGCCGTATTTAAGGGGCCGGCGGTGTAATATCCGCCGGCTCTCGCGGACCGCAACCGGCCCGCGACGCGCACTGCCGCGCTCACGCGGCGTTTTTCAACCACGGAGGATTTCATGTCGCTTTTCGACTCTGTTTCGCGCACGATCAAAGGCCTGCTGAACGATGCGGCCGACTCGGTACAGGATCCGTCGCGCGACGCACGGCAGATCGTGCGGGAGCTCGACGACAGCATCGGCCGTGCCGAGAATTCGCTGATCGAAATCGAAGCACAAGTCGCGACCCAGCGCAGCAAGCGCGATGCGGCCGACGACAAGGTGAGGAAGTACGAAGACGGCGCAAAGCGCGCACTGCAGTCGGGCGACGAAGCGCTCGCACGCGAGGCGCTGGCCGCGCAGTCGAATGCGGAAGCCGAACGCGATGCGCTCGCGGCCGAGCTGGCCACGCTCGAACCGTCGGTCGACAAGCTGAAGGGGCAGATCGCCGACATGCGTCAGCGCCGCAATGATCTGAACGCACGCTCGAACATCCTGCAGGCCAAGCAGGAAATCGCGCAGGCGAAGGACGTCGCAGCCAGCGCGCTGGGCGGCATCGGCGGCAAGAACCTGTCCGAAGACTTCCAGAAGCTGGAAGACAAGGTCGCGCTGCAGAACGCGCGCTCGGACGCCCGCCTGAATTCGGCCGACACGTCGAGCGGCAAGGCGCTCGACGACAAGCTCGCCGCGCTGAACAAGGGCCCGTCGGTCGAGGATCGTCTCGCCGCGCTGAAGAAGCAGCTCGACACGCCCGCGCAGTAACGGCAATCGCGCCGCGGCCCGATCGGGTTCGCGGCGCGCACCGATCGTCAGGAGACGGGCGCGCGCCCGGTTCGACCATGAAGAAATCTCTCGCCGCACTCGGCTTCTCGCTGATGTTGCTGTCGTCCGCCGCATTTGCGGTACCGTCGCTGCAGCAAGTCGAGCAGTCGATCGCACAACGTGACTGGCAGAACGCCGACACGCAGCTCTCGCAAGTCATCGACGCCCATCCGAACAACGCGCATGCGCGCTACCTGTACGCGCAGGTGCTGGACCGCGAAGGCCGCGCGTCCGACGCGCTGACGCAACTGCAACGCGCGAAATCGCTCGATCCCCAGTTGCGCTTCACCGACGCGTCACACTTCGCCCAAACGGAATCGCGCATCCGCGCGGACGCTGCACGTACGGGCAGCAACGCTCCGTCGGTCACGCAGTCCGGCTCGCTGCAATCGTCGCTCGCGCCGGTCGCAAAGCACGGCCCGTCGACCGGCATGTGGATCGGCCTCGCGCTGCTCATCGCGATCATCGCGCTGGTGCTGCGCTGGACGTTGCGCCGCGCGCGCTCGGCCGACGACAGCCGTGCGGACGACGAGCGCCGCTCGCAACTCAAGCGCGCCACCGACGTGCTCAACGATATCCGCCCGCTCAAGCTCGACGCGCGGTTGTCGACCGCGGCCGGCGCCGCCGCGCTCACGGGCGAGCTCGAAGGTATCGAGTCCGATGCGCGCGGGCTCGTCGAAGCGCTGGCGAACGGCAAGAATCCGGTGCCGCCGTATCGCATCGACGAACTCGAACAGCGCCACGCGAGCGTGAAGGCGCGCGTCGAAGGACGCCCCGACCCGAGCGCGCAGCCCGCGCAGCAGAACGGCAGCGGCTCGGTGTACGCGCAGGAAGCCGATCGCGTCACCGGCATGCAAGGCCAGCCGTATCAGCAGCAACCGTACCCGCCGCAACAGCAACCGACGGTCGTGGTTCAGCAAGGCGGCGGCTTCGGCGGCGGCATGGGCGGGCTGCTGACCGGCGTGCTGCTCGGCGAAGCGATGTCGGGCGGCCGCGAACGCGTGGTCGAGCGCGACGTGATCGTCGACGACCCGCGCCGGCGGCAGGACAACGGCCAGGGCTTCGACCTCGGCCGCGGCGACGACGCCAACTGGAGCGACGGCAGCGGCAACGGCGGCGGCGGTGTCGATGTCGGCAGCAACGACGACGGCTGGACCGACGACAACAGTTAAGCATCGCGAACGCGGGCGTCGGCGCATTGCGCGACGCCCGCGACATACACCGCGCTTCCTTTCATTTTCACTCGCGCCGGCCCGCCGAATTTGTCAATCATTTCAAGATGGGCTACCGGCAATGGGGTACGTTCGCTATCATGCGACCATATCGGCGTGCCCCCGATCCCATCCGACGTCTCGCAGCCCTGCGCGTCGCGGCACGCCTCCCCTCGCCCAACCAGGAGAAAGCCGCTCATGAGCATAATCAAGGAATTCAAGGAGTTTGCCGTCAAGGGCAATGTGATGGATCTCGCCGTCGGCGTGATCATCGGCGGCGCATTCTCGAAGATCGTCGACTCGGTCGTGAAAGACCTCATCATGCCGGTCATCGGCGTGCTGACCGGCGGCCTGGATTTCTCGAACAAGTTCGTTCTGCTCGGCACCATTCCCCCGACGTTCAAGGGTAACCCCGATTCGTTCAAGGACCTGCAGGCCGCGGGTATCGCCGCATTCGGCTACGGCTCGTTCATCACGGTGGCCATCAACTTCATCATTCTCGCGTTCATCATTTTCCTGATGGTGAAATTCATCAACAAGCTGCGCAAGCCGGCAGAAGCCGCGCCGGCCGCGACGCCGGAAGACACCGTGCTGCTGCGCGAGATCCGCGATTCGCTCAAGCAACGCTGAGCACCGCGCCACGCCGCATCTGCCAGGCCCGCCACGTGCGGGCCTTTTTCATGGACGCGTGCCGTGCATCGCCGCGCGCGGCGTATCTCACTTTTTTGTGACGAGCGAATGCACGCGCGGGAAAAGCAGGTCTATGATGGAGACTAAACGACAGTACGGGCGCCAAGACGCTGGCTGTGTCGATCATCGTGGCAAGCGGGTCGACGGGAGACATTGATCGTCGTGCCGCACACGAGTGCAGCATTTTCGTGTGCTATAAAGGATCGACATGCGGCGTACATAGCCGGGAGTGGGTCGCATGAAAGTGCCGCATTTCTTGCAATTGTTTTTGAGGCGAGTGTTTATGTCCTTCCCGAAAAAACGTCGACGCGCGCAACAGGATGGCCAGGAGTCGTTCCTCGCGGTATTGCGCCACTCCAAACCGTTCGCACAGCTCGACACCAAGATTGCCCGCGCCCGTGCGCAGGACGAGCCCGTCCTCTACGCGCACGTGCTGCCCGGACTCGACGTGCTCCTGTGTAGCGTACGCGGCGCGCAGCCGCCCTATCCGGCCATCGCCGAACTGCGCAAGCGTTGCATCGAATCGATCGCCAACGCGCTCGAGCAGCCGCTCGACGGTCTCGAGAACGGCGGGTACTGGTACGAGGCGAACGGCTTCGGCTTCCTTGTCTTCGCGAGCCGCGCCCGCGCGCGCATCCTGCCCGAATTTGGTGCAGGCACGAAGGCGAGCCTGCGCGGCGGGCTCGGACGCCAGAACGCCGGCGACACGACACCGCGCTCCCTCGGCTGAACCGACACCGATACGATGGGCCGCCTGCGAGCGGCCCATCGGCCATTCAGGCTTCCCGCTTCGCCGTCACTGCACCGTCGTGCGCCCGTTGCCGGGCCGCACGATGTCGATGAACGCGGCGAAATCGGCACCCGCCAGCCCTTGCGCAGCGCCCAGCCGCAGCACCTGCTGCACCGTGGCCGACACCGGCATCACCGCACCCGTTTCGCGCGCCGCGTCGGCGATCGCGTCGACATCCTTCTGGAACGTGGCGAGCGCACCGATCGGCGCGTGACCGCCCGACGTCATGCGCGGCACGAACGTCTGCAGCAGCACCGAATCCGCCCATCCGCCGGCCAGCGCTTCGGCCAGCCGCGCGGCGTCGATCCCGCTCGCCTGTGCGAGGCCGACCGCCTCGGCAATCGCGGTCACCGTCGCGGTGACGATCGCCTGGTTGCACAGCTTCGCGGTCTGGCCCGCCCCCGCGTCGCCCATGTGCGTGATGCGCGACGCATAGGTTTCGATCAGCAGCCTGACCGTGTCGAGGTCGGCCGCACCGCCGCCGGCCATCACCGCGAGCGTGCCGGCCTGTGCGCCGGGCACGCCGCCCGACACGGGCGCATCGATCCAGCCCGCACCGAGCGCGGCCGCGCGCGCAGCATAGTCGCGCGTCGCGGCGGGCGGAATGCTCGAATGATCGACGATGCGCCGCAAGCGGCGCGAGGCCGCGTCGCCGGCGAAGAGCCCGTTCTCGCCGAACGCGACGTCGCCGACCGCACGCGCGTCGAGCACGCATACGAAGACGGTCTCAACGCGCTCGGCCAGTTCGCGCGGCGTGTCGACCACCTGCGCGCCGTCCTTCGCGAGCGCCTCGGCCTTTTCTCGCGTGCGGTTCCATACGCTGACCCGATGGCCTGCCGACAGTAAATGCCGAATCATCGGCGCGCCCATCAATCCCGGTCCGCAAAATCCGACTTCCACGATGTTCCTCGTCTCCAATTGGGGTTGCACTTGCCGCCCATCATACCTATCACTCAAGAAGCCGGACACGCGCTGCGCCGCTTCAGGCCCGCGGCTTGCGCCGGCCGCAAATACCGATACCCCAGGGAGCGCATCATGAGCGACCACGTCTACAAGCTGATCGAACTGACCGGCTCGTCGAAGCAATCGTGCGACGACGCCATCCGCAACGCGATTTCGAAGGCCGGCAAGACGCTGCACAACCTGCACTGGTTCGAGGTGACCGAAACGCGTGGCCACATCGAAGGCGACCAGGTCATCCACTGGCAGGTCACACTGAAAGTCGGCATGCGCATCGACGACTGACGCGCAGCGCGCGCCACACGCGGCGCCACGACCGCCGGATGCGTGCAACGCGCATCCGCGCGGTGCCGCGCCCACCTGCATTTCGCCCCGCTCCGGCCCTCGTCGAGGCCCGACCGGCGCGGGTCTGCGGGTATCCATCCCTTGACGCTGGCTCCGGTTCATATTAAAAACGATATACCCCACCTGCCCCTCGATCAGCCCGGACATATAAAACGGAGATATCATGAGTCAGCAACGCGAGGCGATCGACACGTACCTCTTGCGCGTCTTGCACACCTTGTTGATGGAGCGCAGCGTCACGCGCGCGGCCGTCAAACTGAATCAGTCGCAACCGGCGATCAGCGCCGCGCTGCGACGCCTGCGCGACATCACCGGCGACCCGCTGCTCGTGCGCGGCAAGTCCGGCATGGTCCCGACCGAATACGGGCTGCGCCTGCTCGAGCCGGTACAGAACGCGCTGCGCGAAATCGAGCGCATCAAGTTCCAGCAGCACAATTTCGACCCGGCCACGTCGATCCGCTGCTACCGGATCGGCTGCCCCGACTACCTGAACGTGCTGTTCGTGCCGACCGTCGTCGAGCGCTTCCGCCTGGCGGCACCGAATGCGACGCTCGAATTCCATTCGCTCGGCCCCGCCTTCGACTACGAGCTCGCGCTGGAAGACGGCAAGCTCGACATCGTCGTCGGCAACTGGCCCGAGCCGCCGGAGCAACTGCACCTGTCGAACCTGTTCGTCGATGAAATCGTCTGCCTGATGAGCAACACGCACCCGTTCGCGAAGCGCGGCGGGCTGACGCTCGACCAGTACCTGAACGCGCCGCACCTCGCGCCGACGCCGTACTCGGTCGGCCAGCGCGGCGCAATCGACGTGCATCTCGCGCGCGAACGGCTCAAGCGTCACGTGGTCGTGACGCTGCCGTACTTCAACCTCGCGCCGTACGTGCTCGTGAAGTCGGACCTGATCTTCACGACGACGCGCCTGTTCGCCGACCACTACGCGAAGTTCCTGCCGCTGTCGGTCGTGCCGGCGCCGCTCGACTTCCCGCCGATGCAGTACTACCAGCTGTGGCACGAACGCTGCCACTACTCCGACGAAGTACGCTGGCTGCGCGGCCTCGTCGCCGAAGCCACCCGCACGCTGATCGAGCCGTAATCACGCGCGCCGGCCACGCCGTTACGGTGTGGCGCGACATCGCGTGACGCGGTGCAGCGTCCGCCAGCGACGGCCGCGAGCCCGGTTCGGCAGCGCGCGGCGCGCTCCGCCCCGGCGCGTCAGCGCGACGCCTCCACGAGCGCGTGCGCAAGCGCGTTGTGGCGCTCGATGACGGGCGGCAGATCGAGCGTCGCGAGCCGCCCTTCCCGCACCACCACCTTCCCGTTCACCACCGTGTACGCCGTCTGCGACGGCGCGCAGAACACGAGCGCCGCCACCGGATCGTGCAGCGCGCCCGCGAACAACGGCTGGCGCAGGTCGAACGCGGCGAAGTCGGCAGCCATGCCGGGCTTCAGCGCACCGATGTCGTCGCGGTTCAGCACCTTCGCGCCGCCGAGCGTCGCGATCTCCAGCGCCTCGCGCGCAGTCATCGCATCCGGCCCGAAGCCGACCCGCTGCAACAACAGCGCCTGACGCACTTCCGCGACCATCTGCGCGCCGTCGTTCGATGCGGAGCCGTCGACGCCGAGACCGACCGGCACGCCTGCCAGACGCATCTTCTTCACCGGCGCGATGCCGGACGCGAGCCGCATGTTCGAGCACGGACAGTGCGCGACGCCGGTGCCGGTGCGCGCGAACAGGCCGATGCCCGCGTCGTCGAGCTGCACGCAGTGCGCGTGCCACACGTCATGGCCGACCCAGCCGAGGTCTTCCGCGTATTCGGCCGGCGTCATCCCGAATTTCTCGCGGCTGTACGCGATGTCGTTCACGTTCTCCGCCAGGTGCGTGTGCAACGACACGCCGTATTCGCGCGCGAGCACGGCTGCGTCGCGCATCAGCTCGCGGCTCACCGAGAATGGCGAGCACGGCGCGACGACCACGCGCAGCATCGCGTAACGGCCCTCGTCGTGATAGGTCTCGATCAGGCGCTGAGCGTCGCGCAGGATGTCGGGTTCTCGCTCGACGACCGAATCGGGCGGCAGGCCGCCGTCGCGCTGGCCGACGCTCATCGCGCCGCGGCTCGCGTGAAAGCGCATGCCGATCCGCTGCGCGGCGCCGATGCTGTCGTCGAGCCGGCTGCCGTTCGGATAGATGTACAGATGATCGCTCGACGTCGTGCAGCCCGACTGCAGCAGCTCGGCCATCGCGGTGAGCGTCGACACCTCGATCATCTCGGGCGTCAGGTGCGCCCAGATCCGGTACAGGTTCGTGAGCCAGCCGAACAGTTCGGCGTTCTGCGCGGCCGGCACCGCGCGCGTGAGGCTCTGGTACATGTGATGGTGCGTATTCACAAGCCCGGGAATCACGAGGTGGCCGCGCAGGTCGAGCACTTCGTCGGCGGTGTCGGGCAGCTCGGCGCTCGGGCCGACCGCGACGATCCGGTTGTCTTCGATGTAGAGCCCCGCGTCGCGCAGTTCGCGGCGCGTGTCGTCCATGGTCACGAGCACGTCGGCGTGCTTGACCAGCAGGGTTTTCGGGCGGGATGAGGATGGGTGAGGCGCGCGTGCGCCGGCGTGCTGCTCGAGGTTCATGCGTTCTCCGCGTCGTTCTGCCCCCGGGAGCCGCTCCCGGGGACCATCACAAAGCCGTTCGAACGCTGATTCGCGGCACGCCCCGGTGCCTGCGTCCGTTCGAACGCGCTGGCCCGGTTACCCGGCGTGCTCGCCGTCTTCGGGGTACGCACCGGGCACTGCCCGACGCGCACGGCGGCAGGATCGCCCAAGCGCGCGCCGCACACAATGCGCGATCCGCAATACCGCGCTTCACGGTTTCGATATGGTACGCCGCGCGACGGTCCGCCGGCCGCGCGAAGCGCGGGTCGCCGGCCGCTTCCAGCACACCGTCGACAGCCGTTCATGCGCGGCGCATTATCTTTGATATCGCGCCCGTATTTACGCGGGGAACCTTTTTACAATGCCTGCACGGCGCTCGCTTCAATTTCGCCGACGGGTATGTAGCCACGTGACGTGGAGCCTCGATCCGCCGCACAGTCATGGATCGAGTCGCCGCCGAACCTCGCATTCACACAAGGACAATTGCGAATGGGAAAGCTCACTACCCACGTACTCGATACGGCACACGGTCGTCCCGGCGCTGCCATCAAGGTGGACCTCTACGCGCTGGACGGCGAATCGCGCCGCGCGATCAAGACCGTACTGACCAATAGCGACGGCCGCTGCGACGCACCCCTGCTCGAAGGCGCCGCGCTCGCCGCCGGCGAATACGAACTCGTGTTCCATGCCGGCGACTACTTCGCGTCGCTCGGCGTGAAGGTGCCCGAACCCCGTTTCGTCGACCGCGTCGTGCTGCGCTTCGGCATCGCCGACACCGCATCGCACTATCACGTGCCGCTGCTCGTGTCGCCGTGGTCGTACAGCACCTATCGCGGCAGCTGACATACGCATCGGCTGCCCGCATCAAAGACAACGATCTGAGTCTGGAGGAGTTTCATGGAAGGCTTCATCACCGACTGGCTGAACCTCGCGCTGCGATGGCTGCACGTCATCGTCGCCATTGCGTGGATCGGCGAGTCCTTCTATTTCGTCGCGCTCGACAACAGCCTGAAACCGCCTACCGATCCGAACCAGCGCAAGCGCGGCGTGTTCGGCGAACTGTGGCACGTCCACGGTGGCGGTTTCTACAACATGCAGAAGTACACGGTCGCCCCGCCGGAAATGCCGGATGACCTGCACTGGTCGAAGTGGCCGTCGTACACGACCTGGCTGTCGGGCTTCTCGCTGTTCTTCGTGCTGTACCTGCTCGCGCCGAACACCTACCTGATCGACAAGAGCGTGCTCGACATGGGTCCGGTGGTCGCCGTCGCAGCCGCACTCGGCTTCCTCGCGGCCGGCTGGATCGTCTACGACTCGCTGTGCCGCATCCTCGGCACCAACGATCGCGTGCTCGGCATCTGCGTGGGCATCTACGTCGTCGTCGCCGCGTATCTCGCCTGCCACATCTTCTCGGGCCGTGCGGCGTACCTGATCGTCGGCGCAATGCTCGCGACGATCATGTCGGCGAACGTGTTCTTCGTGATCATCCCCGGCCAGCGCAAGATGGTCGACAAGATGCTCAAGGGTGAAGAGCCGAACCCGATCTACGGCAAGCGCGGCAAGCAACGCTCGGTGCACAACACGTATTTCACGCTGCCCGTCGTGTTCGCGATGCTGTCGAACCACTATGCGATGACCTACACGAACAAGCTCAACTGGGTCGTGCTCGTGATGATCATGCTGGCCGGCGCGCTGATCCGTCAGTTCTTCGTGATGCGTCACCGCGGCAAGCAGCTGTGGTACCTGCCGATCGGCGGCGTCGCACTGCTGTCCGGCGCACTGGTATGGACGATGCCGAAGCCGGTCGCACCGGAAGCGCAAGCCGCCAACGCGCCGAAGGTCGTGATCGCCGACATCATGCCGGTCCTGCAGCAGCGCTGCGTCGAGTGCCACTCGGCCAAGCCGACGCTGATGGGCAGCGCGCCTGCCGGCGTGATGTTCGATACGCCGGACGAAGTGTCGAAGAACGCGCAGCGCATCTATGAACAGGCCGTGCGCCTGAAGGCGATGCCGATCGGCAACGTCACGCACATGACCGACGACGAGCGCATGAAGCTCGCCGCCTGGTTCGAGGGTGGCGCGAACAAGTAAGTCGCCGTGCGCCGGATGTCGTTTGCCGGCGCCATCCTTTCCGTTCGCGGGCCCGCAAACGGGCCCGTTTTTTTTGCCTGCCTCGAATGCGCCGTACGCTAGCCGCGCAACGCGTCGCGCTGCAGCGCGACGAGCGCATCGAACGCGCGCGGGCCGTCGTCGAACGGCACGAAGATGTGATCGTGATACGCGGCGGCCATCACGTTGCAGCTGATGCCGGCTTCGCCGAGCGCCCGTGCGAATGCCGCCGTCAGGCCGACCGCCTCGAGGTCCGAGTGCACGGTCAACGTGATCCACGCGGCACGAAACAGCACCGGCCAGCCGCGCCGCCCGGCCGTCTCCTCATCGACCACGACCGTCATGCCCTCCGCTTCGCGGAACGTCGCAATCGCTTCGGATAACGATATGCTGGCATCGGACGGCAGCGCGACGAAGACAAACGCGCCGCGATGCAGTTCGGGTTGCATCATGCGCAGCAGGACTACGAGGTTGTTTTCAGGCTGGCTCATCGGAAAACGCGTCCGGAACCGGACGTCGGGCGGTGACGATGCGGGCACGATAGCACGCGGCCGGGCGAAGGCTCGATCAGGAATCCGGCGCTCCGGGACGACGACGCGGCCGCATGGCCGGTGGCCGGTGGGCTCGGTGGTGTGAAGATGCGCATCGTGCGTATGAACGGGAACCGTTCGCCACGCCGCGATGCGCGCGCGGCGGGCATAAAAAAACCCGCGCGAATCGCGCGGGCTTCATCGTCAGGCTGCTACGGACGTACAACTCAGGCCGTCACCGCATCCAGAGCGTCCTCGGTGAGCCACAGCGATTCCTGCAGGTCCTGTTCGTTCAGGTTCAGCCCTTCACCGCCGCGATCGACGACGATGAAGTCGCTGACACCGCCCAGCGCGATCAGCGGGTGATGCCACACGCCCTTCGCATAGTTCACGCCCTGCCACCCGCTCGTCACGAACGCGCGGATCTTCGACGGGTCGAGATCGCCCGCCGGCGCGACGACGACGAGATACGGCTGGTCGTTCAGCGGCACGAACGCCTGGCTGCCGAGCGGATGACGCTCGAGCATCTTCACCTCGAACGGCAGCGTGCGCGGCTGGCCACGGAACAGGTTGACGAGCGTGCGGCCGTCTTCGTCGGTCACGTCGACTTTCGCGAGATCGTGAAAGCGGATCGTCGTGCCGAGGTTGATCGGAATCTGCTTCGCGCCTTCAGTTTCGATCACGTCGCCGAACGGCGCGAACGCTTCCCTGGTCAGCGGTTCGATTGCAAGCGTCTTCATTTGTCGAGCGTCCCCCACAGACGCAGGCGCGATACGCCGCCGTCCGGAATGATGTTCAGGCGCACGTGGGTCACCGGACCCAGCGACGCGATTTCCTGTTCGAAGTAGTGCTGCTTGTCCATCTGCAGCTTCTGCTCGCCGAGCAGCACCGGCCAGAACATCGACTGCGTGATCAGCGAGCTGTCGGTGCCGCCCGACACGTACGCGGCCTGGATCGAGCAGCGGTCCGGGTAGTTGCCCTTGAAAAACGCCGTATCGACTTCGATCTTGCGGATCACGCCCGGCTGCGCGAGCGCGATGATCGCCCAGTCGTTGCCAGGTTCGCGGCGGCGGCGGGTTTCCCAGCCGTCGCCCATGTTCACGCCGCGGCCCGGCAGCAGCAGGTTCGACGCGACGCCGAAGTGCTGGTTGTTCGCCGCCACCACGTAGCCGCCGTTCTCCATCGCCGCGAGATCGAACTGCTCGGTCGCGCTCGCGGCGGCCCAGTCGAGCTGCGGCTGGCCGTATACGCGCAGGCGCGCAATGCCGCCGTCCGGATAGATATTCACGCGCAGGTGCGTGAACGCACGGGCGTCACTCGCCGCAACGTAGTGATGGCTGTTGCCCTGCAGCGTCGTCGACGGCACGATCTCGACCCATTCGGTCGTGTGCGTCGGCGCGCCGTCGGCCACGTACGCGGCCTCGATCGACGCGGCCGGCGGGAAATTTCCGGTGAAATGGCTCGTGTCGATGTCGAAACCCTTGATCACGCCCGGGCGCGCGAGCTTGACGATGCACCAGTCGTAGCCCGTCGTGCGCTTGCGGCGCGTCTCCCAGCCGTCCATCCACTTGCCGTGGTCGTCGTACTTGCCGGGAATGAACACGGCCGGCTCGGGGTTCAGCATTCGGTCCTTCGGCGCGAAGAAGTCGTCGCTGGCCTCGAGCGCCTGCGCACCGAGACGCGGGTCGGCGAGGTTCACGTAGCGCCGCGTGAAATCGGGCGCGTCGGGATCGAGAAGCGCAACAGCCATGATGTTTCCTTGTTTCAGTGATGCGATCAGGCCGCTGCCACGCAGCAGGCCGTATTGCGGTGTTAGGCGTCGATCAGGTCGTCGAGGCGAAAGCGCGCGATCCGGTAGATCTGGTCGAGACTCGCACGCAGCTCCTCGGCACGCGAATGATTCACGCGCGCCTCGAAGTTCGCGATGATGCCGTGCCGGTCATAGCCGCGCACCGCGAGGATGAACGGGAAGCCGAACTTCTCGCGATACGTGCGGTTCAGCGTCAGCAGCTTGTCGAACTCTTCCTGCGTGCACTGGTCGAGGCCCGCGCCGCTCTGCTCGCGCGTCGACTCGGCCGTCAGCTCGCCGCGCACGGCGGCCTTGCCGGCCAGCTCCGGGTGAGCGTTGATCAGCGCCAGCTGGCGCACTTCGCCGCTCGTCTCCACCGCACCCGACATCGTCTTGTGCAGCGCGTCGATGCTCGCGAACGGCCGCTCGCCCGCGGCGATCTCGGCCACCCACGGCGAATGTTCGAAGATCCCCGACAGCGCCGCGACGAATGCGCTCGGCGCCATCGTGTTCAGTTGATCCAACGTGTAACGCATCGCCTTCATGCTTTCCCTTCGATTCGATGATTGGGCTGATACGGATGATGTTCACGCCAATGACGCGCGATATCGACACGGCGCGTCACCCATACGCGATCGTGCTTTTCGATGTGATCGAGGAAACGCTGCAGCCCGCCGAAACGGCCCGGCCGGCCCAGCAGTCGGCAGTGCATGCCGATCGACAGCATCTTCGGCGCTTCGTCGCCTTCCGCGTAAAGCACGTCGAATGCGTCGCGCAGGTAGTCGAAGAAGTGGTCGCCGGTATTGAAGCCCTGCGGCGTCGCGAAGCGCATGTCGTTCGTGTCGAGCGTGTACGGCACGATCAGCTGCGGCGACGTGCCGCCGCCCGATACGGCAACATCCATCCAGAACGGCAGGTCGTCGCCGTAGTTGTCGGAGTCGTACAGGAAGCCGCCGTATTCCGCGACGAGACGGTGCGTGTTGGGGCTGTCGCGGCCGGTGTACCAGCCGAGCGGACGCTCGCCCGTCACGCGTTCGATCGCCTCCATCCCGAGACGCATGTGCTCGGCTTCGAGCTCGGGCGTCATGCTCTGATAGTGGATCCAGCGCCAGCCGTGACATGCGATTTCGTGGCCGAGCTCGACGAATGCCCGTGCGAGTTCCGGATGGCGTTCGATCGCCATGCCAACCCCGAATACCGTCAACGGCAGCCCGCGCTTCTCGAATTCGCGCAGGATGCGCCACACGCCGGCCCGCGAACCGTATTCGTAGATCGATTCCATGCTCATGTGACGGTCCGGATACGCGGCCGCGCCGACGATTTCGGACAGGAACTGCTCGGAGCCCGGATCGCCGTGCAGCACGCAGTTCTCGCCGCCCTCCTCGTAGTTGAGGACGAATTGCACGGCGACGCGGGCGCGCCCCGGCCAGTTCGCCTGCACGGGATGGCGGCCGTAGCCGATCAGGTCGCGAGGATAGTTGGGATCGAGTGACATGGTTCGAAGTGCGACGAAAGCTTGCTGAAATAATGGGTTCGCATCGGCCCGCGCGGGTGCCGGAGGCCGCCGTGCGGGGCCGATGCGATGACGGCCCAGTGTAGCGAAAAGGTTCATACGCGCCCATACAGCGGCGCAGATAGTGCGTGTCAGACGGCGTGTATGTGCGGTTGCGGCAAATTCGGGACCGGTTCCGAAGCGGCAATCCCGCTTCGGGCCGCGGCGGCGGCCGGCGCAGCCGCCGGCGGCCCGTCCGGCGGGCTGAAACGCGCGAATTCGCCGTCATAGCGCTTCGGCAGCGGCTGCGCGTAGTCGCCGCGTTTCGCGGTCGCGAGCCGCAGCGACACGAGCGCCTCGGCCCACTTGACGGCCGCCGTGACGCCCTCGACCACCGGTGCGCCGATCTGCTGCTCGATCTCGTGCGCGAACTCGGCCATCCCGGCACAGCCGAGCACGATCGCGTCGGCGCCGTCCTCGTCGAGCGCGCGCCGGCATTCGTCGACGATGATGCGCCGCGCGGCCGAGCCGGGCCGGTCCAGCTCGAGCACCGCGACGTCGGTCGCGCGCACGTTGCGGCAGAACCGCTTCATCCCGTAGCGCTCGGCAAGATGCCAGGCCATCCCGCACGTGCGCGCCAGCGTCGTGACGACCGAGAAGCCCGGCGCGAGCACGCTGGCCGCGTGCATCGCCGCCTCGGCGATCCCGATCACCGGCCCGCGCGCGACCTCGCGCGCCGCATACAGGCCGGGGTCGCCGAAACACGCGATCACGTAGGCATCGACACCGTCGCGCTCGCCGTGCACGATCTCGGCCAGGAGCCCCGGCGTCGCGAGCGCCTCGTCGTAATACCCTTCGATCGACGGCGGCCCCATCGGCGGGCTCACCGCGACGACTTCCGTGCCTGCGGCCGCGACTTCGCGCGCGCAGCGCCCCATCGCGTCGGTCATCCGCTGCGTCGTATTCGGATTGATCAGCTTGATCTTCATCGCGTACTCCTCAGGCCTTCGTGTTCACGAGCAGCCGGTAGAACAGAAAGCCGAGCCCCGCGCCGATGAACCACGAGAAGTTCGCGGCGGCCTGCCAGCCCGGCACCATCACGCAGACGATCGCGATCACTGCGGCCGGCAGCAGCGCGGCGAGCGCGCGGCGGTTCACGCCGCCCGTGTACCAGTACGCGCCGCGCTCCGACATCGTGTAGAGATCGTCGCGCACGAGCCTGCCGCGCTTGACGAGGTAGAAGTCGGCGACCAACACGCCGTACAGCGGACCGATGAACGCACCGAGCACGTCGAGCGTGTAGTGGATCACCGCCGGGTTGTTGAACAGGTTCCACGGCGTGATGAAGATCGATGCGACGGCCGCAAGCATCCCGCCCGCGCGCCAGCTGATCAGCCTCGGCGCGACGTTCGAGAAGTCGAACGCCGGCGACACGAAGTTCGCGACGATGTTGATGCCGATCGTCGCGATCGTGAAAGTCAGCGCGCCGAGGATCACGGCGGTCGGATGGTCGATGCGGCCGACCGTCTCGACCGGGTCGGTGATGAGTTCGCCGAACACCGGCAGCGTCGCGGCCGTCGTGATCACCGTGACGAGCGAGAACGCGAGGAAGTTGACGGGCAAACCCCAAAAGTTGCCGCGCTTTACGTCGCCGAACGAGCGGCAGTAGCGCGAGAAATCGCCGAAATTCAGCATCGGCCCGGAGAAGTACGATACGACGAGCGACACGGCCGTGATCATCACCGGTATCACTTCCGCGCCGTGATACTTCACGCCGCCGAGGTTGATGCCGATGTTGCGCCAGCCCGCGCGCCACACCATGTAGCCAGCCAGGATGAACATCACGACGTAGACGGCCGGGCCCGCGAAGTCGATGAACTTCTTGATCGTCTCCATCCCGTTCCAGAACACGAGCGCCTGCAGCACCCACAGCAGCATGAAGCCGGCCCAGCCGATCGCCGACAGCCCAAGAAAGCCGTAGCGATGGACATCGGCGTACGGCATCCATTGCGGAAAGAACTTCAGCACGACGATCACGAGCGCGCTGGACGCGAGATAGGTCTGGATGCCGTACCACGCGATCGCGATCAGCCCGCGGAGCACGGCCGGCACGTTCGCGCCGAGCACGCCGAACGTCGCGCGGCAGGCGACCGGATACGGCACGCCGATCTGCTGGCTCGGCCGCGCGATCAGGTTGCACAGCCGGTTCACGATCGTGATGCCGACGATCAGCGCGATCAGCACCTGCCAGCTCGTCAGCCCGAGTGCGAACAGGCTGCCCGCGAACACGTAGCCGCCGACGCTGTGCACGTCCGACATCCAGAACGCGAAGATGTTGTACGAACCCCATGTCTGATTTTTTAGGGGTGCCAAATCTTCGTTGTACAAACGTCGGCTGTAACCGTCCGGCAACGCGGGATCGCTGCCCTCGCCGCCTTGTTCCGCCGGATACGCGCTGTCGTGCGCGACACTGAACTGAGCCATGACTTCTCCTTGACGCGGCCGGACAGCCGCTCCACCGTCATCGATATCGCTCCGGATCGTCGCCCGGAGTCGGACTGGCAGCCGGCGGCATATACCGCCGGCCTGCATTGCTCTCGTTCTGTGGCGCGCGGCCGGGTTCGCGTCGCCGCTCAGGCGCCGCCGAACACTTCGCGCAAATCGACCTGCCCTTGCGCGGGCCGGTCCAGCATCTTCAGTTCGACATGCTGCAGGTGGTGCGCCATCAGCGTCACCGCCCGCTTCGAATCGCCCGCTTCCAGCGCGGTCAGGATCTCGTCGTGGTCGTCGCACGAGCACGGGCTGCGCCCGTGCGATTCGTACAGCGCCGACATCAGCGTCGAGCGTGCGACGAGCCCGTCGAGACACTCGCAGAGCGTCGCATTGCCCGTCAGCGCCGCAAGCGCCGTATGGAATTCGCCCGACAGGCGGATCCATGCCGCGAAGTCGTGCCGCTCGAACGCACGGCGCTCCTTGTCGATCAGCGCGGCGACGCCCTTCAGCCGCTTCGCGCCCGGGCCGGTCGCGAGCCGCTCGACGACGGCCAGCTCGACGATCCGGCGCATTTCGAACACCTCGTGCACGTCCTGCAGCGTCGGGCTCGCGACGAACGCACCGCGGTTCGGCTCGAGATCGACCAGCTTGTCGGCCGCGAGCTGCGCGAGCGCCTGCCGGATCGGCCCGCGCTTCACGCCGAACACGTCGCAAAGCTGCGCTTCCGTCAGCTTCGCGCCGGGCGCGAGCCGATGCTCGAGGATCGCGGTACGGATCCGCTCGGCGATCGCTTCGGGACCGGCTGCGCCGGACGGGTGGGAATCGGGCTCGTTCATGATTTGCATCGCGTGATGGTCCTCATCCTAGAACGGACATAAAGATTGTCAACAATTCTTTTCTCGATATGCGCACAATCGGCGTGCGTCTCGATGTGCCGAATCGGTGCGCGCCGCCCAGAATCCATGCACATCAAGCCTCTCAGGCTGGCCCACAGCCGATCACGGCGTATACCCTCGCGGCCATTTTGTTGACAAAAATGGTGCGTAATACAGTGCCGACGCGATCGGTGTCGACGCAAAATAAGGACCGTTAGTTGCACATTTACTTAAAGAAAAAGGCGGGAAATCCCGCCTTTCGATCCTACCTGACCGTCGCACCCGGCCGACTCAGCCGAGATGCGGATAGTCCGACAGCGTCAGCCGGAAGCCGTGCGCATTCGCGACGAGTTGCGCCTTCGCGCCGAACGGCAGCGTCAGCAGGTCGGGCACGTGACCGAACTGCAGCCCCGTGACGACCGGAATTCCGACCACCGAGCGCACCTGGTCGATCATCGCCTGCATGTCGTAGCCGTTGTCGTATTCGAACGGCCGCGCACCGGTGAACTGGCCGAGCACGAGCGCCTGCTGGCGCGCGAGCAGCCCCGACAGGTGCAGCTGATAGATCATCCGCTCGATCCGGAACGGCTGTTCGTTGACGTCCTCGATGAACAGGATGCCGCCTTCGATATCGGGCATGTACGGCGTGCCGACGAGCGACGTGAGAATCGCGAGGTTGCCGCCCCACAGCGTGCCGGTCACGTTCACGGTCTGCACCTGCGGCGCTTCGGCGACGATCGTCGTGGCCGGCTGCGACAGCGTCTGCCAGAAGTGCTGCATCGTGAAGTCGCTCGGCGTTTCGGCGCCGAAGTCGGCCGACAGCATCGGGCCGCCGAAGGTCTTGATGCGCGCCTTCGCATACAGCGCGAGCTGGATCGCGGTGAAGTCGCTGTGGCCGACGAGCGCGATCGGCCGGTCGCGCAGGCGCCGCTCGAGCCCGAGATAGTCGAGCCCGTGCAGGATGCGCGCCGCGCCGTAGCCGCCGCGCACCGCGAGCGCGATGTCCGGCAGCGGCCGCTCGGGATCCGCCAGGCGGTTCAGGTCCCCCGCCCGCTCGCCGTCGGTGCCGCCGAAACGCTGAAAGCGGCGCTGCGTCGCCTCGATGTTCTCGATGCGATGCTGCGCGCCGCTCAGGCGTTCGAGCGCGCGATTGATCGCATCGGGGTCGTGCGGATAACCGGACGGCGCCAGCAGGCGGATGGTGTAGGACGCGGCGGGCTGGAAGGACATGGCGAAAGGAATCGGGTCGTCAAACCTGCTTAGAGGGTCCGAACCGTCTCCGGTTCACGGGCCGGGATCGCAGCGACGCTCACGGGAGCCGGCCGCTGCGCGAGACGATGCGCCTATGACGCGCCGGCCGCCGCGTCGCGGGCCAGCCGCGCTTCGCGCAGCGCGCGGCGGCGCTCCGCGAAGAACGACTTCAGCGCAGCGCCGCACTCGTCGGCAAGCACGCCGCCGGTCACGTCGGTATGGTGGTTGAGCTGCGGATTGGCGAACGCGTCGATCACGCTGCCGCACGCACCCGTCTTGGGATCGGCGGCGCCGTACACCACGCGGGCGATACGCGCATGCATGATCGCACCCGCGCACATCAGGCATGGCTCAAGCGTCACGTACAGCTCGCAGCCGGGCATCCGGTAATTCTGCAGATGCTGCGCGGCCATGCGCAGCGCGGCCATTTCCGCATGAGCCGACGGGTCGTGGCCGCCAATCGGATGGTTGAAGCCGCGCGCGATCACTTCGTCACCGCGCACGAGCACCGCGCCGACCGGCACTTCGCCGGCCGCGCGCGCCTCTTCGGCGGCAGCCTGCGCGAGACGCATGAAATGCAGGTCGCGCGCCGACACGGGCGAGGCTTCGGAAACAGGAGAAGGCGCGACGGATTCGGTTGCCGCGGGGTGCAGCGCGTCGGCGCTCACATCGGCCCCGCTTCGGCCGACACTTCGTCGAGCCCGCGTTCGCACAGACGTTCCGCGATGCGCCGGCAATAGTCGCGCGGCATCACCATCGGGCCGCCGCGCAGCGATTCGAGCGCCATGTCGAGCGCGAGAATCTTCGCCTGCAGCCGGCAACGCGCGGCCCGGTCGCTGACCGCCTGCAGTTCGTCCTGCAGATTGCGCAGCGCGCGCAGTTGCTCGACGGCCGGCGGCACGAAACCCGCGTTCTTCAGGATACGGTTAGCCACCCGCACCTCCTCGGGTACGAGCAGGTCGTCGTCCAGCGCCTGCGGCGCGCCGGCACCCGGCAAGTCGTCGAACTCGCCCCGCGCGGCGGCGGCGGCGATACGTTGTTCGACCAGTGCGTCAAGCAATCTCATCAGTCAATCGGAACAATGCGGCAGCCGAATTCTAGCAGGGTGACGCGCGGATGACAGGCTCTTCGAAGGTATGCTCGATATGGTGTTTTTTAGGGGCCAAATCGCCGCGCATGCGTGCCGATCGGCGCGATTTGCCGCTCTGCTGCGCCGCAGCAGGCTCCGCGCGGGTTTAAGGCTGTCTGGCTCGCGCGCCGTCCGCCCCCGTTTTTTATTTTGTCTCCTTGCGAATCGACGTTCGTTTTGCTGCCGAAACCGCCCTTGCGCTACTGCCCGGTCACACGGCAACCGTTTGCGACGGCGCCTTCGGAAACGGCCTGAACATCAACGCGACGGCGAACGCGGCGATGCCGATCACGAACGATCCGATGTACAGCCAGCCGTAGCTGCCGAGCGCATCGACGATCAGGCCGCCCGCGACGGGCCCCGCCGCCATCCCGAGGCTGCCGGCCATCGCGCTGCCGCCGATCACGGTGCCTATCATCCGCAGCGGGAAATTCTCGCGAGCGAGCACCGAATACAGCGGCATCACGCCCGCATAGATGAAACCGAACAGCATCGCGACCGCGTAGAACCCGTCGAGCGTGCGCACGAAGTAGTAGCCGAGCGCGCCCAGCGCCTGCGCGAGCAGCCCGGCCGCCAGCATGCGCTTCGCGCCGAAACGGTCGCCGAGCAGCCCGAATGCGATCCGCCCGCCCATTCCCGCGAGCCCTTCGACGCTGTAGATCGACACTGCGGCGATCAGCGGAATCCCGCAGGTCACCGCGTAGCTGACCGTATGGAAGATCGGCCCGGAGTGCGTCGCACAGCAGAAGAAATTGGTCAGCAAAAGGACGATGAACTGCGGCGAGCGCAGCGCGTTACCGACCGACAGCGGCACCGGCGCACCGGCCGCCACCGGTTCGGCCGGCGGGCGGTCGAGCGCCGGCGGGCGGCGCACGAACAACGACGCCGGGATCATCACGGCGGCCGCCAGCACGGCGATCGTCAGCATCGACGCGCGCCAGTCGTGGCGTGACACGAGCCACGCGGCGAGTGGCGACATCGTCATCGGCGCCATCCCCATGCCGGCCGACACCAGCGACACCGCGAGGCTGCGGTGCGTGTCGAACCAGCCCGTCACGCACGCCATCATCGGCGCGAACACCGCGGCGGCGGCACTGCCGACACCCAGCCCGAAAATCAGCTGGAACGCGAGCAGCGACGGCGCGCGGCTCGCGAGCGCGAGACTCGCGGCCAGCAGCACCGCGCCCGTCGCGACCACCGCGCGCGTGCCGATCCGGTCGGACAGGCTACCCCACGCGATGCTCGCGAACGCCATCGCGATGAAACCGAGCGTCATCGCGGCCGAAATGCCGGTCATCGACCACCCCGTGTCGCGCGCGACGGCGCGCAGGAACACCGGCAGCGAAAACATCGCGCCGATCCCGATGCAGCTCAGCAGGCCGCCCGCGGCGACGATCACCCAACGGTATCGGGAATCCGGCATCTGGTAGCTCCTTTCTCTGTCTTGCAGGCATCGACGGGGAACCGGGCAGCGTTCGCGCATGGGCGCGGCGACGCCATCCGGTCGACATCGATACGACGAACGACACATCGGGAAATCGACAAGCGCGGCACGCCGGGTGCGAATTTTCGATTGTCGGCCGATTTGCGCCGGTGGCCAGGGGCCAGGGGGACCGATCGAAGTGCCGCCCGCCATCGGCTCCTTCATTCGTCCACGGAGTCCTCCGCTTTTCCGGAATCGGAAAGTCGAAATCAGAAATAGTTGGTTTGGGCGCGCGGGCCCGCTCACTACACTCCAGTCTTCTTGTCATAACAAGTGGACCGATGACCCCACCCAACGTCGTGCCGCTGTCGACGGCCCCGCTTTACGTGCAGATCAAGGACACGCTGCGCACGCGCATCCTCGACGGCACCTATGCGCCGCACAGCCGGATGCCGTCCGAGCACGAACTCTGCGCGATGTTCGACGTGAGCCGCATCACGGTGCGCCAGGCGCTCGGCGACCTGCAGAAGGAAGGCCTGCTGTTCAAGCTGCACGGCAAGGGCACGTTCGTGTCGAAGCCGAAGGCTTTCCAGAACGTGACGTCGCTGCAGGGTTTTGCCGAAGCGATGTCGTCGATGGGCTACGAGATCGTCAACCAGTTGCGCAGCTTTCGCACCGTCAAGGCCGATCGCCATCTCGCGACGAAACTGAATGTGCCGGAAGGTGCCCCGCTCGTCGAGATCCACCGCGTGCGGCTCTTGAACCGCGAGCCCGTGTCGCTCGAACAGACGTGGGTGCCCGAAGCGCTCGGCAAGCGGCTCGCGGGCGCCGATCTCGCGACCCGCGACATCTTCCTGATCCTCGAGAACGACTGCGGCGTGCCGCTCGGTCACGCCGACGTGTCGATCGACGCGATTCTCGCCGACGACGAAATCGTCGAGGCGCTGCGCGTCGAGGAAAGCAGCCCGGTGCTGCGCATCGAGCGGCTCACGCACGACGCGTCGGGTACGCCGATCGACTACGAATACCTCTACTTCCGCGGCGACGCCTTCCAGTACCGGTTGCGCATCGACCGGCAGAAGACTCGCCAACCTGCAAGGAATCCGCGATGAATACCCATGTACTCGAATACGACATCGTCGTGGTCGGCGGCGGCACGGCCGGCCCGATGGCGGCGATCAAGGCAAAGGAGCGCGACCCGTCGCTGCGCGTGCTGTTGCTGGAGAAGGCGAACGTGAAGCGCAGCGGCGCGATCTCGATGGGGATGGACGGACTGAACAACGCGGTGATCCCCGGCCATGCGACGCCCGAACAGTACACGCGCGAGATCACGATCGCCAACGACGGGATCGTCGATCAGGAAGCCGTGCATGCATACGCCACGCACAGCTTCGCGACGATCGAACAGCTCGACCGCTGGGGCGTGAAGTTCGAAAAGGACGGCACCGGGGACTACGCGGTGAAAAAAGTCCATCACATGGGCTCGTACGTGCTGCCGATGCCGGAAGGACACGATATCAAGAAGGTGCTGTACCGGCAGTTGAAGCGCGCGCGCATCGCGATCACGAACCGGATCGTCGCGACGCGCGTGCTGACCGACGCGCAGGGCCGCGCGAGCGGCGTGCTCGGCTTCGACTGCCGCACGGCGGATTTTCACGTGATCCGCGCGAAGGCCGTGATTCTGTGCTGCGGCGCGGCCGGCCGCCTCGGGCTGCCGGCGTCCGGCTACCTGATGGGCACGTACGAAAACCCGACCAATGCGGGCGACGGCTACGCTATGGCCTACCATGCAGGCGCCGCGCTCGCGAACCTCGAGTGCTTCCAGATCAATCCGCTGATCAAGGACTACAACGGCCCCGCCTGCGCTTACGTGACAGGCCCGCTCGGCGGCTTCACCGCGAACGGCAAGGGCGAACGCTTCATCGAGTGCGACTACTGGAGCGGCCAGATGATGTGGGAGTTCTACCAGGAACTGCAAAGCGGCAACGGCCCGGTGTTCCTGAAGCTCGACCACCTCGCGGAAGAAACGATCCAGACCATCGAGCAGATCCTGCACACGAACGAGCGGCCGAGCCGCGGCCGCTTCCATGCGGGGCGCGGCACCGACTACCGGCAGCAGATGGTCGAGATGCACATCTCCGAGATCGGTTTCTGCAGCGGGCACAGTGCGTCCGGCGTGTACGTGAACGCCCGTGCGGAAACGACCGTGCCGGGGCTCTACGCAGCCGGCGACATGGCGGCCGTGCCGCACAACTACATGCTCGGCGCGTTCACGTACGGCTGGTTCGCCGGGCAGAACGCAGCCGACTACGTGGCCGGCCGCGATCACGCGCCGGTGGACGACGCGCAGGTCGCGGCCGAGCGCACCCGCGTGCTCGCGCCGCTTGCGCGCGAACGCGGCCTCGCGCCCGCGCAGGTCGAATACAAGCTGCGCCGCATGGTGAACGATTACCTGCAACCGCCGAAGGTGACACGCAAGATGGAAATCGGCCTGCAACGTTTTGACGGAATTATTGAGGATATCGAAGAAATCAAGGCAAACCATCCACACGAGCTGATGCGTGCTGCCGAAGTGCGGGCGATCCGCGACTGCGCCGAAATGGCTGCGCGTGCGTCGCTGTTCCGTACCGAGAGCCGCTGGGGACTGTACCACCATCGCGTCGATTTCCCGCATCGCAACGACGCGGAATGGTTCTGCCACACGTGGCTACGCAAGGGCGCCGACGGTGCGATGCGCAGCGAGAAGCGTCCGGTCGAACCCTACATCGTGCCGCTCGCCGACGACGAACGCAGCGCCTACGCGCACCTGCGCATCCGCGAACCGGCCGCACTCGCGGCCGCCCTGTGACTCCGAGGAGCCTTACCGTGCCCCATACCCCGCACGACATCTTCCTGCGCAGCAGCGCACCCGTGACGATCGACGAGGACCGCTGCATCGCCGACAAGGGCTGCACCGTCTGCGTCGACGTGTGCCCGCTCGACCTGCTCGCGATCGACGTGACCAAGGGCAAAGCCTACATGCAGTTCGACGAATGCTGGTACTGCATGCCGTGCGAACGCGACTGCCCGACCGGCGCGGTCAAGGTCGACATCCCGTATCTGCTGCGCTGACCCGGCGCGCCGCTTCCCCACCATCGGACCTACGACACATGAACCCTACGCTACGGAAGTTCCGCCTGCTCGCCGCATCGCTCGCGCTGTCGGCCGCCGGCCTCGCGCACGCCGAAACGATCCGCGTCGCGATCGGCACGCAGGACACGACGATCAACTGCGCGACCGGCGGCCTGCTGATTCGCGAGCTGCATCTGCTCGACAAATATCTGCCGCACACCGGCAAGTACCAGGACGTGGAGTACGACGTGCAGTGGAAGGACTTCACGTCCGGCGCGCCGCTGACCAACGAGATGGTTGCCGGCAAGCTCGACTTCGGTGCGATGGCCGATTTCCCCGGTGCGCTGAACGGTGCGGCGTTCCGCAAGGCCGGCCGCAAGAGCGTGTTCATCACCGTGCTGGACGGCAGCATCGAGGGCAGCGGCAACGGGATCGTCGTGCCGACCGGTTCGCCGGTGCGCTCGCTCGCGGACCTCAAGGGCAAGACGATCTCGGTGCCGTTCGCATCGACCTCGCACGGGATGCTGCTGCGCGCGATCAAGGCACAGGGCTGGAACCCCGATACCGACGTGAACATCGTCACGCAGGCGCCCGAAGTCGCCGGCAGCGCATTGAAGGCCGGCAAGATCGACGCGCATGCGGACTTCGTGCCGTTTGCCGATCTGTTCCCGTATCGCGGCATCGCGCGCAAGATCTACGACGGTGCGCAAACCCACGCACCGACTTTCCACGGCGCGCTCGTCGACGCGGACTACGCGCAGCGCTATCCGGAGGTGGTCGTCGCGTACCTGCGCGCCGCGATCGAAGCGAACCGCCTGCTTGCGCAGAATCCCGAGAAATACAGCCTGTTGATCGAAAAGGTCACCGGCATCGAGGCGCCGGTCGACTATCTGTATCACGGGCCGCTCGGCATCCAGACCCGCGACCTCACGTGGAAGCCCGAATACCGGCAGGCCGTCGCGACCGCCATCGACACGCTCAAGCTGCTGAAGAAGACCGACACCGCGCCCGATCCGGCGACCTTCATCGACGACCGCTATATCCGCGCCGCCTTCAAGGCGTCGGGACTCGACTACGATGCCGCGCTGAAGCTCTACGGCAGGCAGCCGCTCGTCGCGAACGACGCGACGACGGGCAAGCCGATCCGCGACTTCAACGACGTCGCGCAAGTCTGGCTCGTCGGCGACGAACCCGTGCGTCACTACGCGAGCCCCGCGGCCGCATTCGCCGCGCTCGGCAAGCTCGGCCCGGCCGCGAAGGTGCGCGCGGTCTTCGTGCACGACCATGCGAGCGGGCTGAAGCTGTTCGCGGACCAGGCGTGGTACGTGAAAGACGCGCACGGCGTGTTGAGCGCATTCCTGCTGAAGACGAGCGCCGCTGCGTACGCACAGCGGATATCCGGTTCGGTTGTCGACTACGCGGCCGCGAAGACCGGCGCCGTGCAGGCGCTTGCATCGCGCTGAACCTTCCCCTTCCTCTTCACCGACACCGGATATCCGCATGGCCGCCACCTTCGAGTTTGCCAAACGCCGCCTCTCCGAATCGCCGCGCGCCGGCGACACCCGCACCGCGCATGCCGCCGCGCGTGCGCGCCCGACCTCGTTGCGCCGCCGCACATGGCGAATCGCGTCGCTCGTCGCGTGCATCGCGCTGTGGCAGGCGGCCGTCCAGTGGCGGCTGTCGCTCGGGATCGTCACGTTCGCGAACGTGCCGGCACCGGCCGACGTCGGACCTGCGCTATGGTCGCTGCTGCATTCGCCGAAGCTGCCGATGCACCTGTTCGCGAGCATCACGCGCGTGCTCGCCGGCTTCGTCGCGGCGGCATTCGCCGGCGTCGGTCTCGGACTCGCGATCGGCCGCTATCGCGCGCTCGAAGACACGCTGCTGTCGCCGCTCGAAGTGCTGCGGCCGATTCCGGCCGTCGCGTGGATTCCGCTCGCGATCCTGATGTTTCCGTCGTCCGAACTCAGCATGATGTTCATCACGTTCGTCGGCGCGCTGTTCCCGATCCTGCTGAATACCGTGCACGGCGCCGAAGCCGTCGACCCGCGGCTCGTCGCGACCGCACGCAGCCTCGGCACGCGCGGCGTCGCGCTCTACGCGGAAGTGATCCTGCCTGGCGCGGCGCCGGCGATCTTCACGGGGCTGTCGATCGGGATGGGCACGGCCTGGTTCTGCCTCGTCACGGCCGAGATGATCGCCGGCCAGTATGGAATCGGTTACTTCACATGGGAGTCCTATACGTTACAGAATTACCCGGACATCGTCGTCGGGATGGCGCTGATCGGCCTGCTCGGGATGGGCAGCAGCCTGCTCGTCAAGCGAATCGGCACGGCGCTCACGCCGTGGTACGCACCGCGTGGAGGCCGGCAATGACCACCACCGCTCTTGCCATTGCCGCACCGGGCCGCGTCGGCGTACGTGCGCTGACGATCGAACTCGGGCCGCCGCATGCGCGCTTCGCGGCGCTCGATGCGCTCGACGTCGATATCGCCCCCGGCGAGTTCGTCTGCGTGCTCGGGCCGTCAGGGTGCGGAAAGTCGACGCTGCTCGGCGCGCTCGCCGGACACGTCGCGGCCACGCACGGCGAGATCGTCGTCGACGGCGAACCGGTCGACCGCCCGCATCCCGATCGCGGGCTCGTGTTCCAGCAGCACACGCTGTTTCCATGGAAGCGCGTGATCGACAACGTCGCATTCGGCCTGAAGATGAAAGGCGTGCCCGCGCGAGAGCGCCGCCGCGAAGCCGCCGCGCTGCTCGAACTCGTCGGGCTCGGCGACTACGGCGCGCACTACCCCGCGCAGTTGTCCGGCGGCATGCAGCAGCGCGTCGAGATTGCCCGCGTGCTGATCAACCGGCCGCGCATCCTGCTGATGGACGAACCGTTCGGCGCGCTCGACGCGCAGACGCGCCGCATGATGCAGACGCTGCTGCTCGACATCTGGTCGCGCATCGGTACGACCGTGTTGTTCGTCACGCACGATATCGAGGAAGCGCTGTTTCTCGGCGATCGCATCCTGATGCTGTCGCCGCGACCCGCGCGCATCGTCGCCGACATACCGGTGCCGCTCGCACGACCACGCACCGACGACAGCACCACCGAGTCCGCATTCGTCGACATCAAGCGCCGCTGCCTCTCGCTGTTGCGCCACGCTGTTTGATCGCACGCCCCTCACCGCTCAGCACCTTGCCCATGACCGATTCTTCTCCTGCTTTCCCGCTGCCCGGCGCGCTCGATCCAGACCTTGCCGGCCTCGTCGCGCGCGTCGCTTCGCCCGACGCACCGGTGCGCCGCCTTGCACTCCTTGAACTCGCCGACCTCGAGGATCCCGATCTAGTGCCGGCGTTCATTGCGGCACTGCGCGACGATCCGTCGGCCGACGTACGCGGTGAAGCCGCGCGCGTGCTCGGCGCGTGGGAACAGCCCGACGTCGTCGACGCGCTGTGTCACGCGCTGCTCGACCCGGACGACGGTGTACGCGCGACCGCTGCTCAAAGCCTGTCCGAGCTGAAGGACGTTGCCTCCGGTGCCGTGCTGTGCCGCTGGGCCGGACGGCCGGAGCCGTTCGTGCGCGGCGCCGTGCTGCGCGGGCTGCGCGAACTGCGCGACCCCGACGCGTTCGCGCCGGCACTGCGCGCGCTGGACGCGGACGCGGCGGCCGTGCGGGCGGAAGGCGTCGCCGTGCTCGGGTGGCTCAAGGACGCTCGCGGACTCGTGCCGCTTGCCCGCGTGGCGACGGCCGACGCTCATGCCGACGTGCGACGCATTGCGGTTGGCGCGGTCGGGTTTGCGGCATCGAGCGACACGGCCGTCGTGACCGCCTTGCTTGCGGCGTTGCGCGACGCCGAATGGCAGGTCCGCGAGGAAGCGGCCGCGACGCTCGGCAAGCTGCGCATCGCGACTGCGCGCGCGCCGCTCGTCGCCGCGCTCGACGACGATTACTGGCAGGTGCGATTGCGTGCGGTGCGCGCGCTCGGACAGTTGCGCGATGCTGCAGCAGCATCGGCCGTCGCCGCGCAGCTCGCCCATGCGATCAGCAACTTGCGCAAGGAGGCCGCGCTCGCGCTCGGCGAACTGCGCGATCCTGCGACGTTGCGCGCATTGCATGACGCGCTGGAGGATCGCGATCCCGAAGTCCGCAAGGCCGTGCGGATCGCCATCGCGCAGATCGAAGGGGGCGCACGATGATCGCGCCGACCGAGATCCTGCTCGACCATGCGGCCCGCGCATTGACGCTGCGCTGGCCGGATGGCGATACGCAACGCATCGACTATGCGCGGTTGCGCAGTGATTGCCCGTGCGCCGCGTGCAGGAAAATCCGGTTCGACGGCGGCAGCGTTCGCGCGCAACCGGGCCTGACGCTGGACAGTGTCGAAGCGGCAGGCTACGGCATCCGGCTACTGTTCGGCGACGGTCACGCGCGGGGTATCTATCCGTGGCCGTATCTCGCCGGACTCGGCAAAGATCAACCGGATACCGGCCGCGCTTCTCGCGGCGAGGCTGTGGGCTGAACGTCGAACGACCGGACTTCGATCTGCCGTTTCACCGTCGTAGCGGGTCGCGATCCGCTCGGCTTCAGCGCATCCTACCGACACGCGCCGCTGCGCCTGCCAGCATGCCCCCGCACGAGTCCGAAAACGCTGCGATACTGACGCCTGCGCGCTGCACTCCCCTTTCCCGAAGGAGCACGGACATGCAAACGGCAGTCGGATTCATCGGCCTCGGCGTGATGGGAACGCCGATGGCACTTAACCTCGCGCGGGCCGGCACGCCGCTCATCGTGTGGAGCCGGTCGCACGGCAGCGACGATGCACTACACGATGCCGGCGCGCAAGTCGTCGAACAAGTCGACGACGTGTTCGGCGCGTGCAGCACCGTGTTGCTGATGCTCGCGAACGACGCAGCGATCGATACCGTCCTCGCACGCGGCACGCCCGATTTCGCCGCGCGCGTCGGCGGACACACGATCGTGAACATGGGCACGAACTCGCCCGAATACTCGCGCGCGCTCGCCGACGAAATCGCTGCCGCATCCGGCCGCTACGTCGAATCGCCGGTGTCGGGTTCGCGCAAGCCGGCTGAAGCCGGACAGCTCGTCGTGATGCTGGCCGGCGCGCCGGAAGACGTCGACGCGATCCGCCCGCTCGTGAAGCCGCTGTGCCGCGACAGCTTCGTGTGCGGCGACGTGCCGGCCGCGCTGACGATGAAACTCGCCGTGAACCTGTTCCTGATCACGATGGTAACGGGCCTGACCGAGGCGACGCATTTCGCGCAACGTCACGGCATCGATCTCGCGCGCTTCGCCGACGTGCTAAACGCCGGCCCGATGGCCAGCGACGTGTCGCGCGTGAAGCTCGGCAAACTTGTCGCGTCGGACTTCGACGTGCAGGCGGCAATCACCGACGTGCTGAAGAACGCACGGCTCGTCGCCGAATCCGCGCGCAGCATCGGAATCGCGTCGCCGCTACTGGACATCTGCCATGCGCTCTATGGCGAAACCGAACAGGCCGGATACGGTTCGTCCGACATGGTCGCCGTGATTCATGCGATCGAGCAGCGCAGCGACGACGTGCGATGAATCTCAGGTACCCCAACCCGTTCGCGTCCGCCGACGCATAGGCCCGATCATGTCCGAACCCTCACGCTCCCCGACCGCCAATGCATCGCCGCTGCGTGCCGTTCCTGCCGTGATCGGCGTCGTGCTGCGCGAACGCGACGTGCTGCTCGTGCGGCGCGCGAATCCGCCGGACGCAGACCGCTGGGGATTCCCCGGCGGCAAGATCGAACCGGGTGAGCCGATCGCGGACGCGATCGTTCGCGAGCTTGCCGAAGAGACGACGCTCGACGTCGAAGCGCTCGACGTATTCACCGCGCTCGATTCATTCGATCACGATGCCGCCGGCCGCGTGCGTCAGCATTTCGTGATGGTCGCGGTGCTGTGCAAATGGCTGCGCGGTACGCCCGCTGCCGGGGACGATGCGCTGGAGGCGCGCTGGTTCGATCTCGGTGAACTCGAACGCGACGATCTGCCGATGAGCGCGGGCGTGCGCGACGTTGCGCTGCGTGCTGTCGCACGGGCCGCGGACATCGACAGATCGAACCGTCCGTGAGCGGCGCCCCTTAACGCTGGCAATCGTCGCTCAACGGCCAGCACCCTTTTATTTCGTGATGTGTCTTGCCGAACAAGCTGTCGATCAGAACGAATTCGCGCACGCGCCACGTAATCGGCGCAATCTCGCGCGGCCGGAACCGGTTTTCGCTGTACAGCAACGTGATATGAGGCGTGAAATGCCTGCTTGACGCGCGAACCCCGGCCCAGTTGAGCGCGTCGACCAGTTTCTGATGGAACTCAGTCAATGCACCCGGCACGACATCCGGGGTCAGTACCCACGGGAAATTCCCCGGCCGGCCTTTGAAACTGAGGATCCGGTCGAACGTCACGTCGAACGGCGCAGCGTGAATACGTTGCGCCGCCATGCACGCACGTGTGGCGACGCCCGACGGCACCCGCATGAACGGCCCGAGCGACTGTAACGTGATGTGGAAACGGTTGGTGTCCTGCAACCGGCCTTCGATGGACACCTCGGCCAGCAGTCGACCGGCCTGGTCCGCGATGCGCGCAGCGGTATCCGGATCGGGCTTCACCGCGAAGAACAGATGATGCTCCAGCCGGCCCGCTTCAATTCCGGGTAGCGTCAGTTGAGTCATGGCAGCATGGGCGATACGCCGAAGATGACGCTTCCATTATGGTCAATCGGACGACCATGTGCCGGCGGCATGAAAAGCGCCCGGCAGGTTTCCCTGCCGGGCGCTTCGCATCGTTCGATGCCGTCATCCGCTACCGGGGTATGCCCCAGCGCAGCATTACTCCCACTCGATCGTCGCCGGCGGCTTGCCCGAGATGTCGTACACCACACGGTTGATCCCGCGCACCTCGTTGATGATCCGGTTCGACGCGCGGCCGAGCAGCGCGTACGGCAAGTGCGCCCAATGCGCGGTCATGAAGTCGGTGGTCTGCACCGCGCGCAGCGACGTCACGTAGTCGTACGTACGGCCATCGCCCATCACGCCGACCGACTTCACCGGCAGGAACACCGCAAACGCCTGGCTCGTCAGGTCGTACCAGGTCTTGCCGACGTCGGCTTCGCCGCACAGGCCCGCTGCCGCATCCTGTGCGGTGGCGGTCGTGCCGCGCAGTTCCTCGATGAAGATCGCGTCGGCACGGCGCAGCAGATCCGCGTATTCGCGCTTCACTTCCCCGAGAATCCGCACGCCGAGGCCCGGGCCCGGGAACGGATGGCGGTACACCATCTCCGGCGGCAGGCCGAGCGCAACACCGAGTTCGCGCACTTCGTCCTTGAACAGGTCACGCAGCGGCTCGAGCAGCTTCAGGCCGAGCGTTTCCGGCAGACCGCCGACGTTGTGGTGGCTCTTGATCGTCGTCGCCTTCTTCGTCTTCGTGCCGCCCGATTCGACGACATCCGGATAGATCGTGCCCTGTGCGAGCCACTTCGCCTTCGACAGCTTCTGCGCCTCGGCCTGGAACACCTCGACGAATTCGCGGCCGATGATCTTGCGCTTCGCTTCCGGATCGGTCACGCCGGCCAGGTGGCCGAGGAATTGCTCGGATGCGTCGACGTGCACGACCTTCGCATGCAGGCGGCCCTCGAACATGTCTAGCACCATCTTGCCTTCGTTCAGGCGCAGCAGGCCGTGGTCGACGAACACACAGGTCAGCTGGTCGCCGATCGCGCGGTGGATCAGCGCGGCGGCCACGCTCGAGTCGACACCGCCGGACAGGCCGAGAATCACTTCCTCGTCACCGACCTGCTCGCGAATCTTCGCGACGGCTTCCTCGATGTGGTTCTTCATGATCCAGTCGGGCTTCGCGCCGGCGATCTTCAGCACGAAGCGCTCGATGATCTGGCGGCCCTTCACCGTGTGCGTGACTTCCGGGTGGAACTGCACCGCGTAGTAGCCGCGCGCCTCGTCGGCCATGCCGGCGATCGGGCAGCTCGGCGTCGATGCCATCAGCGCGAAGCCCGGCGGCAGTTCGGCAACCTTGTCGCCGTGGCTCATCCAGACCTTCAGCATGCCGTGGCCTTCGGCCGTCGTGAAATCCTCGATGCCGTCGAGCAGGCGCGTATGGCCGTGCGCGCGCATTTCCGCGTAGCCGAACTCGCGATGGTCGCTCCACTCGACCTTGCCGCCGAGCTGCACGGCCATCGTCTGCATGCCGTAGCAAATGCCGAGCACCGGCACGCCGAGATCCCACACGGCCTGCGGCGCGCGCAGTTGATGGTCTTCGTACGTGCTCGCGTGGCTGCCCGACAGGATCACCGCCTTCGGCGCGAACTCGCGGACGAAGTCGTCGGACACGTCGTTCGGGTGGATTTCGCAGTAGACGTGCGCTTCGCGCACGCGACGTGCGATCAGTTGGGTGACTTGCGAACCGAAGTCGAGAATCAGGATTTTGTCGTGCATGGCTGCGGACGGGATGAAGAGAATAAGAAAAGCAGCGCATGAAGCGCTGCGTCAAAAGCATGGACAGCGGCGTCGGGCGGCAGGCGGCTCGCGCGACGCATCGCCGGTCAATCCTGTGACGGCGGGCGCGCGTCGAAAGCAACGCTGCCTGATGCGCGATCGGATGCCGCCGACGTGCCTGCCGCGGCCGGCGCCGAAGGCGCCGCCGGGCGGCTGACGACCGGCTCGACACGCTGCGGCACGGGCGGCGGCACCGGTTCGACCGGACCCTTCGCGGCCCGCGCTTCGAGCGCCTGCGCCTTCTCGCGCCGGCGCACGGCCGATGCGAGCCGCACGCCGCCGAGGCCGAGCACGATCAGCGCAACGCCGGCCACCGCCGACAGCACCCTGCCGGCAGCAGCAAGCGCGGGACCGTTACCGGTGCCGATCGACCACACGACCGTCAGCACGCCGATCAGCCAGTTCACATGGCCGACCGCACGTGCGACCGGCGCCGTGAGTTCGCCGTTGATCGCTGCGTGAAACGCGAGCCACGCGAGCCCGAGCAGCGCGATGCCGAACGCCTGGCCGAGCATCGCCGGCTGGATGTTCGCGAGCTGCAACGCGTTGAAAAGCGCCTGCCAGGGCGTCAGCACGAACAGCACGCCGAACGCCAGCAACAGCACGGCATCGATGATCAGCACGGCTCGCAGCAGCGGTTTCATCGGCGATCAGTCCACGTGATAGTTCGGCGCTTCCTTCGTGATCTGCACGTCGTGCACGTGCGACTCACGCATGCCCGCCGCGGTGATCTGAACGAATTCGGCCTTGTCGTGCAGTTCGTCGATCGTCTTGCAGCCGCAGTAGCCCATGCTCGCGCGCACGCCACCGACCAGCTGGAACAGGATCGCGTTGACCGAGCCCTTGTAGGCGACGCGGCCTTCGATGCCTTCCGGCACGAGCTTGTCGATGTTCGCGGAGTTGTCCTGGAAGTAGCGATCTGCCGCGCCGTCCTTCATCGCACCGACCGAACCCATGCCGCGGTACGACTTGTATTGACGGCCCTGGTACAGGAACACGTCGCCCGGCGCCTCTTCAGTGCCCGCGAACATGCTGCCCATCATCACCGCGTTCGCGCCGGCCGCGAGGGCCTTCGACACGTCGCCCGAGAAACGCACGCCGCCGTCGGCGATGCACGGCACGCCGGAGCCCTTCAGCGCTTCCGAGACGTTCGCGATCGCGCTGATCTGCGGCACGCCGACACCCGCGACGATCCGCGTCGTGCAGATCGAGCCCGGGCCGATACCGACCTTGACCGCGTCCGCGCCGTATTCGACGAGCGCCTTCGCGGCGGCTGCCGTCGCGATGTTGCCACCGATCACTTCGACGTGCGGGAAGTTCTGCTTGACCCAGCGCACGCGCTCGAGCACACCCTTGCTGTGGCCATGCGCGGTGTCGACGACGATCACGTCGACGCCTGCCTGCACGAGCAGCTCGACGCGCTCTTCGTTGTCTGGGCCGACGCCGACTGCCGCGCCTGCGCGCAGCTTGCCGTGTTCGTCCTTGCACGCGTCCGGGTGTTCGGTTTGCTTGGTGATGTCCTTGACGGTCATCAGGCCGCGCAGTTCGAACGCGTCGTTGACGACCAGCACGCGCTCGAGGCGGTGGCTGTGCATCAGCGCCTTCGCTTCGGCGAGCGGCGTGCCTTCCTTGACCGTGACGAGACGATCGCGCGGCGTCATGATCGACTTGATGGGTTCGTCGAGGCGCGTTTCGAAACGCAGGTCGCGGTTCGTGACGATACCGACGAGCTGCGGGCCTTCGACGACCGGGAAGCCGGAGATGCCATGCTGGCGCGACAGCGCGATCACGTCGCGCACCTTCATCTGCGGCGGGACAGTGATCGGGTCGCGGACGACGCCCGATTCGAAACGCTTGACCTTCGCGACCTCGCGGGCCTGCTCGGCCGGCGTGAGGTTCTTGTGGACGATACCGACACCACCCTGCTGCGCCATCGCGATCGCGAGGCGACCCTCGGTGACCGTGTCCATCGCGGCGGACACGAGCGGCATGTTCAGGGAGATGTTGCGGGTCAGCTTGGTTTTCAGGCTGGTGTCGCGCGGGAGAACGTCGGAAAAGGCGGGAACGAGGAGCACGTCATCGAAAGTGAGTGCTTTTTGGATCAGACGCATGGCAAATCCTATGGGCGCAAAAGCGAATTATACGCGAAGCGCTGCGAATTTTCACAACACGAACAACGGGTTAGCCGTTTTCCAGCGTTCGGGGGCCGAATCGTTCGGATCGCCGTTCGGTTCGTTTTCGATCGCCTTTCGTTTCACTCCGGCTTCACCCCATTCGCGCAACCGGCCGCCACCGGGCCGATTTCATGCCGCCGCCGGCCCATGCGGCGTTGGCTGCAACGCCTCCGCCGGCCTTGCAGCGCGGCGAAGCCGCCCTAACCCGGCCGCACACATGATCATCACGAACCCGGCGCCGATCGCGACACCGCCGACGACCATCCGCGCAACGCGTTCGCCACCGGCCGGCACCAGTCGCTCGGCGGCGATCGCCACCGTCACGACGGCCATCACCCGCAGACCCAGCACGCCCGTCGCCAGAACCACAGCCATCAGGTTCCCGCAGCGCAGCGCGGCCCGCACGCCGTGTCGCCACGCGGCGCCGGCACCCGGCCGCCCGGCCGCCCGGCATATCCGGCAACCGGCGCATGCCGGCACGGCGTTCGACGGCCGTCACCTGTTCCAGATCGTCGAGGACCGCATCGAGAAGATCGATCCGGACTCGGGCCGCGTGCTTGCGACGATTCCCGCGCCCGGCGGCGGCGCCGATTCCGGGCTCGCATGGGCCGAAGGCACGCTGTGGGTCGGCCAGTACCGCGAGCGCAAGATTCATCAGGTCGATCCGCTATCGGGCGCCGTGCTGCGCACGATCGAATCGAACCGCTTCGTCACCGGCGTGACGTGGGTCGACGGCGAGCTGTGGCACGGTACGTGGGAAGCCGACCAGAGCGAGCTGCGGCGGATCGATCCGCACACGGGACAGGTAGTCGAACAGGTCGACATGCCGCCCGGCATCGGTGTGTCGGGGCTCGAATCCGACGGCCGCGACACGTTCTTCTGCGGCGGCGGCAACAGCGGCAAGCTGCGCGCCGTGCGGCGCCCCGCGCACGTGGCAGGCGACAGTGTGACAGCGGCCGCACCGGCCGAGCCGGTCGCACGCTGATCCGCCGATCGCCGGCAGGCACCCCGATCCGCCGGCAAACAGAACCGGATTGCGGCCGCCTCATCACCCCGCCCCACTCCGAGTGCAGGAATGAACAAGACGCGGTCGCACCGGCATCGTTAAGATGCGCGCTCGTCAGTCATTTTGTTCGGAGCAGTCGATGCAGCGCGGTGTAGTGTATGGCGTCCTCGCGGGCGCGTTGTGGGGCATGGTATTTCTCGTTCCACGCCTGATGACCGACTTCTCGCCGCTGCTGCTGAGCGCCGGCCGCTATGCCATGTACGGTCTCGTGTCGCTGGCGGCCGCGCTGCCCACGGCTCGTTCGCTGCTTGCGCGACTGACCCGCGAGGATCTCGTCGCGCTCGCGAAGCTCGCATTGATCGGCAATCTCGCGTATTACATGCTGCTGTCCACCGCCGTGCACCTGATCGGCATCGCCCCCACATCGCTGATCGTAGGCGTGCTGCCCGTGACCGTCACGCTCCTGGGCCTCGGCGACCGCGGCGCCGTCCCGCTGCGACGCCTCGCCGCCCCGCTCGCGCTGGTGATCGCCGGCATCGTCTGCATCAACGTCGACCTCTTCACATCGGAAGCCGCGCTGGCGACGACGTTCGCCGAGAAGCTCGCCGGCATCGCGTGCGCAAGCGGCGCGCTCGCGAGCTGGACCTGGTACGCAGTCGCGAACGCGCGCTACCTGCAGCGTCACCATCATTTCAGCGGCAACGAATGGTCGGTGCTGTGGGGTGTCGTGACGGGCGTGATCGGCGGCCTCTGCTGGGTCACAATCCTCGCGCTGCCGTCCGGCACGGTGCAGGCGGCCGTCCCGGCACCCCGCTGGCAGCTGTTCTGGGTGCTGAACCTTGCGCTCGCGATCGGTGCGTCGTGGCTCGGCAACGGACTGTGGAACGCGGCGTCGAAGCGGATGCCGCTCACACTGTCGGGCCAGCTGATCGTGTTCGAAACCGTGTTCGCGATGCTCTACGCGTTCGTCTACGACCACCGGATGCCGCGCACGCTCGAGATCGCGGCGCTCGCGCTGTTGCTGGCGGGCGTCTACGGATCGGTGCGCCGGCACAGCGACACGCACGACAGCGGCAACGCGACCGGCGGCGCGGCCGTGAGCGCGAGCAGCGCGGCCCACTGAGCGCGGCCGCGCGTCTTGTCTGATGAATCGGAACGAAAAAGGCGGGTGGCACGACGCGCGTCAGCGCGCGTCCTTGTGCATCCACTTGCGGCCCTCGATGGAGCCTTCGCGACGGGTCTTGTCGACGCGCCGCTGGCGCGCGAGCTTCGGATCGACGATCAGCGGGCGGTAGATCTCGACGCGGTCATGGTCGGCGAGCGGCGCGTCTAGCGGCGCGAGCTTGCCGAACACGCCGGTCTTCGCGTGTGCGAGATCGATCTCCGGGTGCCGCGCGAGCACGCCGCTCGCGTCGATCGCCTCGCGCACAGTCGCGCCGTCGGGCAACGACACCGGAATCAGCGTCTGGCGATCCGGTAGCGCGTAGCAGACTTCGATCGACAGCATCGCGTCACCCCTTCCCGTAGCGCTGATCGGCACGCTTGACGAACGAATCGACGAACGTGTTCGCGATATGGCTGAACACGGGCCCGATGATCTTTTCCAGCAGGATGCTGGAGAACTCGTAGTGCAGCGCGAATTCGATCTTGCACGCATCGGCGCGCAGCGGGATGAAGCGCCACGAGCCCGTGAACTTCTTGAACGGGCCGTCCGCGAACTCCATGTCGATCCGCGTCGGACGCTGCTGCGTGTTGCGCGTCGCGAAATGCTGCCTGATGCCCTTGAAGTTGATATCGATGCGCGCTTCCATCCCGCTGTCGTCCTGACGACGAACTTCGACGCCGCCGCACCACGGCAGGAAATTGGGGTAGTCGGCCACGTCGGTGACGAGGTCGAACATCTGTTCCGCCGAGTGGCGGATCAATACGGTTTTCTGGACATCTGCCATAAATCGCGCGGCATCGCCTTAAGTGAGAACGCAAGCCGGGCGATTCCCGCCCCGCTTTGCTAAAATCGTGATTTTAAACGAGTTGGCCCGATCCTTTCATGAGCATCATCGACAACAGGAAAGCGCACTTCGATTATCACATCGAGGAGCGCTACGAGGCGGGGCTCGTGCTGGAGGGCTGGGAAGTCAAGGCGCTGCGCGCCGGCCGCGGCCAGATCAAGGAAGGTTACGTCGTCGTCAAGAACGCCGAGATCTTCCTGATCGGTACCCATATCAGCCCGCTGCCCGAAGCCTCGACGCACATCACCCCCGATCCGGTCCGCACGCGCAAGCTGCTGCTGCACCGCGAGGAAATCAAGAAACTGATCGGCAAGGTCGAGCAGCGCGGCTACACGCTCGTGCCGCTGAACTTCCATTACAAGGGCGGTCGCGTGAAATGCGACATCGCGCTCGCGAAGGGCAAGAAGCTGCACGACAAGCGCGAAACCGAGAAGAAACGCGACTGGGAACGCGAAAAGGCGCGCATCATGCGCGCCGGCACCTGATTCGCCCAGCCTGCATCGCAAACGACACGGCCCGCTCGCAGCGGGCCGTGTCGCTTTCTACGGTATAAGGCGTCGGGGCCGATCGCCGTGCGTTCAGCCCACGCTCAGCCCTTGCCGGCCGCGGCCGGCGCCGCGCTCTTCACGATCGTCAGCGCCGATGCGATCGCCGTGCCCAGATCCGACAGGTTCGACGGCACGATCAGCGTATTGCCCTGCTTCGCGAGGTTCGAGAACGCGCCGACATACTGCTCGGCAACCTTCAGGTTCACGGCGTCCATCCCGCCCTGCGACTGGATCGCCTGCGCGATTTTCTGGATCGCCTGCGCGTTCGCCTCGGCAACCGCGAGAATCGCGGCCGCCTCGCCTTGCGCCTGGTTGATCGCGGCCTGCCGCTCGCCTTCCGACTTCTGGATCGCCGCTTCGCGCGCGCCCGACGCGAGGTTGATCTGCTCCTGCTTGCGGCCCTCGGAGGCAGCGATCAGCGCACGCTTTTCACGCTCGGCGGTGATCTGCGCCTGCATCGCGTGCAGGATCTCCTTCGGCGGCGTCAGGTCCTTGATTTCGTAGCGCAGCACCTTCACGCCCCAGTTCGCCGCGGCCTGGTCGAGCGCCGACACGATGTTGTGGTTGATGAAGTCGCGCTCCTCGAAGGTCTTGTCGAGCTCGAGCTTGCCGACTACCGAGCGCAGCGTCGTCTGCGCGAGCTGCGTGATCGCCAGCACGAAGTTGCTCGACCCGTACGATGCCTTCATCGGATCGGTGACCTGGAAGTACAGCACGCCGTCGACCTGAAGCTGCGTGTTGTCGCGCGTGATGCAGACCTGGCTCGGCACGTCGAGCGGGATTTCCTTCAGCACGTGCCGGTATGCGATCCGGTCGACGAACGGCAGCACGATATTGAGACCGGGCGACAGCGTCGCGTGATAGCGCCCGAAACGTTCGAGCACCCACGCATGCTGCTGCGGCACGATCTTCACCGTCTTCGACACGATCACCATGGCGATGATAAGCAGGACGACCCAGATGACCAGCGTATCCATGCAGTGTTCCCTCCTTGTTGTATCAGTGGACGATCAGCCCGCGGGTTTCGCTACGACGACGAGACAGTTGCCGCGCACGGCACTCACCCGATACACGTGCGCATCGTCGCGCTCGCCGCTCGCGAGCTCGACGTCCCAGTCGGCGCCACGATACTGCACGCGCGCGCGGCCGTCATGCCACGCGTCGACCGTGACGGTCGCGCCGATATCGAGATTGACGTCCGGATTCGTCGACGTGTCGCGCTTCTGCTTGCGCCCGAGCCCCGAGCGACGCAGCACGACCATCGCGATGATCGCGACCGCGGCGGCCGCGCCGAACTGCGCGTGCGGCGCGAAGCCCGCGAGCTGCAGCAAGGCGCCCGAGAAAAAGCCGAGCGCGATCATCAACAGATAGAACGTGCCGGTCAGCAATTCGGCCACGACCAGCACACCGCCCCCGATCCACCAGAACAGATGCCCCGACATCATTGCGGTCTCCAGAAAAACATCCCCGACGCGTACCGACAAACAAAAACACCCCGGTGCTTACCGAGGTGTTTATAGCATGAAGCTTGCATTTTGCCTTCAACGAAAGCGCGGCAGCACCGCTCTTTCGTCGAATCGGCATGACGGACCGTTACTTCCGGTTGGCCAGCGCCTGCCACGTATCGATGATCGTGTCGGGGTTCAGCGAGATCGACACGATGCCTTCGTCGGTCAGCCATTCCGCGAAATCCGGGTGATCGGACGGGCCCTGGCCGCAGATCCCGACATACTTGCCCATCTTGCGGCAGGTGTCGATCGCACGCTTCAACAGGAACTTGACGGCCGGGTCGCGTTCGTCGAAGTCGGCAGCCAGCAGTTCCATGCCCGAGTCACGGTCGAGGCCGAGCGTGAGCTGCGTGAGGTCGTTCGAACCGATCGAGAAACCGTCGAAGTGTTCCAGGAATTCTTCGGCGAGAATCGCGTTGGTCGGGACTTCACACATCATCACGAGGCGCAGGCCGTTTTCGCCGCGCTTCAGGCCGAACTTCTCGAGCAGGCCGACAACACGTTCCGCCTGCTTCACGGTCCGCACGAACGGCACCATGATCTCGACGTTGGTCAGGCCCATGTCGTCACGCACGCGCTTCAGTGCACGGCATTCCATCTCGAACGCCTGCGCGAAGTCTTCGGCGATGTAGCGCGACGCGCCGCGAAAGCCCAGCATCGGGTTTTCTTCGTCCGGCTCGTAACGCGAACCGCCGATCAGCTTCTTGTACTCGTTCGACTTGAAGTCGGACAGGCGCACGATCACGGGCTTCGGATAGAACGCCGCAGCGATCGTCGCAACGCCTTCCGTCAGCTTGTCGACGTAGAACTGGCGCGGTGACGCGTGACCGCGTGCAACGCTCTCGACGGCCTTCTTCAGATCCTGGTCGATGTTCGGGTACTCGAGAATCGCCTTCGGGTGCACGCCGATGTTGTTGTTGATGATGAACTCGAGACGCGCGAGGCCAACACCACCGTTCGGCAGTTGCGAGAAGTCGAACGCGAGCTGCGGATTGCCGACGTTCATCATGATCTTGACCGGGATTTCCGGCAGTTCGCCGCGCTGCACTTCCGTGACTTCCGTCTCGAGCAGCCCGTCGTAGATCTTGCCTTCGTCGCCTTCCGCGCACGACACGGTAACGAGCGCGCCATCCTTCAGGATATCGGTCGCGTCGCCGCAACCGACGACTGCCGGCACGCCGAGCTCACGCGCGATGATCGCCGCGTGGCAGGTGCGGCCGCCACGGTTCGTGACGATCGCCGATGCACGCTTCATCACCGGCTCCCAGTTCGGGTCGGTCATGTCGGCCACCAGCACGTCGCCCGGCTGCACGCGTTCCATTTCCGACGGATCCTGGATCACGCGCACGGGACCCGCGCCGATCTTCTGACCGATCGCGCGACCCGTCGCCAGCACCTGCGACTGACCCTTCAGCTTGAAGCGCTGCTCGGCCTTGCCGCTCGCCTGGCTCTTCACCGTTTCCGGACGCGCCTGCAGGATGAAGATCTTGCCGTCGCGACCGTCCTTGCCCCACTCGATGTCCATCGGACGCTGGTAGTGCTTCTCGATGATGACCGCGTACTTCGCGAGCTCGATCACGTCTTCGTCGGTGATCGAGTAGCGGTTGCGCTGCTCGTGCGGTACGTCGACCGTCTTCACGCGGCCCGGCTCGCCCGGCTGCGTGAATTCCATCTTGATCAGCTTCGAGCCGATCGAGCGGCGGATGATCGGATACTTGTCCTGCGCGAGCGTCGTCTTGAACACGTAGAACTCGTCCGGGTTCACCGCACCCTGCACGACGGTTTCGCCCAGGCCGTAGCTCGACGTGATGAACACGGCGTCCTTGAAGCCCGATTCGGTGTCAATCGTGAACATCACGCCGGCTGCGCCGACGTCCGAGCGGACCATGCGCTGCACGCCGGCCGACAGGGCGACTTCCGCGTGCGTGAAGCCTTTGTGCACGCGATACGAGATCGCGCGGTCGTTGTACAGCGACGCGAACACGTGCTTCATGCGGTCGAGCACGTCCTCGATGCCGACGACGTTCAGATACGACTCCTGCTGACCGGCGAACGATGCGTCGGGCAGGTCTTCCGCGGTCGCGGACGAGCGCACGGCAAACGACAGCTCGCTCGGCGAGCCGCTCTTCAGGATTTCGAACTGTGCGCGGATTTCCTGCTCAAGACGTGCCTGCATCGGTGCGTCGACGATCCACTTGCGGATTTCGGCGCCGGCTTCGGCGAGCGCCTTCACGTCGTCGATGTCGAGCGACTCGAGACGCTTGGCGATGCGATCGGTCAGATCGTTGTGCTTGAGGAAATCGCGGAAAGCGAGCGCGGTCGTGGCGAAACCGGTGGGTACGCGAACGCCTGCCTCGGAAAGCTGGCTGATCATCTCGCCGAGCGACGCATTCTTGCCGCCCACGATCTCCACATCGGTCATCCGCAACTGCTCGAACGGGATTACATACGCCTGATCCTTTGCGACGTTTGCTGCGTTAGTCATACAAGCCCCTAAGTGTGAAAAAAATGCTCGATTGCGCAAGTGGGCTCGGACGCGGGCGCTTGCAAAAAGGCGCGGCGCGTCTTGCGCAACCTGTTGGAGAAACAATCGCAGGACGGAACCGCTTCCGACCCGATTTGTAAAAATCCCGGCAGAAAGGCGATATATTCATACCAATCGCCGAATTTGCCGGGAGTTATGGATCGAGCACGGCAAGCCTTGGGTGCCGTTTGCACCCTGCCCCCGCAATTGCTTATCCAACAGGTTGCCGCTATTCTACCGTGCCGGCTGCCGGATGTGGCGCGACCTTGTCACTGCGTCTGGAGGCGAACCTCCAGCCGCCCGCGCAACTGCCCTTCACGCTCGACGCCCAGATTCATGCTGCCTACCGTTTTCATCGTCTCCGACGGCACCGGGATCACTGCCGAAACCTTCGCGCATTCGATCCTCTCCCAGTTCGACCAGAAATTCCGCCTCGTGCGCGTGCCGTTCGTCGACTCGCTCGAGAAAGCCTATGCGACCGTCGAAAAGATCAACGACGCCGCCGTGCACGACGGCCGTCGCGCGATCGTCTTCACGACGCTCGTCGACAGCGAGTCGAACGACATCGTCAAGCGCTCGAACGCGCTCGTGCTGGACATGTTCCAGCGCTTCGTCGAGCCGCTCGAACAGGAACTGGAGCTCAAGTCGAGCCATGCGATGGGCCGCGGCCACCAGAACGCCGATACCGAGGAATACAAGACGCGGATCGAGGCAATCAACTTTTCGCTCGCGCACGACGACGGTCAGTCGAACCGCAACCTGTCGGAAGCCGACGTGATCCTGGTCGGCGTATCGCGCAGCGGCAAGACGCCGACGAGCCTGTATCTCGCGATGCAATACGGCGTGAAGGCGGCCAACTACCCGCTGATTCCGGAAGACTTCGAGCGCGGCAAGCTGCCGTCGGCGCTGTCGCCGTACAGCGAGAAGCTGTTCGGGCTCTCGATCGATCCGCAGCGCCTGTCGGAGATTCGCAACGAGCGCCGCCCCGGCAGCAAGTACGCGGCGCCGGAGAATTGCCGCTACGAGATCAACGAGGCCGAGGCCATGATGCGCCGCGAAGGGATCAAGTGGCTGTCGTCGACGCACAAGTCGATCGAGGAGATCGCGACGACGATCCTGCAGGAAATACGCCTCGACCGACAGTCGTACTGATCTCGCCTGCCCGCTGACGGCCGTCAGGCCGCCGCGAAAAACAAAAAGGCCGCGTCCGACGCGGCCTTTTTGTTTGTTGCCGCCTGCCCGCGGGCAGGCGGCGCGTCACGTCATCATCCGTGCCGCTGCTGTCGCACCTGCTCGAACAGACACACCGCCGCTGCCGCCGCAACGTTCAGCGACTCCATTCCGCCCGGCTGCGGAATCGTCACGCGATGCGTGGCCGCATTGCGCCAGAACGCCGACACGCCTGCGCCCTCGTTGCCGAACACCCATGCCACCGGCCCGGCCAGGTCGCAGTCGTAGATCGGCTGCGCGCCGTGCGAATCGGTCAGCGCGACCGGTACGTCGAGCCGCCCCGCGAGCGCGTCCGGCACGACATCCTCGTGGATCGACAGCAGGAAATGCGCCCCCATCCCCGAACGCAATACCTTCGACGACCACGCATACGCGGTGCCCGGCGCGCAGAACACGTGCCGCACGCCGGCCGCCGCTGCACTGCGCAGGATCGACCCGACGTTGCCGGCATCCTGCACGCCGTCGAGCACGACCGACGTGTGCGTCACGCGCTCGGGCAACGGCTGCGCGGGCCGGTCGACAAGCAACAGGAAACCGACGCCGCTGACCACGTTCGACAGTTGTCCGAACAGCGCATCGGGCAGCGTGACCACACGCTGCGCGTCGATCCGCGCGATGATCGCCTGCGCCTCGGCGTGCTCGAGCGCGCCTTCGGTCGCGACGCACAGCTCGGGCGTGGCGCCCGTATCGAGATACGCGCTCGCGAGATGGAACCCTTCGAGCAGCGCCTGGCCGCCGCGGCGCTGCTGGGACGTCGAACCCGCGAGCGTCTTCAGGCGCTTGTACAGCGGGTTGTCGCGGGAAGTAATGCTTTTCATCAGAGAGCCTGTTCCCGCTAATAACGGGCTTGCGAACGTGCGTCGCCGGTCGCAGTGCAAGAAGCAAGGAGCGCCGTCTGGCCGAGCCAAACAAGCGACACGCAACGCCGCAATGCGGCCGGCAAGACACGTTCCCGAAACTAAAAAATCCCTTTCCAGGGGCTGGCCGCCAGAACGGCCGATCGCGGCGTCATGCTCGTTGCGAATACGCCTGGCGTTCGCCGTGTCTCATTCCATGCGTCGACCCTTCTGGCGGCCAGCGCAAGCCCGCCATTAGCGGGAAGAGGCCGCCAGATCGAGCGCCGCGCGCACCGGGGCGAACGAGCGCCGATGCGCTTCGCACGGGCCATGTTCGCGCAGCGCGGCAAGGTGTTTCGCGGTGCCGTACCCGGCGTGCACGTTGAAGCCGTACACCGGGAAGCGTTCATGCAGGTCGACGAGCATCCGGTCGCGCGTGACCTTTGCGAGGATCGACGCGGCCGAGATGCTCGGCACAAGAGCGTCGCCGCTGACGATCGCCTCGGCACGCACACTCAGCGTCGGACAGCGATTGCCGTCGATCTGCGCAAGCGTCGGCAGCACCGACAGGCCCTCGACGGCCCGCTTCATCGCGAGCATCGTCGCGTGCAGGATGTTGAGCGTGTCGATTTCGTCGACGCTCGCCGACGCGACGCAATACGCACGAGAACGCGAGACGATCAGTTCGTACAATGCGTCGCGCTTCTTGGCGGACAACGCCTTCGAATCGTCGAGCCCGTCGATCGGCTGTGCGGGATCGAGAATCACCGCGGCGGCGACCACCGGCCCTGCGAGCGGACCGCGGCCGGCTTCATCGACGCCGCAGACGATCTCGTCGGGGCGGCTGAAGTCGAACCCGCCCTGTTCGTCAATCGACGCGCGGCGGCGTGATACACGGACAGTCGTCATGCGCGCCCCTTGCGTTGCTCGAGTACGCGTACGACCGCTTCGGCGGCCTTCGCGGCAGTGTTCTGCCTCAGCGACAAATGCATTTCGGTGAAGACTTCGGTCAGCGTACGGCGGTTCGCATCGTCGCGCAGCTGCGTGAGCGTTGCATCGGCGAGCGCCTCGGGCGTCGCGAAATGCTGCAGCAACTCGGGTACGACGAAGCGCCCCGCCAGGATGTTCGGCAAGCCGACATACGGCAGATAGCCCTGCCGGCGCATGATCTGCCCGGTCAGCCAGGGCACCTTGTACGAAATCACCATCGGCTTCTTCAGCAACGCGGCTTCCAGCGTGACGGTGCCGCTTTTCACGAGAATCGCGTCGGCAGCCGTCATCGCGACCTGCGAGCGGCCGTCGGTAATCGTCAGCGCGAGTTGCGGATGCGCGTCGACGAGCGGCTGCAGCAGCTCGCGTAACGCGGGCGTCGCCGCCGGCATCACGAACCGCACGCCAGGCTCGCGCTGCTGCATCAGCGCCATCGCCGCGAAGAACGTGGGACCGATCAGCCCGATCTCCGAGCGCCGGCTGCCCGGAAGCACCGCAATCACGGGGCCGTCGGTCGGCAGCCCGAGCGCGATGCGCGCGCCGTGCGTGTCGGGTTCGAGCGGAATCTCGTCGGCAAGCGGATGGCCGACGTACGTCGACGCGACGCCCGCCTTGTCGAGAAGCGCCGGTTCGAACGGGAACAAGCACAGCATGTGATCGACGGACTTCGCGATCTTCTTGATCCGGCCGCCGCGCCATGCCCAGATTGACGGGCACACGAAATGGATCGACGGGATGCCTGCGTCGCGCACCGCCTGTTCGACGTTGAAGTTGAAATCGGGTGCATCGACGCCGATGAACGCGTCCGGCCGCTCCGCGAGCAGCTGGCGCTTCAGTTCACCGCGAATCCGCAGGATCTCGGGGATCTGGCCCAGTGCCTCGACGTAACCGCGCACCGTCAGCTTGTCCATCTGCCAGTGCGAGTCGAAGCCATGCGCGAGCATCCGCTGCCCGCCGATCCCGTAATACTGGGTCGACGCGGGCAGACGCTCGTGAAGTCCGCCGAGCAGCGAGGCCGCGAGCAGGTCGCCCGACGGCTCGCCGGCCACCATCGCAAGCCGGATCTGATTGGTCGGGAGCGACATCGCTTAGCGGATGATGCCGCGCTGCGACGCGTCGACGAACTCGACGAGCGCCGTGACTGCCGCGTCGCCTTCGCCGCCTGCCGTCGCCAGTTCGCGCAACTGTACCTTCGCTTCCTCGAGCGACAGGCCGCTCTTGTACAGCACGCGGTATGCGCTGCGCAGCGCCGAGATCGCGTCGGGTGAGAAACCTCGCCGGCGCAGGCCTTCGACGTTGATGCCGTGCGGCTCGGCCTTGTTGCCTGCCGCGATCACGAACGGCGGCACGTCCTGTACGAGTGCCGATGCGCCACCCAGCATCGAGTGCGCACCGATGCGCACGAACTGATGAACGCCCGACATCCCGCCGACGATCGCCCAGTCGCCGATCTCGACGTGACCGGCCATCTGCGCATTGCTCGACAGGATCACGTTGTTGCCGACGCGGCAGTCATGACCGATGTGCACATAGGCCATGATCCAGTTGTCGTCGCCGAGCGTCGTCACACCGACATCCTGCACGGTACCCGTGTGGATCGTCGTGAATTCGCGGATCGTGTTGCGGTTGCCGATCTCGAGCCGGGTCGGCTCGTCCTTGTACTTCATGTCCTGCGGACGGCCACCGACCGACGCGTAGTGGCCGATGCGGTTGTCCTCGCCGAGCGTCGTGTGACCTTCGATCACGCTGTGCGAGCCGATCGTCGTACGCGCGCCGATCGTGACGTTCGGACCGACGATCGCGTACGGGCCGATCTCGACCGATTCGTCGATCTGCGCGCCCGGTTCGACGATCGCGGTGGGATGAATCCTGGTCATGCGCCGTTGCCTCTCGATATGATGTGTCGCGTTGCGTTGCCTGTCCGTGCCGCGTCGCTCAGGGCGCCACGTCGGTCGTCTTGACCGTGCACATCAGTTCGGCTTCCGCCGCCACCTTGCCGTCCACTTCCGCCACCGCCTTGAACTTCCAGATGCCGCGAATGTAGCGTTCGAACGTCACGTTCAGAATCAGTTGGTCGCCCGGCTCGACCGGTCGCTTGAAGCGCGCGCCGTCGATACCGACGAAGTAGTACAGCGTGTTCTCCGGGTCCTTCGGCTGCTCTTCCGAGAAAGTCAGCAGCGCGGCGGCCTGCGCCAGCGCCTCGAGGATCAGCACGCCCGGCATCACGGGCCGCTTCGGGAAATGCCCCTGGAAGAACGGTTCGTTGATCGACACGTTCTTCAGCGCTTTGATCCCTTTGTGCGGTTCAAGTTCGAGCACGCGATCGACGAGCAGAATCGGATAGCGGTGCGGCAGCAGCGTGAGGATCTTGTGGATGTCGAGATTGATTTTTTCAGTGCTCATGATGGTTCGTCTCACGCAGGTGCTGCGCGGTGGTGATGCAAAGGCTGAAGCGGGCCGCCACGCGGCCCAGTCTGGCAAACCGGGCCGGATGCGCTGGCCGTGCCCGGTTCGTGGACTCGCATGATGGGTCAGGCGTCCGTGCCGCCCTGGGCGGCAAGCGCGGTTTCAAGCGCCTTGATGCGGTCGCGCAGCTTGTCGAGGTTGCGCACGAGCGCGGCGCTCCGGTTCCATTCGCCGTGGTCGACGGCCGGGAACGCGCTCGTATAGATGCCAGCCTTCGGCAGCGACTTCGACACGCCCGACTTCGCGGTGACGATGACATAGTCGCCGAGCGTCACGTGGCCGGCGATACCTGCCGCCCCACCGATCATGCAGTGGCGGCCGATCGTCGTGCTGCCCGCGATGCCCGCGCTGCCGGCGATCACCGTATAGGCGCCGATCCGACAGTTGTGGCCGATCTGGACCTGATTGTCGATCTTCACGCATTCCTCGATGACGGTGTCCGCCATCGCGCCGCGATCGATCGTCGTGTTCGCGCCGATCTCGACGTCCGGGCCGACCGACACGCCGCCGACCTGCGGGATCTTGACCCAGCTGCCGGTGCGCGCGTCGCCGTCACCGACGAAATCCGGCGCGAAACCGAACCCGTCGGAGCCGATCACGGCGCCCGAATGGATGATCGCACGCGGGCCGATCTTGCAGCCGTGGTAGACCGAGGCATTCGGATACAGGTGAGAATTCGCACCGATCGTCGTGTCGCGGCCGACAAATACGTTCGCGTCGAGTTGCACGCCGTCCTCGATCACCGCACCGGCTTCGACCGTCACGTGCGGGCCGATCACCGCGCTCGCGGCGACCTTTGCGGCCGGATCGATCGTTGCGCTCGGATGCACGCCGGCCGCGCGCTGCGGCGTGGCGAGATCGATGAACATCTGCGCGACGCGTGCGAAGTACGCGTACGGATTCGGCGTCACGATGAAATTGCGGGGGCCGGCTTCCCGGGGGCCGGCCTCCCGGGGGCCGGCAGCCGCGCGCAGCTTTTCGAGATCCTTCGGCGCGATCAGCACCGCGCCGGCGCGGGTTGCTTCAACCTGCGACAGGTACTTCGGATTCGCGAGAAACGCGAGTTGCTGAGGGCCTGCCTGGTCGAGCGGCGCGAGGCTGCTCACCTTGCACTGGGCGTCGCCGGCGATCTCGCCGCCGAACCGCTTTACGAGTTCCTCGAGCGTCAATGCCATTCGTCGTCTGCTCCGTTCAGTTCGTCGAGCCGGACGCGAGCGCCTTGAGCACCTTGTCGGTGATGTCGATGCGCGGGCTGACGTACACGGCTTCCTGCACGATCAGGTCGTAATTCTGCTGCTCGGCGATCTGCTTGATGACCCTGTTCGCGCGCTCCAGCACGGCAGCAAGTTCCTCGTTGCGGCGCTGGTTCAGGTCTTCGCGAAACTCGCGCTGCTTGCGCTGGAAGTCGGTATCGAGCTGCGCGAGATCGCGCTGCTTCTGCGCGCGATCGGTCGGCGACAGCGACGCGCCGTTCTTGTCCAGCGAATCGGACATCGACTTCAGGCGGGCCGCCATGTCCTGCAGATCCTTGTCACGCTTCGCGAACTCGGCTTCGAGCTTCGTCTGCGCCGCCTTGGCGGGCGCGGACTCGCGCAGGATCCGATCCGAATTGACCGCCGCGATGCGGGCGACGTCCTGAGCGTGTGCTGTCGCCGCGCCCAAGGCCAGCGCAACGGTCAGCGCACACATCACTCGTTTCGAAAACTTACCGGTTAGCAAAATTACCCTCTCGTTGCTGTTGTCATGCGTTCGATCAGAACGCCGTCCCGATCTGGAACTGGAATTTCTGGTACTGGTCGCCTTCGTGCTTCTGCAGCGGGAAACCGAGGCTCAGCTTGAGCGGGCCGATCGGCGAAATCCACGCCAGACCGACACCGTAGCCGTAACGCAGACCGTTCGCACCCGTACTCGTGCCGCCCGGCGCGTTGCCCCACACGTTACCGCCGTCGAAGAACGTGAACACGCGCAGCGTGCGGTCGTAACCGGTGCCCGGCAGCGGGAACGTCAGTTCGACGTTACCCACGACCATCTTCGAACCGCCGATCGGGTCGTTGGTCGTCGTGTCGCGCGGGCCCAGCGAGCTCGGCTCGTAGCCACGCACGGAGCCGATACCGCCCGCGTAGTAGTTCTTGAAGATCGGGTACGAGTTGCCGATACCGTTACCGTAACCGCCTTGCAGGTTCATGCCCAGGATGAAGCCACGCGAGAACGAATAGTAGTACTGCGCCTGCAGGTCGGCCTTGTAGTACTGGATCTTGCCGATCGGCGCACCGTACTCGACGTTCGCCTGCGTGAAGTAGCCGCGGCTCGGAATCAGCGCGCTGTCACGCGCGTCGCGCGACCACGCCACCGTCAGCGGTGCGGTGTTCGACACGCGGCCGAACTCGTTCACGTAATCCTTGTAGCTCTGCGGCGTTGCCGAATCGACGTCGAGACGGTTCTGCTCGAGACCGACGCCAAAATACACGGTGTCGACTTCCGAGAACGGAATGCCGAACTTCAGGTCGCCGCCCGCGCTGATGATCCGGAAACTCGAGCTCGTCGAATAGTAGAGCGGCTGGTACGTGCGGTAGTAGACGTCCGTGATCCGCTTGATGCCGTCGACCGTGAAATACGGATCGACCTGCGTGACGGTCAGCGTACGGTAGCTGCGTGCGGTGTTGACGTTCACCGACAGGCTCGTGCCCGAACCGAACACGTTGTCCTGCGACACGCCAGCCGACAGCACGACCTTGTCCGTCGACGAGAAACCTGCGCCCAGCGTAATCGCGCCGGTCGGCTTTTCGTCGACCTTCACGTTCACGTCGACCTGGTCGTTCGTGCCTTCGACCGGCACCGTCGTCACGTCGACGTTGGTGAAGTAGCCGAGACGGTTCACGCGGTCCTTCGACAGCGCGAGGCGATTCGAATCGAACCACGAGCTTTCGAGCTGGCGCATTTCGCGGCGCACCACCTCGTCACGCGTACGCGTGTTGCCGACGACGTTGATGCGGCGCACGTACACGCGGCGGCTCGGATCGACGACGAGGTTCAGGTTCACCTTGTGGTTCGCCTGGTCGATGTCCGGCTGTGCATTGACGGTCGCGAATGCGTAACCGTATTCGCCCAGCTTGTCGACGATCGCCTTGGTCGTCTGCTGCAGCTTTTCAGCCGAGAAGCGATCGCCCGGCTTGATCTTGATCAGCTTGTTCAGTTCGGCTTCGCGATCGAGCAGGTTGCCCGACAGCTTGATGCCCGACACGGTGTACGGCTCGCCTTCGTGCAGCGTGACCGTCAGGTACATGTCCTTCTTGTCGGGCGAAATCGACACCTGGGTCGACTCGATGTTGAACTCGAGGTAGCCGCGGTTCAGGTAGTACGAGCGCACGGCCTCGAGGTCGCCCGTCAGCTTTTCCTTCGAGTACAGGTCGTTCTTCGTGTACCAGGAGAACCAGTTCGGCGTCGACAGCTGCATTTCGTCGCGCAGCGTGCCGGTGCTGAATGCCTTGTTGCCGATGAAGTTGATCTGGCGGATCTTCGCGCTCGGGCCTTCGGCGACCGCGAACAGGATCGACACGCGATTCGCGTCGACCGGCGTGATCGTCGTCTTGACCTCGGCCGCGTAGAAGCCGCGCGTCAGGTACTGACGCTTGAGCTCCTGTTCCGCCTTGTCGACGAGCGCCTTGTCGTAATAACGACCGTCGGCCAGACCGACCGCGCGCAGCGCCTTCGTCAGGTTGTCCTTGTCGAATTCCTTCGTGCCGGTGAAGTCGATCGACGCGATGGCCGGACGCTCCTGCACCTGCACGATCACGACGTTGCCTTGCGTGGCGATGCGCACGTCGTTGAAAAAGCCCGTCGCGTACAGCGCGCGAATTGCTTCGGATGCCTTGTCGTCGGTGAAGGTATCGCCCTGCTTGATCGGCAGGTAGGCAAACACCGAGCCCGCTTCGACGCGCTGCAACCCCTCGATCTTGATGTCTTGCACCACGAACGGTGCCGCTGCATGCGCCACGAGGCCGTGAGCGGCGAGCGCGGCCGCTGCAACTGTCTTAGGTACAAAGCGATGAGGTTTGAACAACGTGCATCCCCAATATTTAGCTGCATCAAATCAGGCGGCTGCCCAGCGGCGGCCGCCTGACGCTTCAGAAATGGATTAACCGAGCCAGGTCGTTGAACAGCGCGATCGCCGACAACGCGACGATGCAGATCAACCCGGCTCTTTGCAGAATCAGCTGCCAGCGCTCCGAGATGGCTTTCCCGGTCGCGGCTTCAACCAGATAATATAACAGATGCCCCCCGTCCAAAACGGGAATCGGCAGCAAGTTAAGTACGCCGAGGCTAATGCTGACAAGGGCGAGGAACGACAGGAAGGCCGACGGACCGAGTCGCGCGCTCTTGCCCGCGTAGTCGGCAATCGTCACCGGGCCGGACAGGTTCTTCAGCGATGCGTTACCCGTGATCATCCGCCCGAACATCTTCAGCGAATAGACGGAGATGTCCCACGTGCGCCGCGCGCCGAGCTGCAGGCTTTCGATCGGCCCGTAGCGCACGTCGACCGACGGCGTGTGCATCGACAGCGCCGCGCCGATGCGGCCGATCTCCTGCCCTGTGTCGTCGTCGCGCTGCGCCTGCGGCACGACCGACACGGTCTGCGTGGCGCCGCCACGCTCGATCTGCAGTTCGACCGCCTTGCCCGCATGGTGCTTCACCGTGTCGATGAAGCGCGATGCGCCGCCGATGGGCGCCCCGTCGAGCGCGAGCAGCGTGTCGCCGGCCTTCAGGCCCGCCTGCTCGGCCGCGCTGCCGGGCTGCACCGACGCCACCGACAACGTGCCGCCGCCGGTCTCGAAGCCCAGGTGCGTCATGAAATCGTCGTCGAGCTGGCTTTCGGAGACGTTACGCAGATCGACGCGGAAGTCGAACGTCGAGCCTCCGTCGCGCGCGCCGAGCACGATCTCGCGATGATCGAATGCGGCGGACAGCAGCTTCCAGCGCAGGTCCGACCACGATCGCACGGGCTCGGACTCGCTGCCGTGCTCGTCGCGGATCGATACGATCGTCTCGCCGCCGTCGAAGCCCGCGCGCGCCGCGACCGTGCCGGTAGCCGGCGGTGCGAGCACCGCGACCGGCTCGGTCACGCCGGTTGCGAATACGGCGGAAAACAGCACGATTGCCAGCAGGAAGTTCGCGATCGGGCCTGCGGCGACGATCGCGATGCGCTTGAATACCGATTGCCGATTGAACGCCTGGTCGAGCTCTTCGGGCTTGACGTCCGGCCCGGGCTCGCGCTCGTCCAGCATCTTCACGTAACCGCCGAGCGGCAATGCGGAGAGTGTCCATTCGGTGCCGGTCTTGCGGCTGACCCAACGGGCAACGGGCTGGCCGAAACCGATCGAGAAACGCAGCACCTTCACGCCGCACCAGCGCGCGACGCGATAATGTCCGTACTCATGCACGACGACCAGCACCCCGATCGCCACCGCAAACGCGATCAGTTCGACCAGCACGTTCATGAGCACCTCATTCAGACAGTACGCTCCACGCGGGGCGCAGGCGCTTTGGCAATGATTTCGGCGGCGAGGCGGCGTGCCTCGGCATCCGCCGCAAGGACGTCGTCGAGCCCGTTCGGGTTGCGGTTCGGCAGCGCGTTGAGCACGGCGTCGACCGTCGCCGCAATCGCCATGAAGCCGATCCGGCGCTCGAGAAACGCTTCGACCGCGATTTCGTTCGCCGCGTTCAGTGCGGCGCTCGCGATGCCACCCTCTTCAAGCGCTTTCAGCGCGAGCGCGAGGCACGGGAAACGCGTGTAGTCGGGCTTTTCGAACGACAACTGCGCAATCTGCGCGAGGTCGAGCTGCTCGACGCCCGCGTCGACGCGCTCCGGGAACGCGAGCGCGTGCGCAATCGGCGTACGCATGTCGGGGTTGCCGAGCTGCGCGAGCACCGAACCGTCGCGGTACGACACCAGCGAATGGATCACGCTTTGCGGATGGATCAGCACCTCGATCCGGTCGCCCGGCAGACCGAAGATCCAGTGCGCCTCGATCACTTCGAGACCCTTGTTCATCATCGTCGCAGAATCGACCGAAATCTTGCGGCCCATCACCCAGTTCGGATGCTTGCAGGCTTCGTCCGGCGTCACGTCGACGAGCGTGGCCGGCTCGCGCGTGCGGAACGGGCCGCCCGACGCGGTCAGGATGATCTTCGAAATCCCGCCGTGCTCGTTCGCGTCACGCGGCATGCACTGGAAGATCGCGTTGTGTTCACTGTCGACCGGCAGCAGGATCGCACCATGGTCGCGCACCGCGTCCATGAAGATCCCGCCCGACATCACGAGCGACTCCTTGTTCGCGAGCAGGATGCGCTTGCCGGCGCGCGCGGCCGCGAGGCTCGGCGCGAGGCCGGCCGCGCCGACAATCGCCGCGACGACCGTGTCGCAACCGTCGCTCTTCGACACGTCGACGAGCGCCTGCGGCCCATACAGCACCGTGGTCTTGCTGCCCGCCGCGCGCAGTTTCGCCTCGACGTGCGCGGCCGTTGCCGCATCGCCGACCACCGCGACTTCGGGTGCGAAGCGCAGGCACTGCTCGACGAGCTTGTCGCCGTTGCGGTGCGCGGTCAACGCGTAGACCGAGAAACGCTCCGGATGACGGGCGACCACGTCGAGCGTGCTGTCTCCGATCGAGCCCGTGGAACCGAGCAGTGTCAGACGTTTTTGCATAACAGAAATAGTGGTTTAACCAAGCAGCAGCATCGCAAGCGGCAGCACCGGCAGCAGCGCATCGACGCGGTCGAGCACGCCGCCGTGACCGGGCAGCAGTCCGCTCGAATCCTTCACGCCCGCCTGACGCTTGAGCAGCGACTCGAACAGGTCGCCGATCACGCTGTAGACGACCAGCAGCGTCAGCGCGGCCCACGCACCGGGCATCCCGTAGCGTGCGGCAAATGCGGAAAACAGGGTCGGCTCGAACCAGTGCGCGGCCATCGCGACACCGGCTACGGCCATCACGGCAAGCCAGCCGCCGATCGCGCCTTCCCAGCTCTTTCCGGGACTGATCGTGATCGCCAGCTTACGCTTTCCGAAGGCCTTGCCCGCGAAGTATGCGCCGATATCGGCCAGCCAGACGACCAGAAGCAACGACAACACGAACGGAACGCCCTGCGCACGCGCCGCAACGAGCGCGTGCCAGCAGGCCGCGAAGACCAACAGCCCGGCTGCGAGCAGGAACGGCCGCCATATGCCGGCCGCGAGCGTCGGCTTGCGCCGCAACGCAAACGGACCGACCAGCAGCCAGAACACGCCGGCTGCCATGAAAAGGGGGCGGGATGATGCCGCATCGACGCCGAGCGGCACGGTCGCCGCGAGCGTCAGCGCCGCGACGACTGCATAGACGACGGAACCGGCGCCGCCCAGCTTCAGCAGGCGCGCCCATTCCCACGCGGCGAACACGAGCACGACGCCGATCAGCACGCCGAACGCCGTGAGCGGCGCGAACAGCGTCACCGGCAGCAGCACTGCCAGCATGACGATCGCCGTGATCACACGGGTTTTCAGCATGAAAGGGAGTCGGCGTTCTGCGATTGCGGTTCGAGTTGCGCGCTGGTGCGCCCGAAACGGCGCTCGCGCTCGGTATACGACGCGATCGCGTCGGCCAGCGCCGCGCCGTCGAAGTCCGGCCAGTATTTGTCGGTGAAATAGAATTCCGCGTACGCGAGCTGCCACAGCAGGAAATTGCTGACGCGCTGTTCGCCGCCGGTACGGATGAAGAGATCGGGCTCCGGCGCGTAGGCCATCGCCAAATGCGGCGCGAACGCGGCTTCGGTCACGTCGACCTCGCGCCCCTCGCGCACGGACTGCTCGATGAGTTTCTTCGTCGCCTGCAGGATGTCCCAGCGGCCGCCGTAGTTTGCGGCGATCGTCAGGGTCAGGCGGGTGTTGCGCGCCGTCTTGGTTTCAGCGCGGCGGATCAGTTCGCGGATGCGCGGCTCGAAGCGATCGAGGTCGCCCACGACGCGCAGGCGGATCCCGTTTGCGTGCAGCTTGCCGACTTCGCGCTCTAGCGCGGTAATGAACAGCCGCATCAGGAACGATACTTCTTCGTTCGGACGCCGCCAGTTTTCAGAACTGAACGCGAACAGCGTCAGGTATTCGACGCCGGCGCGCGCGCAGCCTTCGACCACCGCCCGCACGGCATCCACGCCGCGGGTGTGCCCCGCGACGCGCGGCAAGCGGCGTTCGGTCGCCCAACGGCCGTTGCCGTCCATGATGATCGCGATGTGACGCGGCACGGCGCCGACGTCAGGCACGCGAACGGTAGAGCTGGTATAAGTCATGGCCGTTGAGACAGTAATGCGGGAAGAAGGCGGCGCGCGAGGACGGTCGTCAGACCGTCATGATCTCGGCTTCCTTGCTCTGCACGAGCTTGTCGACTTCGGTGACGTGCTTGTCCGTCAGCTTCTGCACGTCGTCGCTCGCACGGCGCTCGTCGTCTTCCGAGATTTCCTTGTCCTTCACGAGCTTCTTGAGCGCTTCGTTCGCGTCGCGGCGCAGGTTGCGGATCGCGACCTTGGCCGTTTCGCCTTCGCCCTTTACCACCTTGGTCAGCTCGCGGCGGCGCTCTTCCGTCAGCGCGGGCATCGGCACGCGGATCAGGTCGCCGGACGTTGCAGGGTTCAGGCCGAGATCGGCTTCGCGGATGGCCTTCTCGACCTTCGCGACCATGTTCTTTTCCCACGGCTGCACGCCGATGGTACGTGCATCGACGAGCGTCAGGTTCGCGACCTGCGAGATCGGCACCATCGAGCCGTAGTAGTCGACCTGCACGTGATCGAGCAGACCGGTATGCGCACGGCCCGTGCGGATCTTCGCCAGATCGTTCTTGAACGCTTCGATCGAGCGCTGCATCTTCTGCTCTACGCCCTTCTTGACATCAGCGACACTCATTTCAACCTCCGAACCTTCAAACCTTCAAAGAACGCGGGCCCCGCCCGGCGCGCTTCGCACCACGGCCGACGACCCACGCCGCTTGCCCGCATCCGCGGGAGTTTACACGTGGACGAGCGTACCTTCGTCCTCGCCCAGCACGATGCGCTTGAGCGCGCCCGGCTTGTTGATCGAAAACACGCGAATCGGCAGCTTTTGGTCGCGGCACAGCGCGAAGGCCGTCGCGTCCATCACCTGCAGATTGCGGCTGATCGCCTCGTCGAAGCTGATCGTCGTGTAACGCGTGGCCGACGGATCCTTCTTCGGATCGGCAGAATATACGCCATCGACCTTGGTCGCTTTCAGCACGACCTCGGCGCCCACTTCCGAACCGCGCAGCGCAGCGGCCGTGTCCGTCGTGAAGAACGGGTTGCCCGTGCCGGCCGCGAAGATCACGACCTTGCCTTCCTCGAGCTGGCGGATAGCGCGGGGCCGGATATACGGCTCGACGACCTGATCCATGCGCAGCGCGGACTGCACGCGCGCGACGATACCGGCGTGGCGCATTGCGTCCTGCAGCGCCAGCGCGTTCATCATCGTCGCCAGCATCCCCATGTAGTCGGCCGTTGCGCGGTCCATGCCCGCCGCCCCGCCCGCGACGCCGCGGAAAATGTTGCCGCCGCCGATCACGACCGCGAGCTGCGTGCCGAGACCCACGACTTCGGCGATATCCGCCACCATCCGCTCGATCGTCGCGCGATTGATGCCGAAGGCATCGTCGCCCATCAGCGCTTCGCCGGAGAGTTTGAGGAGGACGCGTTTATAGGCATTGGACATAGGGGCTTCCGAGCGACGAGAGGATGACAACCACGAACTGTAGGGGCGAAATACTGATTCGGGCAAGCGCCGACGGTCGGACCGGGGTTCCCGGCCGGCCGGCGGCGCCGCCGGCAGCATATGATCGGACGCAAGACGAGAAAACTCAATAACTGCTTACAGATGATTTTCTGCTTCAAAATTAGCGAACACAAAAGCTACGACGT
>NZ_QTPY01000028.1:0-76798 GCF_003857765.1 Burkholderia sp. Bp9016
GCAGAGAAGCGAGATTATGAACCGCTTTTTCCAGATCGTCAACAACTTTTTTAACTGCTTCGTCGCAACGGCTGGGGGTTCAACTCCGTGTGCGCCAAGGCTTTGCAACAACCTCGACCGCACCGCTTCCCTTCTTCCCCCGCGCCGTGTTTCCGTTAGCGCGAAAGAGGCGTGATTCTATGCACTCACCGCCGATCGCGCAAGAGGTTTCTCGAAAAAATTCAAGGCCCCGCACGCTGCCGCGTGCGGGGCCTTGAATAGAGGCACCCGAATCGTCAGGCCGCTCGTACCTGGCGCGCAACTATCTCCATATAGTGATCGAGACTCGGCGTCGCCTTGCCTTCTTCCTTGGCCGTATCGTCCCAGCGACGCAGACGCAGCGCGTCCTCCGCGAACGGGCGCTGCAGGAATGCCGCCGTCTCCTCTTCACTGAAGATACCGCCCTGCAACCCGAGGCTGCGCACCGAGTCCGGCGACAGGCTCTCGAAGTATCCTGCGTCCGTCCGGCACAGACACCGCTTCGCATCGACATGCAGGCGGATCGGCTCCAGCACCGCATCGGGAAACAACGGTCGCAGGAACGGCAGCACATAATACTGATGCAGATCGTCAATCCCGCGCGCGCTCGGCGTCTCGCCCTGCCGATTCAGCAGATGCCCGAGGTCGTGCAGGAATGCCGCCGCGACCAGCGCTTCATCGGCGCCCGCCTCTTCCGCGAGCAAGCCACTCTGCAACGCATGCTCCAGCTGCGTGACCGGTTCGCCGCTATAGGCAACATGGCCGTGCTCGCGATACAGCCCGTGAATCTCTTCGACAGTCAGTGCCATCCGCTCACTCCCAAGGCAGCGAAAACGTCTTCAAGTTCGTGAAGCTTTTCATCGCCTCCTGAACGCCTTCCTTATAGCCAAGCCCCGAATCCTTGATCCCGCCGAACGGCGACAGTTCGATCCGGTATCCAGGCACCTCCCAGACGTTCACCGTGCCGACGTTCAACTCGTTCACGAACCGCACGACCGCGGCCGTGCTGTCCGTGCAGAGCCCCGACGACAACCCGAACGCCGTCCCGTTGCAGATCCGGATCGCATCGTCGATCGTGTCGAACGCGATCACGGGCGATACCGGGCCAAAAGTCTCCTCGCGCACGATCGTCATCGACGGATCGACGTTGTCGAGCACGGTCGGCGAATAGAGCGCGCCGCGCCGCACGTTGCCGGTCAGCAGGCGCGCGCCTTGCGCAACGGCCTCACTCACCCGAGCCTCGAACAGCCGCGCCGCCGCGTCGTCGATCACCGTGCCCATCTCGTTCGCGGAATCGAACGGATCGCCGTAAGTCCAGGCGCGCGTCTTCTCGACGAGCAGATCGGTGAATGCCGGCGCAATCGAGCGCTGCACCAGCATGCGCTTGACGGCCGTGCAGCGCTGGCCCGAATTCCGGTACGAACCGAGCACGGCCAGCGACGTCGCCCGCTCGAGATCGGCATCGTCGAGCACGATCAGCGGATCGTTGCCGCCCAGCTCCAGCACGATGCGCCGGTAGCCGGCCCGAGCGGCGATCGCCTTGCCGATCGACACGCCGCCCGTAAAGGTAATCAGCGACGCATGCGGATGCGTGACGAGTTCGTCCGCGATTTCGCGCGGATCGCCGGTCAGCACCTGCAGCATCGGTTTGGGCAAACCGGCCTCGTAGAGCAGGTCCGCCAGATAGAACGCCGACAGCGGCACTTTCTCGGACGGCTTCACGATCACCCGGTTGTTGGTCGCGATCGCCGGCGCGATCTTGTGCGCAACCTGGTTCATCGGATGGTTGAACGGCGTAATCGCGACGATCACGCCGTCGAGCGGCTGCCGCTGCGAAAACACGCGGCGCGCCTTGCCGTGAGGTGTCAGGTCGCACGAGAAGCTCTGCGCGTCGTCACGCAGCGCTTCGATCGACGCGAACTTCAGCACGTCGGCGACACGGCCGATTTCGTAGCGCGAATCCCGTTTCGACAACCCCGATTCGAGCGTGATCAGATCCGATGCTTCCTCGGTACGCTCGCGCAGCAGCGCGGCCGCGCGCTCGAGGATCTGCGAACGTTCGTAGCGCGTGAGCGTCGGCCGGTACGCCATCGCGTAGTCGAACGCGGCACGCACGTCGTCGACGCTCGCCAGCGGCGCCGTCCCGACACGCGTGCCGGTATACGGATCGGTGACGTCGAACACGCGCTCGCGCGTCGCGCGCGTGCCGCACCAGCGCAGCGCCTCGGCGCGAAACGCGGGGTGATCCTGTCGGGGATGAGCCATCATGATGGGATCCGGTTCAGCACGAAATCGAAAACGTCGAAGTTGCGCGGACGACGCGCAGGGTCGTCCCGCTCGATCCGACGGTTGAACAGCAACGGCACTTCCTGCTCGGACACGCCGCCGTGCGAACGCAGCGGGACGGTCAGGCCGGACAGATCGTGTTCGCGCTCGCGTGTGCCGAGCGTCATGTCGCGCCGTGCGATCACGACGAGGTCGCCGATCCGGTCGGGCGGCAACTCGAAGCGCGCGGCCGCTTCCGCGTTGTCGAGCACGAGCTCGACGCCGTCGAGCCCGCCCACGCGCCACATCGCGTCAGCCCGGTCGACGCCGGACGCCAGGTACACAGTGGCGAACGACCCAAGCGCGCCGTGGTGCACGACATACGGGTCGGTGATCGGCAGGATCACGCGCACGGCTTGCGCCCCATACCAGCCGTCGAACGCATCCTGCAGATAGATCACGTTCGGGCGGCCCGTCGCAGGATCGTGCTTCGCGTTCATCCCGTGATCGGCGGTCAGCCCGATCGCCCAGCCGAGTGCATCGAGTTGCGCGAGGTAACCATCCATCATCGCGTAGAACGCATTCGCGCCGGCGCTGCCCGGTTCGCACTTGTGCTGCACGTAGTCGGTGGTCGACAGGTACATCAGGTCGACCTGACGCGTCTGCGCGAGCCGCACGCCGGCCGCGAACACGAATTCCGACAACGCCGCGCTGTATACGTCGGGCGACGGCAGTCCGACCCAGTCGAGCACGTCGACGATCCCGTTTTCCGCGAGGTTGGCCTGCGCGGCCTTCTCCGCGGAGAAGCAGATGCCTTTCATCTGCCAGCCGAGCAGCCGGCGCAGCTTGTCCTTCGCGGTGACCACCGCAACCCGCGCACCTGCACCGGACGCCGCCGCGAGCAGCGTTCCGGCCCGCAGGTAGGCCGGGTCGTTCATCATCACTTCGGCGCCGCGACCACCGTCGGCGGCCGGATCCCAGAAGTAGTTGCCGCAGATCCCGTGGACCGACGGCGGCACGCCGCAGACGATCGACAGGTTGTTCGGGTTGGTGAAGGTCGGCACGACGCAGTCCGCGCGCCACGCGGTGCCTTCCGCGATCATCCGGCCGATGAACGGCGAGACGCCTGCTTCCACCGCACGTTCGAGATAGTCGTACTCGCAGCCGTCGACGCAGACGACGACGGTCGGTTCGACCGGCAGGCGGTAGCGCCGGCCGTTCACTTCGACGGAACGTCCCGCGAGATCCGTCGACGCCTTGCCCGTAGCGGCTTGCTCGCCGGGCTGCCGCAATGCGAACGCGGCGTTCATGATACCGCCCGCTTGCCGCGCGGCACGCGCGCAGCGATCAGGAGCAGCGCCGCGAGCGACGCGCCGAGCATCAGCAGCGACAACGCCGATGCGGGAAGGTAATAGCCGCGCTCCACCTGGCCGATCACGACGATCGGCACGGTCGCGAAACCGGGCGGATAGACGGTCAGCGTCGCACCGAGTTCGCCGAGCGACAGCGCGAAACCGAGCGCGAGGCTCGCGCGCAGCGCCGGCACGAGTTGCGGCAGCAGCACGCGACGCAGCACCATCGCGGGCGGCGCACCGAGGCTCGCCGCGGCTTCGCGCAGCACGGTCAGTTCGGGACGCAACGCGGCAGCCGCGCACCGATAGCAGAACGGCAGGATCAGCGCGAGCTGCACGAGCACGACGATCGCCGCCGAGCTCGACAGGTCGAGCGGCTTCTGGTGATACGCGATCAGCACCGCGAGCCCGAGCACGACGCTCGGCACGCCGTTCGGCACCATCACGAGCGCGTCGACAACCGCACCGAGGCCGCGCCGGTCGCGCCCTTCGAGCGCAAGCGCGAGCCACAGCCCGAGGATCGTGCCGATCGCCGACACGCCGAAGCCGATTTCGAGGCTCGTCAGCAGCGCGTCGTATTCCGGCGACCCGAGCCGTTCGAACCAGCGCAGGCTGTAGCCGGCCGGCAGGATCGTGCCCGACCATTGCGTCGATACGCTCGACAACGCGACGACCACCACCGGCAGCACGAACAGCCAGAAGCACGCGAACGCGGCCAGCGCGAGCGCCGCACGCGACGCATGCTTGAGCAGCGTGTCGCCCCAGCCGATCTGGTGGCGCGGCACGGCTTGCCCGATACGGAATTCAGCGGACATCGTTCCCTCCCGTCGCACGCCGGTTCACCCGGCGATAAACCGCATACAGCGCCAGCGACAGCGCCAGCATCACGACCGCGCCGGCCGACGCGGTCGGCAGATCCAGGTCGACGGTCGCGCTGCTGTAGATCGCGACCGGCAGTGTCACGAGCCGCGCGCTGCCGAGCACGAGCAGGATCCCGAACTCGTTGAGCGTCAGCAGGAAGCACAGCACGGTGCCGGCGGCGATGCCCGGCCACGCGATCGGCAACACGACGCGGCGCGCGAGCATCCAGCCGGACGCGCCGAGGCTGCGCGCCGCTTCGATCAGGCGCAGGTCGAGCGTCGCGAACGACGCGAGCGTCGGCCGCACGACGAACGGCGTGTAGAACACGGTCTGCGCGAGAATCACGCCGCCGATGCCGAACAGGAAGTCGAGCGGCGGATTCTCGAGATGGAACAGGTGCTGCAGCCCGATGCTGACCGAGCCTTGCGAGCCGTACAGGAAGATCAGCGTGAACGCGACGAGGAACGACGGGAACGCGACGTACAGTTCGAGGAAGCGCGTGACGAGCGACGCGCCCGGGAACGGCTTGAAAAACAGCAGCGCGGCGAGTAGCACGCCGAGCACCGACGCGGTGCCGGCGCTTGCGAACAGCACGCCGATCGTCGTCAGCAGCACGTTGCGCGTATCGGGGTTGTCGAAGAACGTCCGGTACGCGGCGAAACTCAGCCCGTGATCGCCCGACACGCTCAGCAGCACGAGCCGGATCAGCGGATAGACGACGAGCGGGCCCAGCACGACGATCGCGAGTGCGGCCAGGTGCAGGTCGCCCATGCGCTTGCGGCGCCGCGCGACGGCGGCGTGCGCCGCGGCCGACGCGAGCACGTGCGGCGGCAGGCCGGCTTCAGGGCTCGATAAGGACGACATCGTCTGCCTCGCAATGCAGGGAAACGCGCGCACCGCGCTCGGGAGCCGCACCGCGGCCGCGTTGCATCGTGACGCGCACGGGTTCGCCGGGCGCCGCGTCGATCACGACCGAGATCGACAGGTCCGCACCTTGCCACTCGACGGACGACACCGTGCCGTGCAGGCCGCCGGCCGCCGGCGGCATCACGGTCAGGCGCTCGGGGCGCACGCATGCCACCTTGTCGCGCACGTCGTGGCGCGGATCGCCGAGCGGGAAAATCACGCGCGGCGGCAACAGGTTGGCCGGGCCGAGATAGCGCGCGACGTAGCCATCCTGCGGCGCGTCGTACAACTGCTGCGGCGTGCCGAGCTGCGCGATGTGGCCGTCGCGCATCAGCAGCGCGCGGTCGGACAGCACGAGTGCGTCGTCGCGGTCGTGCGTCACGCAGACGACGGTCAGGTTCGGCAGGCGCTCGTGCAGCGCCTTCAGTTCGCTACGCACCGATGCGCGCAGGTTGGCGTCGAGCGCCGACAGCGGCTCGTCGAGCAGCAGCACGTCCGGCTCGATCACAAGCGCGCGGGCCAGCGCAACGCGCTGCTGCATCCCGCCCGACAACTGCGCGGGCAGGTGGTGGCCGGCATCGCCGAGCTGCACGAGCTTCAGTGCGTCGGCGACGCGGCGCGTCACTTCCGACGAGGCCATTCCGCGGGCGCGCAGCCCGAATGCGACGTTCTCGAACACCGACAGGTGCGGGAACAGCGCGTAATTCTGGAACAACAGACCGAGGTTGCGCTTGTGCGGCGGCGCATGGGTCAGGTCGCGTCCGGCCACGGTCAGCGTGCCGGTCAGGCCGTCGGCCTTCACGAACCCGGCGATGAAGCGCAGCAGCGTGGTCTTGCCGCAGCCGCTCTTGCCGAGCACGGTCAAAAATTCACCGGCGCCGATCGACAGCGACAGATCTTCCAGCACCGTGCGTGCGCCGTAGCGCACGCTCAGGTGTTCGATCCGCACGCCGCCCGGCGCGCCGGACCGCAGCGTTGCATGCGGCTCGGCGGCGCCGAATGCACCGGGATGGGTCAGGGTGGTTTCCACCGGGTTCATCCTCTCGCTCACTATTACAGGCGGCGTACGCCGATCACTTCGGCTTGACGACGTCGAGTTGCTTGCCCGAGCTGCCGATCACGTCCTTCTTCCAGCGCTCGATCCACTCCGGCTTCTTCGCCATCACCTGATTCCAGTCGACCGAGATCAGCTTCACGCCCGCAATCGCCTTCTTCACCGCTTCACCGTTCTTGCCTGTCAGCGGCACGTCGGTGCGGCCCGGGATGCCGTACATGTCCGGCACCTTCGACTGCACTTCCGTCGACATCAGGTAGTCGATCAGCTTCTTGCCGGCGTCCTGGTTCGGGCCGCTCTTGATCAGGCCGATGCCGTACGGCAGCTGGAACGTGGTCGGCTGGTCGCCAGCCTTCGCAGCCAGGAAGATCGGCTTGACGGACAGCGCGCCATGCTCGGCGTCGTCGAGGTCCATCTGCAGGTCGCCGTTCGCGACGCTGATCTCGTTACGCGACAGCAGCACGTTCAGATAGCCGGTGCCCTTGGTGTGGAACTTCACGCTCTGCGACAGCTTCGCGAGATAGTCGAACGCCTTGTCCTCGCCCATCAGCGTGGTCGTCAGGATCAGCACGGCCATCCCGTCGCCGGCAGTGGCCGGGTTCGAGTACGCGACCTTGCCGGCGTAGCTTGGCGACAGCAGGTCGGCGAACGTCTTCGGCTGGTTCTTCACGACGTCCGGGTTGATCGCGAACGAGAAGTAGTTGTTCACGAACGTGGCCCACGTGCCGTCTTCCGCCTTCGCGATCGCCGGCACGTTCTTGTAGTTCACGCTCTGGTACGGCTGCAGCAGGCCCATCTGGCCGGCTTGCTGGATGAACGGCGGCAGCGTGACGATCACGTCCGCCTTCGGCGAATTCTTTTCGATGTTCGCGCGGTTGACGACTTCGCCGCTACCCGCCGTCACGATGTTGACCTTGACGCCCTCCTTCTTCTCGAATGCCGGCAGCACGTCGCGATACAGGTTCTCGAGACCGTCCGCCGTATACAGCACGACCGCGTTCGCGGCATGGGCGGGCATCGCCACGCCTTGCAGCAGACCGGCGGCACAGGCGGCCAGCGCGAGCTTGCGGAACGCGCCGGCAGCGGCGCGCGAGGAATTCTGCAGTGTCATCTCACTTCTCCGTAGGCGGAACACCAAGCGGCCGGGGCACGATCCGGCTCTTTCAGTCGGGCAGACCGACAACCGGCCGGCCTCGCTGCCGCGCTGCAGGTGGTTTCGCGCGGCAACCGAAGGATCACAGCGTTCGATGACAAACCCGTGACGAGTGCCACAATTTCCAAAAAATGACACATTTTGCCAATATCATGCAAGTCATTCAGAAACGCCGACCGGCGTTTCGTCCGACCATTGCAGGAGAAAAACCATGTCAGCCCCGATTCTGCTCACGCCCGGCCCGCTCACCACCTCCGCCACAACACGCCACGCGATGCAACATGACTGGGGCTCGTGGGACGCCGCATTCAACGCGTTGACCGCCAGCGTTTGCGCGGATCTCGTCGCGATCGCGCGCGGTGGCGACGAGTATGTATGCGTACCGATGCAGGGCAGCGGCACGTTCTCGGTCGAAGCCGCACTCGGCACGCTCGTGCCGCACGACGGCGTCGTGCTCGTGCCCGACAACGGCGCGTATTGCGCGCGCATCCTGAAGATCCTCGGCCGGCTCGACATCGACGCGATCGCGCTCCCGTTCGGCGAGGACGCAGCCGTCGACCCGGCGGCAGTCGAAGCGGCGTTCGCGCGCGAGCCGCGCATCACGCACGTCGCACTCGTGCACCTGGAAACGAGCGCCGGGATCCTGAATCCGCTCGACGCGATCGCGGCCGTGTGCCGGCGGCACGGCAAGCGGCTGATCGTCGATGCGATGAGTTCGTTCGGCGCGCTGCCGATCGCGCTCGCGGACAGCGGAATCGACGCGCTGATCTCGGCAAGCGGCAAGTGTCTGGAAGGCGTGCCGGGGATGGGGTTCGCGATCGTACGGCGCGACGCGCTCGACGCCTGCGAAGGCAACTCGCCGTCGCTCGCGCTCGACCTTCACGACCAGTACGCGTATCTGCGCAAGACGGGCCAGTGGCGCTTCACGCCACCGACCCACGTGATCGCCGCGCTGCGCGCCGCGCTCGACCAGTACCTCGCCGAAGGCGGCCAGCTCGCGCGCGGTGCGCGTTATGCGGAAAATTGCCGGACACTGGTCGAATCGATGCGCGCACTCGGCTTCATGCCGTTCCTCGACGCGAGCGTGCAGGCGCCGGTGATCGTCACGTTCCACGCGCCCGACCATCCCGCCTATGATTTCCGCCGCTTCTACGACGCGGTGCGCGACGCGGGCTTCATCCTGTATCCGGGCAAGCTGACGCAACTCGAGACGTTCCGCGTCGGCTGCATCGGCGCGATCGATGCCGGCGACATCCGGCGCGCGGTGGCGGCGATCGCGCAGGCGGTCGAATCGCTCGGGATTGCCATGCAGCGCGCGTGACGCTCGTGCCAGCCGGACGCTCAAACAAAAAAGCCCGGCGGCCTTTGAGGCCGCCGGGCGAACGCACCGAGAGTGCGTGGAGCCGTACTTACAGTTCGATCCGCTTGATGTCGCCGACGACGAAGATGTACGACAGCGCGCCGATCAACGCGATCACGCCGATGAACACAAGCGCGCCGACGAACGACCCGGTCGATGCGACGATGAAGCCGACGACGAGCGGCGTGACGATCCCCGCGAGGTTCGCCGCGAAGTTGAAGATGCCGCCCGTCACGCCGAGCAGGCCGTCCGGCGCGATGTCCGACACGAGCGTCCAGCCGAGCGCAGCCATGCCCTGCGCGAAGAACGCGACCGACATGATCGCGATCACGGCCTCGTTGCTCTGCACGTAGTTCGCGAGAATGATCGTCGAAGCCAGCAGCAGGCCCGCGATGATCGGCAGCTTGCGCGCGAGGTTCGCCGACTTGCCGCGACGCAACAGCCAGTCGGAGAAGATGCCGCCGAACATCACGCCAACCGACGCGGCGATGAACGGCATCACCGCGAAGAAGCCGATCTTCAGCCAGCCCATGTGGCGTTCGGTTGCAAGATAGGTCGGAAACCAGGTCAGGAAGAACACGAGCGTCGAGTTGCCGGCGAACTGGCCGAGGCAGATGCCCGCGAGCTGGCGCTTCTTCAGCAGCCGGCCGGCCATCGACCAGCTGAACTGCTTCTGTCCGCCCTTGCCGCCCTTTTCAGCTGCGCCGCCCTTGCGTGCGCCGTGCACGAGACCGCCGCCCGCTTCGATGTACGCGAGTTCCTCGGCGTTCGCGCCCGGATGGTTGCGCGGCTCGTGATAGAACTTCCACCAGACGAGACCGAACACGATGCCGATCGCGCCGACGACCCAGAACAGCGAGCGCCAGCCGAACGCGCCCATCAGCGCGAACAGCACGGGGCTGAAGAACGCGAGGCCGATGTATTCGCCGACGGTATAGGTGCCCGTCGCCATCGCGCGCTCGCTCTGCGGAAACCACGTCGCGACGACGCGGCTGTTGGTCGGGAAGCACGGGGCCTCCGCGACGCCGAGGCCGAGGCGGCACGCGAGCAGCGTCCCGACGCCAGGCACGAAGCCCTGCAGGAACGTGCACAGCGACCACAACGTCATCGACCAGTAATAGGTGACCTTGCTGCCCAGGCGGTCGAGAAAGAGACCGCCCGGCACCTGCGCCGCGACATACGTCCACGAGAACGCGGAGAACATGACGCCCATCACCGCAGCGTTGATGCCGAGTTCCTTGGTGAGCTGCGGCGCAGCGACCCCCAGCACGGTCCGGTCGAGGTAGTTGATCATCGTGCCGATCGCGAGCAGCGCGAGAATCTTGTAGCGCGCCGACGTTCGCCGGACCGTGCCGGCCGCCTGCGCGGGCGGGGCGTTCGTGGGAGTGGTGTGCTGCATGGTCGTCTCCTGGTCTCTCTTTACGTATAGATAGGGTCAGCGTGCGACGAGCGACTGAAAGTGGTCGAACATCCGCTCGGCGTCCGGCGTGCGTCCGGTAAAGATCTCGAACGCGTCGACCGCCTGATACACGGCCATCCCGCCGCCCGGCAGCGTCGCGCAACCGGCCGCGCGCGCGGCACGGATCAGTTCGGTTTCGAGCGGGAAATACACGATGTCGGCCACCCACATCCCCGCGTGGAGCATCTCGGCCGGCAACGGCAGGCCGGGGTGCTTGGCCATGCCGGTCGGCGTCGCGTGGATCAGGCCCGTGGCCGCCTGCATCGCGGCCGCGAGATCGCTGCCCGGCGTGACGCGCGCCGCGGGAAAGCGCTGCTGCAACTCGGCCGCGAGGCCGGAGGCGCGCGTACCGTCGACGTCGAAAATCGTCAGCTCGGCCGCGCCCATCTGCAGCGCGGCATGCGCGACGGCCGCGCCCGCGCCGCCCGCGCCGAGCTGGACCACGCGCTCGAGCGTCGCGTCGGGCAGCCCGCGCCGGAACGATTTCGCGAAGCCCGACCAGTCGGTGTTGTAACCGATCCGCTTGCCGTCCTTGAACAGCACGGTGTTCACCGCGCCGAGCGCGCGTGCGTCGTCCGACAGCGCGTCGAGGTGCTCGATCACGCGCTGCTTGCACGGATGCGTGATGTTCAGTCCGTTGTAGCCCATCCGCTGCGCGGCATCGAGCAATTGCGGCAGTGCGTCGACGGTCAGGCCGAGCGCGTCGAGATCGATGCGCCGGTATACGTAGCCGAATCCCTGGCGGAATCCTTCTTCCTCATGCATCGCAGGCGACAGCGAGCCGCCGATACCCTGGCCGATCAGGCCGATCAGAAAGGACGGGCGGCTCATCGTGCGGCTCCTCGGGCAAGAAGGGTTGACAGGCGCTGCAGCGCAAACAGGTAGCCGTCGGTACCGCAGCCGCAGATCACGGCTTCGGCGACCGCCGATACGTACGAGTGGTGACGGAATGCCTCGCGGCGATGCACGTTCGAGATATGCACCTCGATCACGGGCTTCGCGATCGCGGAAAGCGCGTCGGCCAGCGCGACCGACGTATGCGTGTAGGCAGCCGGGTTGATCACGATGCCATGGGTGTCGTGGCGCGCGGCATGCAGCCAGTCGATCAACTGGTGCTCGGCGTTCGACTGACGAAAGTCGACCTCCAGCCCCAGCCCCTCGGCCGCCGCATGGCAGCGCTGCTCGACGTCGGCCAGCGTTTCCGCGCCGTAGATATGGGGCTCGCGGGTCCCCAGGAGATTCAGGTTCGGGCCGTTCAGCACCAGCACCTTGTACTTGCTCATGACGATTCTGCTCCAAAAACAGGGACTGAACATGATCGGCTCAGCCCCGTGACATCGGGAAGTGACGCTAGTGTGCGCCGGCACACGCACACTGTCTTTTCGGGTTTTCGCTAATTTGTACCATCTAGTTAGTTTGTATAATCCGTCTCACTTCCCTAGTAAATTCGGGATATGGCGCTTTCCCGGAACTCAACGACTGGTTCATTCGGGTCCGATTCCGCCGACGCCATACCCCGCTCATCCGCAGGATTCGCCCATGCAGCGCTCGATCGCCACCGTGTCACTGTCCGGCACGCTCGCCGAAAAGCTCGCCGCCATCCAGGCAGCCGGTTTCGACGGCGTCGAAATCTTCGAGAACGACCTCGTCTACTTCGACGGATCGCCCGCCGACGTCAGGCGCATGGCCGCCGATCTCGGTCTAGACATCGTGTTGTTCCAGCCGTTTCGCGACTTCGAAGGCGTGAGCGCCGCCCAGCTCGCCCGCAATCTGGACCGCGCCCGGCGCAAGTTCGACGTGATGCACGCGCTCGGCACCGACCGCATCCTGGTGTGCAGCAACGTGTCGCCCGACACGATCGCCGACGATGCGCTGCTGGCCGACCAGCTCGGCGCGCTGGCCGAGGCGGCGCGAGAAGCCGGCGTGATCGTCGCGTACGAGGCGCTCGCGTGGGGCCGCGTCGTGAATCGGTACAGCCATGCGTGGCAGCTCGTGAACGCGGTGAACAGCCCGCACCTCGGGCTCGCGCTCGACAGCTTCCATACGTTGTCGCTCGACGACTCGCCGGATGCGATCGCCGACATCCCCGGCGACCGGATCGCGTTCGTTCAGATCGCCGATGCGCCGAAACTGGTGATGGACGTGCTCGAATGGAGCCGCCACTACCGTTCGTTCCCCGGCCAGGGCGACTTCGACCTCGCGCGCTTTACGGCCCGCGTGATCGAGTCCGGCTACACGGGGCCGCTGTCGCTCGAGATCTTCAACGACGGTTTCCGCGCCGCGCCGACCGCGATCACGGCCGCCGACGGCCATCGTTCGCTGCTCTATCTGGAAGAGCTGACGCGCGCGCGGCTCGCACAGGACGGCCGTGCGCCGGCGGCCAGCCAGCCGCTGTTCGCGCCGCCGGCACCGGCCGCGCACGTCGGATTCCAGTTCATCGAATTCGCGGTGGACGCGCAGGCGGCGGCCACCGTCGGCGAATGGCTCGGCCGGATGCGCTTCCGGCTCGCGGGCCGCCATCGATCGAAGGATGTGACGCTGTTTCAGCACGGCGCCGCGTCGATCGTGCTGAACGCCGAGCGCGACTCGTTCGCCGATGCGTTCTTCCAGCAGCACGGGCTGTCGCTGTGTGCATCGGCGTTCCGCGTCGACGACGCAAAAGTGGCGTTCGAACGCGCGGCCGGCTTCGGCTACGCGCCGTTTTCCGGGCGCGTCGGCCCGAACGAGCGCGTGCTGCCGAGCGTGCAGGCGCCGGACGGCAGCCTCGAATATTTCGTCGACGAGGCGCCGAACGCGCCGACGCTCTATGAGTCGGATTTCGTGCTGACCGACATCGACGGCCCGAGCGAGGTCGGCCCGCTGACGGGTATCGACCACGTGTGTCTCGCACTGCCGGCCGACGCGCTCGACACGTGGATCCTGTTCTTCAAGACGGCATTCGGCTTCGAAGCCGAGCGCAGCTGGCTGGTGCCCGACCCGTACGGGCTGATGCGCAGCCGTGCGGTGCGCAGCGCGGACGGCTCGGTGCGGATCGCGCTGAATGCGTCGGTCGACCGCCATACGGCCGTCGCGGAATCGCTCGACCGCTATCACGGCACGGGGCTGAATCACGTCGCGTTCCGGACCGACGACATCGTGAAGACGATCGCCGCGTTCGCCGCCGACGGCGTGCCGTTCCTGCGGATTCCGGCGAACTACTACGACGATCTCGCCGCGCGCTACGCGCTGCCGGACGAACTGATCGACACGCTGAGCGCCCACCACCTGCTGTACGACCGCGACGAGCACGGCGGCGAATTCCTGCATGCGTACACGGAACTGGTCGACAACCGCTTCTCGCTCGAAATCGTCGAGCGGCGCGGCGGCTACGACGGCTACGGCGCGGCGAATGCGGCCGTGCGACTTGCCGCGCAGGCTCAGCGCAGGAAATAAGGGAATGAGTGGAGTGTCGTTTTGGCGCCGAACCGGACGGAAAAACGGTGCGGCCCGGCGACGCACGCCGCCTTGCGCACCATCATGGTGAATTCCGGGGTTTCGCCCGCCCGGCAAGGCGCCCCGCTTGCGGCCGGAGACGGCCGCCCGGCGGGGGTTACATCCGGTAACGCTCGCCGCAGTGCAGCATCCGCGGCAGCACCGCGGTTTTAAGAATCGCTTAAGTCTTCGTCGGCACCATCCGCAACCAGTACCCGATGGATATCCCGAAATGGAGGACAGCGATGAGCGCCGTAGAAGCACCCGCGGGCCGCCCGGCCGCACCCCCTGCGAAGAAGACGATGCTGCGTCGTCTCCTCAGCCATCATGAAATCGCGACGCTGCTCGTGCTGCTGCACGCGCCGATCAGCGCAAACGCCAAACCCGAATTGCCTGCGTTGCAGGAAGCCGGCCTCGTCGAGATGGTCAAGCTCGACGCCGATACGGCACCGAGCTTCCGGCTCACCGAAGACGGCACAGCCATCCTGAAAGGGCTCGGCTACCGCTGAGCCGCCGCTTTCCCGTTCCAGCCCTCCCCCCTTCCACGCACGCGGCCGGCGAGTCGCATCATCCCGACCGGTCCTGCAGCATCAGCCGGTATTCGGTCGGCGTCATGCCGACCGTCGCCTTGAACTGGCGCGTGAACGCGCTGTGATCCGTATAGCCGCATAACGCCGCGACGTCAGTCACCTTGTCGTGCGTGACGAGCAGCGCCGTGGCCGCGTCGAGCCGCGTTTTCAACAACACCTGACGCGGCGTCAGGTGAAACACCTTGTGGAAGTAGCGTTCCAGTTGCGCGACCGACATCCCGGCCATCTGCGCGAGCTGCTTCAGGTTCAGCGGCTGCACATAGTGATCCTGGATATGCTGGACCACGTCGGCGAGCTTGCTGTACGCCGGATGCGACCCTTCGTGCGCTTTCAGGTCGCGCGAGATGCCCGCGAGCCCGACCACCTTGCCGGCCGCATCGCGCAGCGGCTCCTTGCAGGTCAGGCACCAGCCCGGCTGACGCCCCGGGTACAGATGCAGCTCGAGCTGGTCCGTCAGTTGCTGGCCGGCGTTGATCGTCGCCATGTCCTGCTCGAAATAGGTGCGGCCGAAGCGGCGCGGAAACGCTTCGTCGGTCGTCTTGCCGAGCAGGTCGCGCTTGTCCTTGTAGCCGCAGCGCATCGCGAGCGTGCGATTGACGAGCGCGTAGCGACCGTTCGCGTCCTTCACGAAGAACGCGACGTCGGGCAGCGCGTCGAACACCGGTTCGAGCAGGCGGAAGTGCGCGAGCATCGCGCCGAAATCGGCATTGCCGGGCTGGTAGCGCAACGTGTCGGACAGGCTCATGGGCGGTACGGCAAGCAAGGTCGTCATCCCGGCATCTGAAAAGCGAGTGGCTGATGGCGTCGATTATAGGAGCGCCCCCTCGAACGCGTGGCGGCGATCCCGGGAGGCAATGCAATCCGCCGGCACGGCAGATCGCGGTGGATAGTCGTCGGCTGGCGATGGCTGACTGGGCCGGGTGCTGCATGCGGTTGTATGCGCAACGACTCCGCCGCGCGTGTGTCGAGCTTTGACGCACGCTTCGCACCTTCCGCACCTTCCGCACCTTCCGCACCTTCCGCGCGTTTCGCGCGTTTCGCGCGTTTCGCGCGTTTCGCGCGTTTCGCCGCGTCACACCACCTCTGCGCCGCGATGCCTGCGTACCGCATCGGCGCCCGGCCGCGCGCCCCCGAACCCGCCATCCTAAAAATGCCGACGCATCGCGTCTTGGCGCGTTTGCGCATCAAGGATGACGATTTAAGCATATATCAGGGTATTCGACGATATGCCGAAATCGTCGCCGGCTGCGTACCGAACGCGCAAGACGCGCGTATTTTCGCTACCTAGACTTCGCTCAACGGTCACGAGACGATATCCCGCCGCCGCCATGCACGCCGATTCCGGCACAGTGCGCAGCGTCCGGCGAGCCCGCACGGCTTTCATCCAGGCCGGCCAACCGATACGTCTCGCCCGGCTTACCGCACCGGCCAGCCAGCCGGCGGCGGCCCAACCACGCCATCAAGGGGAAGTGAAAGTGAAGCTGAAGGTATCGCACGTCGCGCTGGCCACCGCCTGCGCACTGTCGGGCGCACACGCCATCGCCGCCGACGTCGTCAAGATCGGTTTCGCCGCGCCGCTGACGGGGCCGCAGTCGAACTACGGCACCGACATGCAGAAGGGCGTGCAACTCGCGATCGCCGACTTCAACGCAACGCATCCGACGATCGGCGGCAAGGCGGTCACGTTCCAGCTCGACTCCCAGGACGACCAGGCCGACCCGCGCACCGGCACCACCGTCGCGCAGCGGCTGATCGACGACAACGTCAGCGGGATCATCGGCCACTTCAACTCGGGCACGAGCATTCCGGCGTCCGACCTGTACGATCGCGCGGGGCTGCCGCAGATCTCGATGGCGACGTCGCCGCAATACACGGCGCGCGGCTACAAGACCACCTTCCGGCTGCTCACGAGCGACGCGCAGGCCGGTCGCATCGTCGGCACATATGCGGTGAAGACGCTGCACTTCAAGCGCGTCGCGATCATCGACGACCGCACGGCCTACGGCCAGGGTATCGCCGACGAATTCGCGAAGGCCGTGCAGGCCGCGGGCGGCACGATCGTCAAGCGCGACTTCACGAACGACAAGGCGCTCGACTTCTCGGCGATCCTGACCAACCTGAAGGGCATCAACCCCGACGCGATCTTCTACGGCGGCGGCGATGCGCAATCGTCGCCGATGATCCGCAAGATGCGCCAGCTCGGCATGAAGTCGGCATTCGTGACCGGCGAGATGTCGCGCTCGCCGACCTTCCTGAAGGTGGGCGGCGAAGCGGCCGAAGGCGCGATCGTCTACATGGGCGGGCTGCCGAAGGAGAAGATGCCGGGCTTCGCCGGCTACGCGGCACGCTACAAGGCACGCTTCAACGAAGACGTGATCACCTACTCGCCCTACTCGTACGACGGCACGATCGCGCTGCTCACCGCGATGAAGAACGCGAACTCGACCGACCCGAAGGTCTATACGCCGTATCTCGGCAAGGTGTCGGTCAAGGGCGTGTCGGCGCCGAGCATCGCGTACGACGCGAAGGGCGACCTGAAGGATGCGCCGGTCACGATCTACAAGGTCGAGCACGGCGCGTTCAAGCCGGTCGACACGATCGCCGGCAACTGATCGCCAAACCTGGACCTCTGTCCTGCGCGGCGCGGCAAGCGGTTCATCCGCCTGTCGCGCCGCGTGCATTTCACGCTCGGCGAAGTCCGAAGCGTTCCTCGGCGCAGTCCCGCGCGCGCGTATTTCGCGCTCCTGTAGAATCCTCCCACCCGCTTTCACGCTTCGTCTGCGTTGCGCCCCATCCCGGTGCAATGGCGCGTGTCGCGTGCCCTATCCGGCGCCCGGCACACTTTCGACGACGCAGGCGCGCCTAGCCAGTCCAGCCAATAGCGGGCCCTGGAGACGCAGCACCGACAACAACATTCGAATACCGATCGTTCTGACCATGCAAGCTTCCGAATTGAGCGGCGTGCCTCGCGCCGCCGAACGCGCGCTCACGCGCAGCGACTACAAAACCCTTGGCCTTGCCGCACTCGGCGGCGCGCTCGAGTTCTACGACTTCATCATCTTCGTGTTCTTCGCGCCCGCGATCGGGCAGCTGTTCTTCCCTCACGACATTCCCGACTGGCTGCGCCAGTTGCAGACGTTCGGCATCTTCGCGGCAGGCTATCTCGCGCGTCCGCTCGGCGGCGTGATCATGGCGCACTTCGGCGACCTGTTTGGCCGCAAGCGGATGTTCACGCTGAGCGTGCTGATGATGTCGGTGCCGACGCTGCTGATGGGCCTGCTGCCCACCTACGACACGGTCGGCATCCTCGCGCCGGTGTTGCTGCTGCTGTTCCGCGTGCTGCAGGGCGCGGCGGTCGGCGGCGAAGTGCCGGGCGCGTGGGTGTTCGTGTCCGAACACGTGCCGTCGCGCCACACCGGCTATGCGTGCGGCACGCTGACCGCGGGTCTCACGGCCGGCATCCTGCTCGGCTCGCTCGTCGCGGCAGGCGTCAACAGCCGTTACTCTGGCGCCGAAGTCACCGCGTTCGCGTGGCGCATTCCGTTCCTGCTCGGCGGCGTGTTCGGTCTGTTCTCCGTGTACCTGCGCCGCTGGCTGCACGAGACGCCGGTGTTCGCCGAAATGAAGGCGAAGAAGGCGCTCGCGGCCGAGATCCCGCTGAAGGCCGTACTGCGCGACCACGGGCGCGCGGTGATCGTGTCGATGCTGCTCACGTGGATGCTGTCGGCGGCGATCGTCGTCGTGATCCTGATGACGCCCGCGCTGCTGCAGAAGCAGTTCCACCTGGCGCCCGCGACCACGCTGTTCGCGAACAGCATCGCGACGCTGTGCCTGACGGCCGGCTGCATCACCGCCGGCTCGCTTGCGGGCCGGATCGGCGCGAAGCGCGTGCTCGGCATCGGCGGCATCGTGCTGGCCGCGTGCTATTACCTGCTGTTCGTGCAGGTCGCGGCCGACGCGTCGACGCTGCCGCTGTACTACGGGATCGCCGGCTTCATGGTCGGCACGATCGGCGCGGTGCCGTTCGTGATGGTGCGCAGCTTCCCCGCCGTCGTGCGCTTCTCGGGCATCTCGTTCTCGTACAACGTCGCGTATGCGATCTTCGGCGGCCTGACGCCCGTGATCGTGTCGCTGATGATGAAGTCGAATCCCCTCGCGCCGGTGGTGTACGTCGCCGTGATCTGCGTGCTCGGCGGGATCGCCGTGCAGTTCTCGAAGGATGCGAAGGACCCGAAGGACACACGCTGAACGCCGGCGCGCACGCGCCGCTTCATGAACGAAGGGCCGAATCCCGCATGCTGCGGGATTCGGCCCTTTTGATTGGCTTCAGCGCGACAGCGCGGGCCGGCTCAGCTCAGCGCAGCATGCCGTACGACGAACTCGGACGGCGCAGCGCATCGATGCTCACGCCACCGGCGCCCGTGACGAACAGCAGCAGGAAACCGCCGGAGATCGCGACGTTCTTCCAAAAGTGGATCACCATGTCGTGCTGGACGGCGGCGTTGGTCGCGTCCCAGAAATTGTGCCCGACCATCGCGGTCGCGATCGTGTAGACCGCCATCAGCAGCGCGAGCGGCCGCACCTTGTAGCCGACGATCAGCAGCAGGCCGCCCAGCCCCTCGATCGCGACGACCATCGGCGCGACGACCTGCTGATAGGGCACGTTCAGCGCGTGCAGATACGCGACGAAGTCGCTGTAGCCGAGCAGCTTCATGATGCCGCCCCACAAGAACAACGCCGCCAGCGCCAGGCGTGCGAAAAAAATGACGCCGGAATCGACGGTACGCGTCATGCCTTTCTCCTCGTATGCAATTCGGCCGTCCGCCCGGAGCGTGCCCGTGCGGTTCGGGCCGCGCCCCCCTGCGGGGCCCGCGGCAAATGGGCCAGCATAGAGGGTCTTTCCGCAGTGTCCAAGCAAAAGGTTGTAGCAAATCTTTACACTGCGGCGGGCGGACCGGCCGGCGGGCGCGACGAAAATGGCGTTTAATCCGCGTCGCTCAACAGCACGCCCTTCTTGAACAGGAAGCAGCCGTAGCCGCGCAACTCGCCGGTGACGACCACCGCATACGCGCGCTGCGCTCGCTCGTAGAACGCGAACCGGTCGATGCCCGCGAGCGGCACCGCGCGCCCTTCCGCGCGATCGATCTCGGCCTGCACCTCGCGCTGCACAGGCGGCACCGCGGCCGGATCACCGACGACTTCCATCCGCCATGCGGGCGTGTCGACGAACGTGTCGAGCGGCAGCACGGACAGCACCGCGCGCGCGACGCGCGCCGAGTCCGCGCCGTCGATGCGCAACGCGCGGCCCACGACGGTGTGCTGCGCGACCGATTCGGCCGGAAAGTTCGCATCGCAGATCGCGACTTCATCTCCGTGGCCCATCGCGCGCAGCGCGTGCAGGATGTCGGCGTGCAGCAGCGGATCGAGATTCTTCAGCATGTCGGCAAGTCTCCAGGATCGGGAACGAATCGCATAACGTTACCCGATCCCGGCGGCGGCCGGGCGTGCATCGACGCCATTCGTTCGCGGCGATCCGACGGGTGACGTGCAAGCGCATCGCATACTCGCCGTGCGGGTACCATCGAGGCTCGCATTCACGTCCATAAAAAGCAAAAACAGCAACCATCGCGTCGAATGGATCGGAAACCGAATATTTCCGAGGGCGGCCGCAACACCAACGGTCGAACCGTCTGCCGTGGTCCGCGCCAAACCGAACAGGCATCCAATGAACCATGTCCAAAAAATCCGCCGAGCCCTGACTGCGATTGCGAGCGCGGATCAAGGCGCGTCGTTCAAGAGCATCATCGAATCCGATCGGGAGTGCTTTCACGGCCTGCACGTGATGTATGCCACGCGAGCCACGACACTCGACATCCAGGGCATACAGCTCGACAAAATCGAGCGTGAGTGCCCGCTACTAAAAAGTTTCTTCGACGGATCCGGGCTTTTGTTTTACACCGACGACATCTATCAGAAGTCATTGACCGGCAACGCGCCGATCAACATGGATTTTTCGGTCGGTCTCGACAAAAACGTAACCGATGCAATCCGCCTGTTTGTCGAAGGCAAGCAGCCGTCACAGCCGCATAACCTGTACACGCTGCTGCACCTCGTCTGCGGGCGCGGAGAACGAAGCTTCAACTTCGATTATTTTGCGTACCTCTCCGAAGAGTTCGAGCATTTCGCCAAGGAAGGGAACAATCGCCCGATTCAGACCTTGAGGGCACTCAAGAAACTCGATCACTTCGCACCGGGTGCGCTGGACGAGTCGCCGGGCAAGCCGATCTTCACCCTGTCCGAAGGCGAAATCGACACGATCGTTCAGCACATGCTCGATCCCGCCGTATTGGGCGCGGGCATGCGCCATCTGCAGACGCGCCGGCTGGTAACTTATGCCGTGCTCTTGAAAGCGGCATTGCTGAGTTGGCGCGGGAAGCATCGCAAGCCCGTCCAGGCGCTGGAAGAACTGGTGATGTTCAGTCTCGAGACCCTCGGAAGGTTCCCCAAAACGGATGTCTACTTCGCGTGGAAATTGCTGGGCGGTGGCGGGGAAGTCCCCCGATTCTTCACGCCGGTCACCCAGCCGACCTCGAAATCGCTCGAGCGCTTGCGAAGCATGTCATGGGATTTGACGTTGTTCAGAATGGCCGAACTCTCGTCCGCAACGCCGAGGACGATCGGAACGCACCAGGCCGACTTCTTCATCCCGTTCGTCGCCACCTACGACGGCAAGTTTCGCGATCTGGTCAGTGCATGCCCGCTGCGGGCGATCGTCATCGACTATTCGTTCAAGGCCGTCAATCTCGTGTTCCGCGACGAGATGCCGTTTCAGCTCGACCTGCAAGCTGCATCCGAGCGCGTCATGCATCAGCTCAACGATCCGCACGCGTCCGCACGTCGACTGCACAGCGATCTCGATCATGAACAACTCGAACGGGCGGTACGCACGCTCGAACAGGATGTCCTGGCTCACCTCGCCACTCGCTGATCCTGATAACGGCACGGAAATCGCGCACGGACAACCTTGATGCAATCGGTTGTCCGTGCGCGCATCGCCAACATCTCGTCGCCTGGCTGGTCGGAATCGAATCGACGGCGCCGGTTCATTCCCGCGCTTTCGACGGCAACGATCGGTCACGCGCGCCAGTCGCTCATTGCCCGGCGGCCGGCATTTCGTCGATGAAACCCGTGACCGATTCGAGACGCCCGGACGCATCGACGGTGCCGAAATCCGAGCCCTTCACGATCGCCGCGCCATCGGGCGACACGAGCGCCCACGAGAACCGCAGGTGCCGGCCGAATCCGTCGACGTCGGTCGTGCGGTGAAAACGGTACGCGGGAAAACGCTCCTGTACCGCGGCAATCATCGTGTCGATGCCTGCGTGGCCGTCGCCGGCCATCAGCGGATCGCGATAGGCCGCGTCGCTCGCGTAGGTCGCATCGATCAGCGCGCGACGGCGGGCGACGTCGGATTCGTTCCATGCATCGAAGTAGCGGTCGATCAGGTCGGCGTGAGCGGACCGGGCGGTTTGGGCGGTGTTCATGGCGAGGCTCCTTGTGTCGGTGAGAGACGATGTCGCGAACCCTTCGTGTCCGCGTGCCGCCATCGTCGCCGGCCTCGCGCGGGCGGTCGATTACGTGCGAGGTAACGAAATCGAAATCGCGCCCGCGCCGCCCGGCACGGTCAGCCGTCCGCGTAATCGACCGCGAGGCTCCACGCCGGATCGCCGTGCCTCGCCCAGTATGCGTCGGACAGCCGGCGCGTGAGCGCGCCCGGTCGTCCATCTCCGATCGCCACGTCGTTCAGTCGCGTGACCGGTCGGTCGCAGCCGATCGGCTGCGACCGACGAGCGCGGCCGTGGCCGCGCCGCAACGAAAAACGGGCGCCCGAAGGCGCCCGCATCGTCAGCCATGACCACCACGCGTATCAGGTCACCGGCGCCGGGTTGAACAGCGTCAGCGCGTTCGCGAGCTTCCATTGCTCGGCCCACGTGCGGCGCTTGCCGCTCGCGACGTCGAGCATCAGCCGGAACAGCTCCCAACCCACATCCTCGATCGTGGCCGCGCCGGTCGCGATCTGCCCCGCGTCGAGATCCATCAGGTCGTGCCAGCGGCGCGCGAGATCGCTGCGCGTCGCGACCTTGATCACCGGCACCTGGGCGAGACCGTACGGCGTGCCGCGGCCGGTCGTGAAAATGTGCAGGTTCATCCCGGCCGCGAGCTGCAGCGTGCCGCAGATGAAGTCGCTCGCGGGCGTCGCCGCGTACAGCAGCCCCTTCTGCCGCGCGCGGTCGCCCGGACGCACGACGCCGGAGATCGGCGCGCTGCCCGACTTCACGATCGAGCCCATCGCCTTCTCGACGATGTTCGACAGCCCGCCCTTCTTGTTGCCGGGCGTCGTGTTCGCGCTGCGGTCGACGCGGCCGCGCTGCAGGTAGCGGTCGTACCAGTCCATCTCGCGGATGATCTCGCGTGCGACGTCCTCGTTCGCCGCGCGCGACGTGAGTTGCGCAACGCCATCGCGCACTTCGGTCACTTCGGAGAACATGATCGTCGCGCCCGCGCGTACGAGCAGGTCGGCCGCGAAGCCGACCGCCGGGTTCGCAGTGAGCCCGGAGAACGCATCGCTGCCGCCGCACTGCACGCCGACGACGAGATCCGACGCCGGACAGGTTTCGCGACGGCGACGGTTCAGCCGCTCGAGATGCGATTCCGCCATCTTCATGATCGAGTCGATCATCGAATTGAAGCCGACGTGCGCGGCATCCTGAAGGCACACGACGCCGCCGTTGTCCGTCGCGCCGTCGGCCGCGACCGGAATCGCGCCGGGCGGCAGCAGGCGCTCGGGCTGCAGCTTCTCGCAGCCGAGGCTGACCGTCATGACCTCGCCGCCGAAGTTCGGGTTCAGACTGATGTTGCGCAGCGTGCGGATCGGGATGTCGGCATCGGGCGCATCGATCGCGACGCCGCAGCCGTACGTATGCTCGAGCCCGACCACGTCGTCGACGTTCGGGTAACGCGGCAGCAGTTCGTCCTTGATCCGCTTCACCGCATGCTCGACGACGCCCGACACGCACTGCACGGTCGTCGTGATCGCGAGGATGTTGCGCGTGCCGACGGAGCCGTCCGCATTGCGGAAGCCTTCGAACGTATAGCCTTCGAGCGGCGCGAGCGCCGGCGCGGCGCGCGTCGCGAGCGGCAGGTCGTCGAGCCCCGGCGGTTCGGGCATGCGCATCGTGCGTTCATTGACCCAGCTGCCGCGGCGCAGCTCGGTGAGCGCGTAGCCGATCACGACGTTGTAGCGGACGATCGGGTCGCCGGCCGCGAGATCGGCGAGCGCCACCTTGTGCCCTTGCGGCACGCCTTCACGCAGCGTGAGCCCGTCGGCGAACGTCGCGCCCTCGGGCAAGCCGCCGTCGTTGACGACGATGGCGACGTTGTCGTCCGGATGCACGCGAATATAGAGAGGGGAAGCAGTCATCGGAATTCCTGGAAGCTACCGGTGATATCGTTAGTCATCATACGACATTCAACACCAATCCGGGATAGTACGTAAACCCTTATCCGGAAAGACCCTACCTATAATCCGAGCGCAAACTGCTTGCGCCACCCTTTCCCTCGTTGTACGATGACATACAACGACATCGCCAATGTGGCTCGTATGCCGTTCCCGACGAACCCAGCACTCGCGCTAGACGGACGACCCAACCATGACCTCACCGCAAGAACTCAAACAGATCATCTCCCACGGCCTGCTGTCGTTTCCGCTGACGGACTTCGACGCAGATGGCAGCTTCCGCCCGACCACCTATGCCGAGCGCCTCGAATGGCTGGCGCCGTACGGCGCGACCGCGCTGTTCGCAGCCGGCGGCACCGGTGAATTCTTCTCGCTCACGCAGCGCGAATATTCGGACGTGATCCGCGTCGCGACGGAAACCTGCAAGGGCAAGGTGCCGATCCTCGCCGGCGCGGGCGGTGCCACGCGCGTCGCCATCGAATATGCGCAGGAAGCCGAGCGCCTCGGCGCGAGCGGCGTGCTGCTGATGCCGCACTACCTGACCGAAGCCAGCCAGGAAGGGATCGCCGAGCACGTCGAGCAGGTATGCCGTTCGCTGAAGATCGGTGTCGTGGTGTACAACCGCGCGAATTCGAAGCTGAACGCCGACATGCTCGAGCGTCTGGCCGACCGTTGCCCGAACCTGATCGGCTTCAAGGACGGCGTCGGCGAAATCGAGAGCATGGTCACGATCCGCCGCCGCCTGGGCGACCGCTTCGCGTACCTCGGCGGCCTGCCGACGGCCGAAGTCTACGCAGCCGCGTACAAGGCGCTCGGCGTGCCGGTGTACTCGTCGGCGGTATTCAACTTCATCCCGAAGACGGCGATGGAATTCTACGAAGCGATCGCGAAGGACGACCACGCAACGGTCGGCCGCCTGATCGACGAGTTCTTCCTGCCATACCTGAATATTCGCAACCGCCGCGCGGGCTACGCGGTCAGCATCGTGAAGGCGGGCGCGAAGCTCGTCGGCCACGACGCGGGTCCGGTGCGCGCACCGCTCGTCGACCTGACCGATGCCGAAGTGGCCGAGCTGGACGTGCTGATCAAGAAGATGGGCCCGCAGTAAGCGGGTACGGCCGGCGCGGCGCCCTCTGCGGCGCGGCGGCCGGCTGGTTTGCCTGTCAGGCATCGCGGCCGGCTTTTGCCGGCCGCAGTCGTTTGTAGCGACAGCCGCGCGACGCACCCCGCCGCGCAGCACGCCATTCACATCTGCGCGATGACGCCGATGATCCGGTGACGCACGTTGCCGAGCTTGATCCGGGTCGCCTCGATCCGGCCCTGCGCACCCGCACGCACGCGCGCGTTCGATTCGCCGCCGAGAATCTGCCCCAGCACGTCGCGGTCGACGACCGCATCGAAGAACCGACCGACCGTGATCGTCGCGGACTGCTTCGCGGTGGTGAGCTGGCTGTTGGCCTGCATCAGCGCTTCGGTGCGCAGGTTCTGGTCGCGTTCGTCGATGCCGCGGCGATGCTCGAGCGCGAACACCAGCGCCTCCATGTCCTGCCTGAAGCGTCGCACGGCAAGGCCGAACATGAGCGAATGCGCGTCCGAGTCCGTCACGGGCCGCCCCTGGTTGATCGTCACGTCGAATTCGCTGCCGCCCAGGTCGCGCTGGAATTCCAGCAGCGCATTCGCGAGCACGCGCCCTTCGCTGTACTGGCCGATCCGGCTGCGCACGGAATGCGCGACGTCGCCGATCGCTTTCCACAATCCGGCGGCGAACAGGTGATCGCCGCGCTTGCTGATGTTCATCGGATGGCTCCTCGTTAGTCTTTTGTCGGGCTCTCAGGCTCGCCCGCGGGCCGGCCGGCCCGAGGCTTCGCTACTGTAGGAGAAATTCCGGCGACGCGGAAGCCGCCATGAAAAAAGCGGAGGCAGCCAGCCGGCCACCCCCGCTTTCATTCGTCCGGCAAGCAGGCCCGGGCTTGCGCCCCGAGCCGCCGCCCCCTTACTCCGCGTTGCCGTCCCGCAGACGCGGAATCGCGAGCGGATTGCTTTCCTGCAGTCCTTCGGGGAGCAGATCGTCCGGGAAGTCCTGGTAGCACACCGGCCGCAGGAAACGCTCGATCGCGGTCGCGCCGACCGACGTGACGGCCGGGTTCGACGTCGCCGGGAACGGCCCGCCGTGCACCATCGCGTCGCACACCTCGACGCCGGTCGGGTAGCCGTTGACGAGCAGGCGCCCGGCCTTGCGTTCGAGGATCGGCAGCAGGCGGCGCGCGAGCGGCTTGTCGTCGGCGTCCATCTGCAGCGTAGCCGTCAGCTGGCCTTCCAGCGCGTCGAGCACGCGCGCGACTTCGTCGAGATCGCGGCAGCGCACGATCAGCGATGCCGGCCCGAACACTTCGTGGCTGAACGCCGGCTCGGCCAGGAACGCCTGTGCGGCGACTTCGTACAGCGCTGCGCCCGCCTGACATTCGGTCTGCGCCGCTTCGCCCGAGCCGATTTCACGCACGCCCGGCAGTTCGGCCAGCTTGCCGCGACCGTTGCGAAACGCGTCGGCGATGCCGCGCGTGAGCATCACGCCAGCCGGCTTCTTCGCGAGCGCCTGCGCGGCGACCGACTCGAAGCGGTCGAGATCGGGACCGTCGATCGCCAGCACGAGGCCGGGGTTCGTACAGAACTGGCCGACGCCGAGCGTCAGCGAATCGACAAAGCCCGTCGCGATCGCATCGCCGCGCGCGGCCAGCGCGGACGGGAACAGCACGACCGGGTTGATGCTGCTCATTTCCGCATAGACGGGAATCGGCTGCGGGCGCGCGTTCGCGAGTTGCACGAGCGCCATGCCGCCCTGCCGCGATCCGGTAAAGCCGACGGCCTGGATCGCCGGGTGGCTGACGAGCGCCGCGCCGATCACGCGGCCGGGGCCCATCAGCAGCGAAAACACGCCGGCCGGCATCCCGCATTTCGCGACGGCGGCGCGGATCGCGCGGCCGACCAGTTCGGACGTGCCGAGGTGCGCTTCGTGCGCCTTGACGATCACCGGGCAACCGGCCGCCAGCGCCGACGCGGTATCGCCGCCGGCCACCGAGAACGCGAGCGGGAAGTTGCTCGCGCCGAACACGACGACAGGCCCGAGTCCGACCTTCTGCAGCCGCAGGTCCGAGCGCGGCAGCGGCGTGCGCGCCGGCTGCGCGGGATCGATCGACGCGGCGAGGAAACGCCCGTCGCGCACGACGCGCGCGAACAGCCGGAGCTGGCCGACGGTACGGCCGCGCTCGCCCTGCAGGCGTGCGACGGGCAGGCCCGTTTCTGCGTGTGCGCGTTCGATCAGCGCATCGCCGAGCGCGACGATTTCGTCGGCGATCGCTTCGAGAAACGCCGCGCGGGCCGCGAGCGGCTGTGCGCGGTACGCGTCGAAGGCGTCGCGCGCGAGTTCGCACGCGCGCTCGACGTCGGCCTGCGTCCCGACGCCGAACGCCGGCGCATCGATCGGCGCGCCCTTCGTCGGGTCGAACGCGCGCAAGGTACCGGCCGAGCCGGCCACCGCGTCGGCGCCGATCAGCATCTCTCCAGTCAGTTGCATGAGGTGTGCTCCGTGGTTCGGGAATGATGGGCTCATTGTAGCTCAACAGATACGATGTCTGCCGACGACATTTCAATATTCGCATGGCGTGCCGAACCTGCCATCGCCATCGCGAAAGCCTTATATATCTAGTGTACCCGCGTGTTTCTTACCTTTTTGCGTCATCTTTCAAAGGGAAAACCCGAGGTTTCTGCATCCTGTCATTACTCATAAAATTCCCGCCATGTCATACGACGACGTACATTAAAGTGCCCAATCAGACCACCTCTCGCGATCTCCCGATCGATCTCGCCGGCACCGCGCGCCGCACCGCCGTGCGTTACTGGATCCTGGCGATGCTGTTCGTCGTCACGACGCTCAACTATGCGGACCGCGCGACGCTGTCGATCACCGGCACGCCGATTCGCAAGGCCTTCGGCATCGATCCGGTGACGATGGGCTACATCTTCTCGGCGTTCAGCTGGGCGTACGTGCTCGCGCAGTTGCCGAGCGGCTGGCTGCTCGATCGCTTCGGCGCGCGGCGCGTGTATGCGACGAGCATCTTCCTGTGGTCGGCGTTCACGCTGCTGCAGAGCACGATCGGCCTCGGCGGCAGCGCGGCGTTCGCGGTGACGGCGCTGTTCGTGATGCGCTTCGCGGTCGGCATCGCCGAAGCGCCCGCGTTTCCCGCGAACGCGAAGGTCGTCGCGAGCTGGTTCCCGACCGCCGAGCGCGGCACGGCGTCGGCGATCTTCAACGCCGCGCAGTATTTCGCGGCGGTGGTGTTCTCGCCGCTGATGGCGTGGCTCACGCATGCGTACGGCTGGCATCAGGTGTACCTGTGGCTCGGCCTCGCCGGCATCGCGCTCGCGTTCCTGTGGCTGCGCGTGATGAAGGATCCGGCCGACCATCCGGCGGTGAATCGCGCGGAACTCGAGCATATCGAGCAGGGCGGCGGCCTCGTGCGCACGACGAGCCGGCCCACCGGGGCCCGCGCCAACGGCACGGCGTCCGCGGGCAATCGCGTCGCGGGCTGGTACTACGTGCGCCAGTTGCTGTCGAACCGGATGCTGCTCGGCGTCTATCTCGGCCAGTATTGCGTGAACGTGCTCACCTACTTCTTCCTCACGTGGTTCCCGATCTACCTCGTGCAGGCGCGCGGGATGTCGCTGCTAAAGGCCGGTTTCATGACGTCGCTGCCGGCGATCTGCGGGTTCCTCGGCGGCGTGCTCGGCGGGATGCTGTCGGATACGCTGATCCGTCGCGGCGTGTCGCTGACGCTCGCGCGCAAGATTCCGATCGTCGGCGGGATGCTGCTGTCGATGGTCATCATCGGCTGCAATTACGTCGACAGCGAAGTGCTCGTGATCGTGCTGATGGCCGTGTCGTTCTTCGGCAAGGGGATCGGCTCGCTCGGCTGGGCGGTCGTCGCGGACACCGCGCCGAAGGAAGCGATCGGCCTGTCGGGCAGCCTGTTCAACATGTTCGGCAACACGGCCGGCATCGTCGCGCCGATCGCGATAGGCTACCTGGTCGGCGCGAGCGGCTCGTTCAACGGCGCGCTCGTGTTCGTCGGGCTGAACGCGCTCGTCACGGTGTTCAGCTATCTCGTGATCGTGAAGGACATCAAGCGCGTCGAACTGCGTCACCGCGACGCGTGAATGTCGCCGGAAGGGGAAAACGGCGGCGGCCGCGCATGAGCGCGCCGCCGTTTTTTACATCGATCAGATCGATGCATGCGCGACGCGCAGCATGTCGTGCACGCCGGACGTCATCAGCGCGAGAAACGCGAGCAGGCCGACGTAGCAGAGCGCGTAGGTTGTCTTCGTCTCGACCGACGTCGCGTAGTACATGCGGTTCACGCGCGCGTCGGGATCGTAGCGCCACGCGCAGGCACGCGCGGTCGGCAATGCCGACCGAACCGGAATGCTTACCTCGCAGGTCATGTCCGGGGCGCGCGGGATTGCCTATCATCGTGGGCATGAACCCGACCGCCGCCCTTCATTCGCTCCCCCCGTCCGCCGGCCGCGCGTCCGGCATCGGCCCGCTGCTGCGCACGTGGCGTCAACGCCGGCGCCTGAGCCAGATGGCGCTCGCGCTCGAAGCGGAGGTGTCCGCGCGACACCTGAGCTTCGTCGAATCGGGGCGTGCGCAGCCGAGCCGCGACATGGTGCTGCATCTCGCGGAACGCCTCGACGTGCCGCTGCGCGAGCGCAATGCGCTGCTCGTCGCGGCCGGCTATGCGCCGCTCTTTCGCGAGCGGCCGTTTTCGGATCCGCAGCTCGATGTGGCGCGCGGCGCGGTCGAAGCGGTGCTGCGCGGTCACGAGCCGTATCCGGCGCTCGCGGTGGATCGTCACTGGACCTTGCTCGCCGCGAACCGGATGCTCGGCGCGCTGGTCGCGCAGGCCGATCCGGCACTGCTGCAGCCGCCCGTCAACGTGCTGCGCCTGAGCCTGCATCCGGACGGCCTCGCGTCGCAGATCGTCAACTGGAACGAATGGCGCGCGCATATCCTGCATCGACTGCAACGGCAGATCGACGCGAGCGGCGACCGCACGCTGCATACGCTGCGCGACGAACTCGCCGCGTACCCGGCGCCGGCCGGCCAGCCCGACGACGCGGCCGCGCGCGCCGATTACGCGGACATCGCGGTGCCGCTGCGGCTGCGCACGGCGGCCGGCGAACTGACGTTCTTCAGCACGACGACGGTGTTCGGCACGCCGGTCGACGTCACGCTGTCGGAGCTGGCGATCGAGGCGTTCTTCCCCGCGAATCCGCAGACGGTGGATGCGCTGCGCGCGCTGGCGGCCGCGTTGCCGGCGCAGTGAGCCTCGTCAACGGCGCTCGAGCGCCAGCTTCATGCCCGGCGAGAGCAGCACCGTGCCGCTCACCCGGTGCATGCGGATCAGGCGGCGCGGTTTGCGCCGGATCGTCGCCGACCGCATCCCGGCGCGCAACGCGACCGGCCCCTTGACGAGAAACGTCGGCCCTCACGCAGATCGAAGGCGTGCGCAACGCCGAAGCCGGGATTCCGCCGAAGCGCATCAAGCAGACGGTGCGCCTGCCGATCCAGGCATCGGCAAAACGCGCGCCGCGCGCCGCTTTCGTCCGATCATTGGGCCGGGACACTACAATGACACCCGTTCGTACAAGCTCCTGACATGCCGCTTGCCATCCGGGCCACGCCGGCGGCGGCCCCCTTCACTTGACGATACCGGCTCGCCCCGCTCCACCGGGGCCATTCCGGCAACGATTCCGCTCGGTCGCTCGCCTGTCTCATGATTCCCGCTCCGATTTTCTCCGGCACCTTCTTCGTCGCTCTCGCCATTTCGTTTCTAGCGGCCGTCGCCATGCTGCTCTGGGCCGTCGCGCTCGCGCTGTTTCCGCGTGCACGGCAATCGTTTCGCGCGCATCGCGGACGCTCCACCGCCATCCTCGCCGCACTGGGCGTGACGAGCAGTTTCTTCGTCTTGATGTGCGTGATCAGCCTGCGGGTCGAGCTGAACACCAGGAAGGAAGAAGCCGCGAAACATCCCGTGCTCGAGAAGCGCGAGCATCTGCTCGGCATCGACATGCCGCCCGGCACCCGGCTGTCGCTCTTCAACGCCGGCGACATGAAATCGATCGAGAAGGTCGAGTTCCCGCACGTGGTCGATGTCCACGGCATTCCGGCGGTGGCGATGAACGTCGGATCGGAATTCGACGATGAAGCGCCGCGGAACGACCAATACCCGCCCAGCCTCACCGCACTGCGGCTGACCACCACCGGCCCCCGAACAATCGACGGATGGATCTGCGGCGCGAACGAGCCGCTGGAAATCGTGTTGCGCAACGACGCGCGGATCCGGACGCTCTGGTTGTGCCACCTGGCCGACGGCAATCGCGTGGCCGGTGTCGCCGTGCCGGCCGGCTCGCGACTGATGAGAAGCACGACCGCCTACGGGGACGGCCTGCGCGACAACGACTATTGGGAGATCCGGGTCGCCGACGGCGCCGTGTTCGAGCTGTCGTCGCTACCGCTGCGGCATCCCGACGTGAGACTCGACCGGAACCGCAACATTCTCGCATTCGATTACGCGACGCTGGCGCGCGCGGCGAGCGTCGGCGACCTCACCTACCCGGCCGGCACCGACGTCAGGTTCGGCGTGCGCGGACTGCGCGAACACTATCCGGGCGCATGGCTTTTCAAGACCGCCCGGGGGCAGCACGCGGTCAGCAAGATCATCGGCCCGCTCGCCGATGGCGCATCGGTCGCGCAGGCGCCATCGGGCAAGGTCTACGCGATCTTCCCGCCCGAAGCGGAATGATCGGGCGACGCGATGGCCGGCGTCGGCGCCACACCGGTGCGTAACGCCGAAACGCGTCAAACCGGCGGCGCGTCCGCATCCAGAAACGCAACCGGTCGCCCCGCCGGCTGCCCGTTCAGCGCCCCGTCGCGCACGGCAGCCTGCCCGCGCACGACCGTATGCACGGGCCACCCGGTAACTGCGCAACCGTCGTAAGGCGTCCAGCCGCTCACGCTCGCGATCCATTCATTGCGGATGATCCGGCGCGCACGCAGGTCGACGATGCTGAAATCGGCGTCGTAGCCGAGTGCAATCCGCCCTTTGCCTTCGATGCCGAAGATCCGCGCCGGGCCGGCACTCGTGAGATCGACGAGCCGTTCGAGGCTCAGGCGGCCGGCATGCACGTGGTCGAGCATCAGCGGCAGCAGCGTCTGCACGCCGGTCATCCCGCTCGGCGACTGCGGATACGGGCGGCCCTTTTCTTCACGCGTATGCGGCGCGTGATCGCTGCCGATCACGTCGACCAGGCCGTCGCGAACGGCCTGCCACAGCGCGTGCCGATGATGCCGCTCGCGCACCGGCGGATTCATCTGCGCGAACGTGCCCAGCCGCTCGTAGCAGTCGGGCGCATGCAGGCTCAGGTGATGCGGCGTGACTTCGACCGTCACGCGCCGCCGATGCCGCGCGAGAAACGCCATTTCCTGCGCGGTGGAGACATGCAGCAAGTGCAGACGCCGCCCCGTCTGCGCAGCCAGTCCGACGATCCGCCGCGTCGCGATCAGCGCGCTTTCGTCGTCGCGCCAGCGCGGATGGTCGCGCACGTCGCCGCTCGCTTCGACGATCGCCTTGCGTGCGCGCAGCCGCGCTTCGTCCTCGGCGTGCACGGCCATGCGCCGACGGCCGTGCCGCAGGATGCGGCGCAATACGGTGTCGTCGTCGGCCAGCAGGTCGCCGAACGAACTGCCCATGAACACCTTCACGCCCGCGCAGCCGGGCAGGTTTTCGAGCAACGGCAACCGTTCCGCGTTCACGGCCGAGCCGCCGACGTAGAACGCGTAATCGGACCACGCCCGGCCGCGCGCAAGATCCAGCTTCGCTCGCAGATCGTGTTCGTCCAGCGTCAGCGGCTGCGTATTGGGCATCTCGAAGACGGTCGTGACACCGCCGAGCACCGCGCCGCGCGTGCCGGCCTCGAACGTCTCCTTGTGCATCAGGCCCGGTTCGCGGAAATGCACCTGGCTGTCCACGACACCCGGCAGCACGTGCAGTCCACCGGCATCCAGCAATACATCAGCGCCCCAGCTTCCGCGCAATGCGCCCAGCGCGACCACGCGGCCGCCCGCACACGCCACGTCGATCCGCTCGGCGCCGCAGGGCGTCATCACCGTGCCGCCGTGAACGAGCAGATCCGCATGACGCCGCGCTGCCGCGTCGAATGCGTCACCGTCGCCGGCTGGCTGTCGCATGCGCTCGGTCATCGGTCAGAACTCGTTCTGGATGTGCTTGTAGCCGAGCACCAGCGCATTGTTCGTGCGCGCGACGTCCTCGGAGAAGTCGCTCGCATCGGCGGTGACCTGCGGCAACGCCGCGAGGTCGGTTTCCGGCCCGATGCGCTCGGTCGAGCGCACATAGAAGCCCGGCGGCAGACGGCAGCCGTCGACGACCGCGTTGTAGCGCACGACGCAACCGTCGTCGATCGTGCAGTTGAACAGCACACTGTTGAACCCGACGAACACGCCGTCGCCGACCTTGCATGGCCCGTGCACGATCGCGCGATGCGCGATCGACGTATGCCGGCCGATGGTGACGCTCGCACCCGACTTCGAATGGATCACGACGCCGTCCTGGATGTTCGAATGCGCGCCGATCACGATCGGCGCGATCTCGCCGTCGGCATCCGTTTCGTCGGCGCGGATCACCGCGTACGGGCCGATGAACACGTTCTCCTCGACGATCACGCGTCCGCACAGAATGGCGGTCGGATCGACGAACGCGTTCGGGTGGATTTGCGGCAGGTCGCCGCGCGGGTTCTTTCTGATCATCTGGATTCCTGCGTTGAATGGATGCGATCGCGCGCGAGCCGGTCGAGCAGGCCGGGATCGCGCCACTGCGCGGCGATGGCCGGCGAGAACACGATCGCGTCGAGGTCGATGCGGCCCATGCGCGGATTGAACGCATCGTCGTGAAAGCACTGCGCGTAGCCCGTCTCGGTTTCGTGAACGATCACCGAGTGCAGGCGCACGTCGGCCTCGCCATTCGACATCGCGGCGCCGGACAGCACTGCATCGACAAGACGAAACAGCACGCGCGAGAACTGCTCGGCGCTCGGCGAAACGGGCAGCAGCACCCAACGCTCCGAGTGCCGGCGCATGCTGTCGACGTAATCGCGATCGTCCCCGGACCACAGCGTCACCGCATGGTCGAACGCGTCGATCAGGTCGCGCACGTCGCCTTTGAGAAGCCCGAAGTCGTACACCATCTGCCCGTTGTCGAGCGCATGCGCTTCGAGCAGCAGTTCGACCTTGTACGAGTGGCCGTGGATCGAATGCGAGCAGCGCCGTGTGCTGCAGCCGCGCACGATGTGCGCGTTCTCGAACCGGAACAGCTTGCGGATCAGCATGCGGGAACCCCGTCACGCGCCGGCGCCGCCCACGCGACCGCATCGTGCGGATGCAGGCTCTCCAGATGGCGCACGTGAACGCGCGGATTCGCATAAGCACTGTCCAGCGCCGCCTGTACGCGCCGCGCGGCATCCTCGACGAACATCAGGTTCTGGCCGTTCAGCACCGCGAACGCCTGTTCGTCCGCGCGCTTCACGGCGGTCTGCACCGGCGTGCCGAGAGCATGCTCGACGCGATCGATCAGCGCGATCAGCCCGAGGGGCGCGTGGCCGGCAGCAAGCCCGACGTCGACGACCGCTTCGCTGCGCTGACTGTGCGGCGTCGCTGCGGTTGCGTGTCGCTGCAGCCATGCGGCGACCGCGGCCGGTTCCACGCGATCGTCGCGGCCGAACGCGGCGAGAAACGCCTGTTCGACCCAGTGCCGCGACAGTGCGGCCGAGCACGGACACGTCGACGCATAGACGATCGTCACCTGCGCGTGCAGCGCAAACATATCGCCCGTCAGCGTCGCGTCGAGCCGCACCGGATACGACTTCCAGCCGGCCAGCCCTTCGGTAACGAGCGCCGGGCGGCGCGCCAGCAGGTCGAAATGCAGCCGCAGCCGTGCGCTGCGCGTGCCGCAGTCGCGATGACTGTCGACCATCTCGTGCAGCAAGTGTCGCAGGCAGGCCGCCGACAGCGCTTCGCCGTCGCCCAGCGTGTCGAGCAGCCGGTACAGCCGCGACATGTGGATGCCTTTCACGTGCGGCGCGGGCAGATCGACCTGTACGCCGGCGCGCGCATGCACGTCGCGCCGGCAGCCGGGCTCGGCCACCGCAACAGGGAGGTCGATGCCCTGCATGCCGACCCAGTCGAGCGGGCGGTGCCGCGGCGCGGCGTCGGTCACGGAAATATCGGGAAGCGGTGCATTCATGCTCGGAGTCCGGTGGAGCGCCTTCTCCATCCGGTTCGATGCAGGAAGCGCGTTCGGGTCAGGTCCAGTCGTGAAACGGGTTGTCCCACGTGATCCATCGTTCGGGGCCGGCGGCCATCTCGGTGTCGGTCAGCAGACACGCATCGAAGCGGGCACGCAGCGCCGGCTCGTCCATGTCCATGCCGATCAGCACGAGCTCCTGGCGCGCGTCGCCGACGCGCTCGTCCCACCGCGCGCGAATCTGCGCGACGGCCTCCGGATCCTGCGGCCAGCGCTCGGGCGGCACGGCCGCCCACCAGTGACCGGCCGGCCCGTGCCGCGCGACCGCGCCGGCCTGCGACCACGAACCCGCGATAGTCGGATGGGTGGCCATCCAGAAGAAGCCCTTCGAGCGGACGACGCCCGGCCATTCGCTTTCGACGAGATCGAAGAAGCGCTGCGGATGAAACGGCCGCCGCGCCCGATAGACGAAGCTGCGGATCCCGTATTCGTCGGTCTCGGGGGTGTGCGTGCCGCGCATTTCCTGCAGCCAGCCCGGCGCGAGCGACGCCGCATCGAAATCGAACAACCCGGTGTCGAGCACGCGCTCGAGCGGCACCTTGCCGAATTCGGCGATCTCGATCCGCGCGCGCGGATTCAGGCCGCGCAGCAGTGCGATCAGCCGCTCGCGGGCCGGCGCGTCGATCAGGTCGACCTTGTTGACCACGATCACGTCGCAGAACTCGATCTGGTCGATCAGCAGATCGACGACCGTGCGCGCATCCTCGTCGCCCATCGATTCGCCGCGCGCCTGCAGGCTGTCGCGCGACGCGTAGTCGCGCAGGAAGTTGAACGCGTCGACCACCGTCACCATCGTGTCGAGCCGCGCGACTTCGCCGAGGCTGCGGCCGTCCTCGCCTTCGAATGTGAACGTCTCGGCCACCGGCAGCGGCTCGGAGATGCCGGTCGACTCGATCACGAGCTGGTCGAAGCGCCCTTCGCGCGCGAGCCGGTCGACCTCGATCAGCAGATCCTCGCGCAGCGTGCAGCAGATGCAGCCGTTGCTCATCTCGACCAGCTTCTCGTCGGTACGCGACAACCCGGCGCCGCCGTCGCGGACGAGCGCGGCGTCGATGTTGACCTCGGACATGTCGTTGACGATCACCGCGACGCGGCGGCCTTCGCGGTTGTTGAGGATGTGGTTGAGCAGCGTGGTCTTGCCCGCGCCGAGGAAGCCGGACAGGACGGTCACGGGAAGCCGCGCGGACGGCGGGTGGGCGGTGTTCATCGGGCGATTCCGGAAGCGGGACGTTGGATAGGAAATGATATATTGTATCGCTACGATATAACATATCATTTCAGGCGTCCAGCATATGACGGCAAGGCGGCAACGAAAGCGCGGCCCTGGCGCCGCCCGCGGCATGCCGTTTGAAAGGTGGGGTTGATAAGCTGCCCGGCGAGACCGTCGGCCCTCTCCAAACACCATGAAAAACAAAACGCTTGCCACGCTGTTACTGTGCGCCGCCGTCCCCGGCGTCGCACTCGCCCAATCGGTCGCGGCGCCCGCGCTGAAGCCGGGCGATACCTGGACCTACATCGACACGGTCGAAATCGGCCCGAACGGCTGGCGCCAGACGCGCGACCAGATTTCCGTGCAGCGCACCACGTCAGATCACATCTACGTCGAAACCCGGCAGAGCGGCACGACGCAGGCGCCGCGCGAATTGATCGTCGACGCGGACTGGAGCCGTTCGCGCAACGTCAACGGCACCGAAACCGTGGTGAACCGGCCGCTTGCGTTTCCGCTGACGGCCGGCAAGATGTGGACGGTCAAATACAGCGAAGCGCACCCGAATCCGCAGCACGCATCGGAAGCGTACGACACGCATTACAAGGTGGTCGGCCCCGATACTGTCACCGTCGCCGGCGGCAAGTTCGATGCGATCAAGATCGAGGCCGAAGGGACGTGGAACGCGCAAACCGCGCCGGGGCAGTCGATCACGTCCGGCGTATCCCGCAACGCAGGCGGTTCGACGATCGTGATGCAGAGCCGCAACAACGGGACGGTGGAACTGACCGGCAAGACCTACAAGGCGTTCTGGTACGTGCCGTCGGTGGGCCGATGGGTCAAGTCGGTCGAGGAGTACTACGACGTGAACGGCGTGCGGACAGCACGCTATTCGAACGAACTGGCGTCGTACCAGCGCGCCGGGACAGCCAGCGGCGCGCCGTTGGCCGGCGGGCCGGCGACCGTGTCGCCGGAAGGCCCGCCGCCCGGCGATCAATGACGTAGCGCGCTCGGTTACGTATAAAGCGACGCCTGCGGCAATTCCCCCGTCAGCGCAAACCGGCCGACATCGCGCAACCGATAGTCGAGCGGATCGTGCAGCGTATGCGTGCGGGCATTCCGCCAGAAGCGGTCGAGGCCGAGCGTCGCGGCCGTCGCGCGTGCGCCGCACGCATCGAACAACGCCTCGCCGTTCTCGAGCGCCGCGCGTTGCGCGACGATCTTCGCTTCCGACACGGCGAGCGCCGCTTCCGCGCGTTCGTCGGCCGTCAACGCGTGCCGGCGCGTCCACGCGCGCTGCAGTTCGGCGGCCGCGCGATCGGCCAGCGACGCGGCGGCAACGGCCCGCACGCGCATGTCGCCGAAGCGCTGCAGCGTATACGGATCGTCGCTCGCCTGTGCGACGCCCGAATGTATCCACGGCCTGCCCTGCTGGCGCACGTAGTCGCGCGCCTCGGCGAGCGCGCCTTCCGCGAGCCCGACGAACAGGTTCGTCAGCACGAGCTGCGACACCAGCGTGCGCAGCGTCGCGCGCGGCGTCGGCGGCGCTTCGGAGCGATGCAGCACTTCGTCCGGCGCGAGCGTCACGCCGTCGAAGCGTACGCTGCCGCTGTCGGTCTGGCGCTGGCCGATCGGATCCCAGTCTTCGTTGACGGTGATCCCGTCGCGATCGGTCGGCACCACGCCGAACACGGAGCGGCCGGTTGCCGGATCGTGCGCGGACACCGTCATCCGCTGCGAACCGCGGGTGCCGGAGCAGAAGCCCTTCACGCCGTCGAGCCGGTAGCCGCCGTCCGGCGTCGCGGTAGCGACGAGACGCGTGTCGAGCGGATTGACCGCATTGCCCCACCACCAGCGATGCTCGACCGTGCCGCGCAGATAGCGTTCGCGCTGTGCGGCGCTGCCCCACACGTCGACGCTCACCACTTGCAGGACCTGGAACCCGACCAGATGCGCAAGCGCGCTGTCGACGCGCGCGATTCGCCGGATCGTGTCGTAGATCTCGGGCCACGCGGCTTCCTGTCCGCCGAATTCGCGCGGCACGGCGAGCGTCAGCAGGCCCGCATCGGCGAGCCATTGCTTCTCGTCGGCCGCATGACCGCCCGCGCGATCGCGCGCGGCGGCCGTCACGCGCAGCGCGTCGACGGCACGCGCCAGCGCATCGGCGTCGATGCCGTGCGCCCCGGTATCCGGCGCAAGCGTCGCCGGGCCACGTGGATCGTTCATGTAACGATTTCCTGTTCAATGGTTTCGTGCGCAACGACCGCGCCCGACAACGGCACGAGCGCGTCGAGCCGGCGGCCGGTCAGCCGCGCCAGGATTTCGCGCCGCCAGTCGTCGTAAATCGCGCGGTATTCGGCGATATCCGCGCCGAACACATGCGCAGTATGCGCGTATTCGTCGTGAAGATAGCCGTCGAGCCGCGCCTGCGTTTCCTCGTCGGCGGCGATCACGCGGTCGATCAGCGCATCGCGCTCCACGGCCGGCAGCGCCTTCAGCGTATCGAACCACCACTGGACGATCTGCACGCGATGCCACTCCTCGTCCGGCCGGATACGGTTCTCGCCGTGCTCGCGCATCGCGCCGTCGGCGATGCGGCCGGTCTTGCGCTGGATCCACAGCTTCGCGAGGATGTGCAGCTCGTAATGCCATTCGAACGCGAGGAAGCCGGCCACGTCGCGCACCGCGATATCGCCGATGCGCTCCCAGTGCGCGGCGACGAGCTGCTCGACTTCCGGCAGCGGATCGCGGCCCGTCAGTTCGGTCACGCGCTCGCGGCCGATCACCGCGTGCGCGCCGTCGTCGCCGAGCTGGCGCGACAGGATCAGCTGGAAATGCGGATCGTCGCGAAACAGCGTGTCGATCGCTTTCGCGACGACCTGCACGATGAACAGGTCGTGCGACGCCATCTTCGTGTAGTAGTCGGCGACGGCAGCGAGTTCGTCGTCGTTGCGCGGCTCGCGCGGCGGCGTGGCGAGCTTGTCCGGAAAGCCGGGACGATGGCGTCGCGCGACCTCCAGAAACAGCGCTTCCTCGAATTGTCCGTTCCACTCGCGCGGCGCGCCGATGGGCAAGGTCATGGGTATCGTTCTCTCAGGGTCGTCGATGAAAAGAGCCGGCGCTCGTGGCGCCGCTCAGGTACGCCGGGTCACGTGTCGGACCAGGCGGTCGCCGGTGATTTGCACGGCGGAAACGAGGGCGATCAGGATCACGATCACGGTCGCCATGACGGTGGTGTCGAAACGCTGGTAGCCGTAGCGGATCGCAAGATCGCCGAGCCCGCCCGCGCCGACGGCGCCCGCCATCGCGGTCGAGCCGATCAGCGCGACGACGGTGATCGTGAAGCCGCCGAGCATGCCGGGCAGCGCTTCGGGCAGCAGCACGTGCCACACGATATGGCGGCGCTTCGCACCCATCGCGAGCGCGGCCTCGATCAGCCCGCGATCGACTTCGCGCAGGCTCACTTCGGCGATCCGCGCGAAGAACGGAATCGCGGCGATCGACAGCGGCACGACGGCCGCCCAGACGCCGATGGTCGTGCCGATCAGCACGCGCGTGAACGGCAGCAGCGCGACGAGCAGGATGATGAACGGCGTCGAGCGGAACACGTTGACGAGCGCGCCGAGCACCGCGTTCACGCCGCGTCGCTCGTAGATGCCGCCGGGCGCGGTCGTCACGAGGATCACCGCGAGCGGGATGCCGATCAGCGCGGCGATCGCGGCCGATGCGGCGACCATCGACAGTGTGTCGCGAATCGCGTCGAGCAGTTCGGGCCACCAGAGATCAAACATAGCCGAGCACCTCCGCGTGATTCGCGTGGCGACGCGCCCGTTCGAGCAACGCGGCGACCGCGCCGCCACGTGCCGACGACGGGCCCGCTTCGTCCATGCGCGGCGATGCCGCGATCACGAGACGCCCCTGCGCATGCCCCTGGATGCGTTCGATCCCGCCGTGCAGGAAATGTAACGAGCCGCCGAGCGCCACCGCGAGCGCGCCGACGTCCGGCTCGCCGCCGCTTTCGCCCGTATACCGGAGGTCGAGCACGACCTGCGCGCCGTCGGGAAGCGCGGCCAGCCCGGACAATGGCTGCACGCGCGCGGCCAGTTCGGCCGGCAGGTCATGCACGAGCGTACTGAGCAGCGCGCGCGTCGCGCCATGTTGCGGCGCGCCGAACACGCGCCACACGGGGCCGGTTTCGACGACCTCGCCCTGTTCGATCACCGCGACGGTGTCGCACACCGCACGGATCACTTCCATCTCGTGCGTGATCAGCACGATCGTCAGACCGAGCCGGCGATTGATGTCGGCGAGCAATGCGAGGATCGACTGCGTCGTCTCGGGATCGAGCGCCGACGTCGCCTCGTCGCACAGCAGCACCTCCGGATCGTGCACCAGCGCCCGCGCGATGCCGACGCGCTGCTTCTGGCCGCCCGACAGGCTCGCCGGATACGCGTCGCGCTTCGCGGCGAGCCCGACGAGTTCGAGCAAGGCATCGACCTTGCGCACGCGCTCGGCCTTCGGCACGCCGGCGATCTTCAGCGGCAGCGCGACGTTCTCGAATACCGTCTTCGCCGACAGCAGGTTGAAATGCTGGAACACCATCCCGGTGCGGCGGCGCAGCGCGACGAGCCCGTCCTCGTCGAGCCCGCCGACGTCGACGCCCTGCACCCGCACGCTGCCCGAGCTCGGGCGCTCGAGCCCGTTCACGAGCCGCAGCAGCGTCGACTTGCCTGCGCCGCTGCGGCCGATGATGCCGAACACCTCGCCGCGCCGCACGTCGAGCGTCACGTCGCGCAGCGCGGCGGCCTGGCCGCGCGGCGTCGCGAACACCTTGCCGACATGTGCGAGCGACACGGCCGCGCCGCCGGCCGGCGCAACCGCCTCGTCATGGGCAGCCAGCCCCGCGGTGGCCCGCACGGCCGAGGCCTCGACGAAACCCAGCGTATCGAACAATTGCGTCATTGCTTCGCTCCGTCACGTTCATGCATGCGCGGGATGCGCAGCGGAATGGGCGGCGTCACGCGCGCGGGCCGGCCGGTGCTGCGCACCGGTGTGCCACGCAGGCAGTCGCGCGCCGCCGCCGAACAGCTTCTCGCGCAGCGTCGGCGCGGGGTCGTAGTCTTCCTTGTAGACGCCGCGGTTCTGCAGCTCGGGCACGACCCAGTCGACGAAATCCTCGAACGACTCGGGCATCACGGTGCGCGTCAGGTTGAAGCCGTCGATGCCGGTCTCGTCGATCCACGACTGCAGTTCGTCCGCGACCTGCGAGGGCGAACCGACGATCGGCGCATAGCGGCCGCCGAGCGACATCTGTTCGAGCATCCGGCGCACGGTCCAGGTGCCGGTCGTGCTCTTGCGCGAGATCGCGTCGACGGCCGACTGGATCGAATCGGTCTTCACGTACGAGATCGGCTCGTCGAGGCCGTACTTCGCGAAGTCGATGCCGGTCGAGCTCGCGAAATGCGCAAGGCCGGCTTCCGGGCTCGCGTAGCGCCGGTATTCGTCGAACTTCTCGCGGGCGAGCAATTCGGTCCCGGCCGTCACGACGCTCACGCCGGCAAAGATCTTGATCGACGCCGGATCGCGGCCCTGCCGCGCGGCAGCCGCGCGAATGTCGAGCGCGGCCGCACGCGCGGCGGCCTTGCTCTGGCCGTTCACGAACACGCACTCCGCGTGCCGCCCCGCGAACTGGACGCCGCGCGCCGACGAACCGGCCTGGTACAGCACCGGCGTGCGCTGCGGCGACGGCTCGCTCAGATGAATCGCATCGACCGAATAGAACGGCCCGTCGTGCTTCACGCGCCGTACCTTGGCCGGCTGCGCGAACACGCGTGCGTGCGCGTCGCGGATCACCGCGTCGTCGTCCCAGCTCTGCTCCCACAGCTTGTAGACGACGTCCATGTAATCGTCCGCGCGCTCGTAGCGGTCGTCGTGGCCGATCTGTTGCGCGAGGCCCATCCCGCGCGCGGCGCTGTCGAGATAGCCGGTCACGATGTTCCATCCCACGCGCCCCTTGGTCAGGTGATCGAGCGTCGACATCCGGCGCGCGAACAGATACGGCGGCTCGTAGGTCAGGTTCGCGGTCACGCCGAAGCCGAGATGCCGCGTGACTTGCGCCATCGCCGGCACGAGCAGCAGCGGATCGTTGACGGGCACCTGCACCGATTCGCGCAGCGCGGCGTCGGGGCCGCCGCCGAACACGTCGTACACGCCGACGATGTCCGCGAGAAAGATCCCGTCGAACTTGCCGCGTTCGAGCGTCTTCGCGAGATCGGCCCAGTAGTCGAGATCGGTGTAGTGCGCGGAGCGGTCGCGCGGATGGGTCCACAGCCCGTGGTTGATGTGCCCGACGCAGTTCATGTTGAACGCGTTGAGCAGGATCTTCTTGCGGTTCGCCGTCGTCATGTTCGCCTCCGTCACCACGCGATCGCGTACAGCGAGCCGAACGCGTTGTCTAGCGCACGGCGCACCGCCGGCGAATGCTGGTAGATCGCGATGAACTTGCGGATGCGCGGATCGTTCACGCTGTCGGGACGCACGACCCACTGGATCGCGAAGTTCTTGTTCTCGGTGCCGTCGAACAGCAGCGCGCTGTTCGGGTCGGTCGTGCCGGCGAGCTTGATGAAGCTCGGGTAGCCCTGCGCGAGATCGACGTCGTCGAGCGAGCGTGCGAGCTGCGACGCTTCGAGCGGAATGATCTTCAGGTGCTTCGGATTCGACACGATGTCGTGCGTGGTCGCGCGGTAGTCGGCGCCCGGCTTCAGCGTGATGAGGCCCGCGCGCTGCAGCAGCAACAGCCCGCGCCCGCCGTTGACCGGATCGTTCGCGATCGCGACGCGCGCGCCGTCCTTCAGCTCGGCGAAGCTTTTCACCTTCTTCGAATAGAGGCCGATCTTCATGATCGTGCCGGGCGCGATCGACACGAAGTCGTAGCCGCCCTGTTTCTTGGCGTTCTCGAGAAACGGGATGTGCTGGAAGTAGTTGACGTCGATGTCCTTGTTCGCGAGCGCCGCGTTCGGCGTATTCCAGTCGGTGAATTCGATGATCTTCACGTCGAGCCCCTGCGCCTTCGCCTCCTTCGCGGCAACCTTCAGCGCTTCGATCTGCGGGCTGGTCGAGATGCCGACCTTCAGCGGCGCGGTGTCGGCGCGCGCGCCGCTCGGCAGCGCGAGGCCGAGCGACACCGCGAGCAGCGCGGCCGCGAACAGGCGGGCCGGCCGGATCAGCCGCGCGATGCGGCCGGAGGAAAAGCGGGCGGGAAACACGGGATGCAGCATGGGAACCACTCTCCTGTCCAAAGACGGTGTCGACGGATGAGCGACGCCGCGGCGAACGCGCGGGCGTTCTCCGGACAGTCGTCGTCGCGTCGGAAAAGGATCAGCCGATGATAGAGAGCGGCGGGAAGGTGGTCTACGAAGCGATTGTGCGAAGAAAATCGCGCGCGGCGATATGGCGCGCAAATCAGGACGCGATCAGGGCGCAAGCAAGCCCCCGGCCGGCGCCAGGCCGAAATCTCGGCCTGGGCGCCGGGCCGATTCCGAGATCTCGGCCAGCCCGCTGCGCCCGGCCTTTCGGCAGACAAAATAAATCCCTTACGAATCAATGAATTGAAAATATTCCGGCAGGCCGGATTTCTGGCACGGGGGTTGCGTAATAGACGGCACACGATGCCGCGAAGCAAAGCAGGCATTCCAACATCAGGAGACACGTCTTGCAGACCTCTATCCATACCCAATCCCATCCGGAGCCGATGTCCGAAGCCGGTCCCGCCGTGCGCGAACGCTTCTGGCCGGAAGGCTGGTGGAAGCTGATGGAAATCCGCATCGGCATCATTCCGCTGCCGGTCTACGTGATCCTGTTCGCGCTGATCGTCGGGTTCGTGGTGACGGGCAAGGTGCCCGGCGAGATCTCGATGGCGATCGCCGTGCTCGCGTTCTTCGGCTTCACGTGCGCGGAACTCGGCAAGCGCCTGCCGCTCCTGCGCAACATCGGCGCGGCCGCGATCTTCGCGACCTTCGTGCCGTCGGCGCTCACGTACTACCACGTGCTGCCGAAGCCGGTGCTGAACCTGACGGTCGAGTTCACGAAGTCGACCAACTTCCTGTACCTGTTCATCGCGTCGATCATCGTCGGCAGCATCCTGAGCATGGACCGGCGCGTGCTGATCCAGGGCTTCGTGAAGATCTTCATCCCGCTCGCGGCCGGTTCGATCGCCGCGGCAATCGTCGGCACGGCCGTCGGCACCGCGCTTGGCCTGGGCGCGCGCCACACGCTGCTGTACATCGTCGTGCCGATCATGGCGGGCGGTGTCGGCGAAGGCGCGATTCCGCTGTCGATCGGCTATTCGGAACTGATGCACCTGCCGCAAGGCGAAATGTTCGCGATGGTGCTGCCGCCGGTGATGCTCGGCAGCCTGACCGCAATCATCCTGTCGGGTGCGCTGGACATGCTCGGCAAGCGCATGCCGCACCTGACCGGCAACGGCCGCCTGCAGGTCGGCGAAAGCGGCGACATGACGCCGGAAAGCGAAGAAATCCGCGGCCATGTCGACGTCACGCACATCGCGGGCGCCGGCATCACCGCCATCACGCTGTACCTCGTCGGCCTGATGGCGCACAAGCTGTTCGGCCTGCCCGCGCCGGTCGCGATGCTGTTCCTCGCGGTGCTGGTAAAGCTCGCGCGCGCGGTGTCGCCGCCGCTGCAGGAAGGCGCGTTCGTCGTCTACAAGTTCTTCTCGACCGCCGTCACGTATCCGCTGCTGTTCGCGATCGGCGTGGCGATGACGCCGTGGGACAAGCTGACCGCCGCATTCACCGTCGTCAACGTCGTGACGATCGTGTCGACCGTCGCGACGCTGATGGGCACCGGTTTCGTGGTCGGCCGCCTGCTGAAGATGTACCCTATCGACACCGCAATCGTGAACGCCTGCCACAGCGGGCAAGGCGGCACCGGCGACGTCGCGATCCTGACCGCCGCGAACCGGATGCAGCTGATGCCGTTCGCGCAGATCGCCACCCGCATCGGCGGTGCGATCGTCGTCACGGTGACGCTGATCCTGGTCGCGCACTTCGGATGATGCGCGGCCGCGCGCACCGTCGCGCAGGCTGCCTCGCACGCGCCGCCGCCGGCTCTGCCGGCGCGCGGCGCGCGTCGTTCCGGGCCCGGGCCTGTTCACGCTGACCGCTGACAACAGGCCCCGGCGGCGGGCTTCGATGAGGACGAACGTGCAGAAGAGCTTCAAGGGAATCCCGTGGTGGGGCTGGGCGTCGGCCGCCGTGCTGTATGTCGGCGTGACGGGCGCGGCCGTCGATTTCGCGTGGGAACGCGCGATCGACGCGCTCGAGGAAACAGGCGCGCACCGGCTCGACCTGTATGCGTCGAGCCTGAAGAGCGAACTCGGCCGCTTCGAGATCCTGCCGGGCCTCGTCGCGCGCCAGGACAGCGTGCGCGCGATGCTGAAGGCCGCGCCGCACGACGCGCTCCCGCTCGTGCACACCGTCGACACCTACCTCGAAGCCGTGAACCGCGACGCGGGCAGCGGCGCGGTCGACGTGATCGACCTGCAGGGCGAAGTGATCGCCGCCAGCAACTGGAACGAGACGATCAGCTTCGTCGGCACGAACGTGTCGTACCGGCCGTACTTCAAGGATGCCCTCGCGCACGGCAGCGGCCGCTTCTTCGGGATCGGCACCAATACCGGCGTGCCGGGCGTCTACTTCGCGAGCGCGGTACGCGACGACGGCGTGCCGATCGGCGTGGCCGCGGTGAAGATCAGCGTCGACCCGCTCGAATCCGCGTGGCGCGCGCCGGGCGTCGCCGCGATGGTGGTCGACAGCAACGGCGTGGTCGTGATCTCGACCGAACCGGCGTGGAAATTCACCGCGTTGCGCCCGATCACCGCGCAGCAGCAGCGCGACATCCAGGCGTCGCGCCAGTACGCGGGCCGCACGGTCGACGCGCTGCCGTACCGCCGCATCGGCGATCGCAGCGCGGCCGCGTGGTTCGGCACGTTTCCCGACCCGCACCACGCCGGCCGCAACACGCGCTATCTCGTGATGTCGCGCCCCGCGCCGCAGGCCGGCGATTCGCTGATGGTGTTGCTCGATATCGCCGGTGCGCGCCGCCAGCAGCAGACCGCGTTCGTGTTCGTCACCGGCGCGTTCCTGATCGCCGCGCTGCTCGCCGGCTACGCGATCCAGCGGCGCCGGGCGATCGCCGCGCGGCTGAGCGTGCAGGATGCGCTGCGCCGCGCGAACGACCGGCTGGAGCTGACGGTGGCGCAGCGCACGGCCGCGCTGACGGCCGCGAACGAACGAATGCAGCGCGAGATCGTCGAACGCGAGCGCACCGAACAGCGGCTGCGCGATTCGCAGCAGGAAGTGGTGCACGCCGGCAAGCTCGCCGTGCTCGGGCAGATGGCCGCCGGCCTCACGCACGAGCTGAACCAGCCGCTCGTCGCGATCCGCACGCTGTGCGACAACGCGCGCACGTTCTTCGAGCGCGGCCAGCCGGCGCCGGCCTACGCCAATCTCGAACGGATCGGCAAGCTCGTCGACAGCATGGCCGTGCTCACCGGCGAGCTCAAGACCTTCGCGCGCAAGCCCGACGTCGAGCGCGTCGCCGTGTCGCTGAGCGAGGCCGTCGCGCATGCGCGGCTCATCTACGACGCGCGGATCCGCGACGAAGGCGTGCAGCTCGACGTGAACATCGCGCCCGGCACGGCCGTGTCCGCCGAATCGAGCCAGCTGCAGCAGGTGATCGTGAACCTGCTCGGCAACGCGCTCGACGCGGTGCACGACGCGCCGGTCCGCCGCATCGTCATCGACGCCGCCGGGCCGGACGACGAAGGCCGCGTGCGCGTCACGGTCGCCGACAGCGGCGCGGGCATCGCGCCCGAGGTGCTGCCGCACCTGTTCGAGCCGTTCGTCACCACCAAGCCGCGCGGCCAGGGCCTCGGACTCGGCCTCGCAATCACGTCGCGCATCGTCGAGGCGTTCGGCGCGAAGATCGCCGCGACGAACCGCGACGAAGGCGGCGCGCAGTTCACCATCGAATTCGCGGCGGCAACGCCGCAACAAAGGACAGAGCATGGAAGATGAGATTCGGGTGCTGGTCGTCGAGGACGATGAAAACGTCCGGATCGGCGTCGAGCAGGCGGTCGAGCTCGCCGGGTTCCCGGTCGACGCCTTCGCTTCGGCGGCCGACGCGCTCGCGCACGTCGCACCCGGCGCCCCCGTCGTGATCGTGTCGGACGTGCGGATGCCGGGCATCGACGGGCTGCAGCTGCTCGAACGCGTGATGGCCGTCGACGCGCAGATTCCGGTCGTGCTGATCAGCGGCCACGCCGACATTTCGACGGCCGTCGGCGCGATGCAGGACGGCGCGTACGACTTCATCGAGAAGCCGTTTTCGTCGGACGTGATCGCCGGGCGCGTCGCGCGCGCGGTCGAGAAGCGGCGCCTCACGCTCGAGGTGCAGGGCTTGCGCGCGGCGCTGAACAACTGGCACGGCATCGAGGCGTTCGTGCTCGGCAAGTCGCCCGCGATGGCCGACGTGCGCAAGAAAATCCTGCGCCTCGCCGATACGTCCGTGTCGGTGCTGATCACCGGCGAAACGGGCACCGGCAAGGAGCTGATCGCGCGCAGCCTGCACGACTTCGGCGGGCGGCGCGATGCGCATTTCGTCGCGCTGAACTGCGGCGGCCTGCCCGAGCAGATCTTCGAGAGCGAGCTGTTCGGGCATGAAGCCGGCGCGTTCACCGGCGCGATCAAGAAGCGCATCGGCAAGATCGAATGGGCGCACGGCGGCACGCTGTTCCTCGACGAGATCGAGACGATGCCGATTCCATTGCAGATCAAGATGCTGCGCGTGCTGCAGGAGCGCGTGATCGAGCGGCTCGGCGCGAACGAGCTGATTCCGGTCGACTGCCGCGTGATCGCCGCGTCGAAGGCCGATCTCGCGGAACTCGCGACCGACGGACGCTTCCGCGCGGACTTGCTGTATCGCCTGAACGTCGCGCAGATCGAGCTGCCGCCGCTGCGCGAGCGGCGCGAGGACGTGCCGCTGCTGTTCGAGCATTTCGTACTCGCGGCCGCTCGGCGCTTCGGGCAGCCGGCACCGGTCGTCACGGCTGCGCAGGTGTCCGAACTGATGACGCATGCATGGCCCGGCAACGTGCGCGAACTGCAGAACGTCGCGGACCGCTTCGTGCTCGGCCTGACCGGCGACAGCCTGCTGTCCTCCGGCGGCACGGCCACGGCCGGCGGCACGCTCGCCGAACAACTCGCATATTTCGAGCGGATGCTGATCGAGGACATGCTGCGGCGTCACAACGGCAACGTTGCGGACGCAAGCGATGCGCTCGGCATGCCGAAGAAAACGCTTTATCACAAGCTGCGCAACCTGCGGATTCCCGCGCGCGGCGACGCGGCGGCCGACGGCGGCGAATGACGCGAACGAGGATACGCACAACAGCATGGATCGCATCGATATCGCCGCCCACGGCAGCGTCACGGGCCAGCCCCGCGGCCACCTGATCCGCGGCGTCACCCGCGCAAAGAAAACCTTCCGTCCGAGCGACTGGCCCGAACGGCTCGCGGGCGTCATCACGCTGTTCGTCGGCGAGCGGCGGCCCGGCTATCCGTGCGCGCTGTCGCGGCTCGCGATGCCGGTCGTCAACGGCGGCGTCAAATGCCTGTTCGTGTCGGACGAATTGCGCGACGTGTGCGCCGATGCATTCGACTTCGCGATGCAGTTCGCCGCCGACAACGACCTTCCCGTCGAACTTCAGGCCGCGCCCGCGCCGGCGGCGCGCTGACGCACGGGCCGCGTCCAGCGGCCTTTTTTCCGCTCGTTTCCCGCTGCGATGCGCGCGTGCGCAGGCGCCCGCAAATGCTTTCGATTCCCAAACAAACCGTCAGACGATTGAAGGATTCGGCATGGCGACCACGCTGCGACAAGGGTTTTCGGCCGAACCATCAATAAAATTGATCGTCACGATGAAAATTATGCATTTTCCTTGCAGCTCGCCATGATGCATAGTTGCGTCGAGTTGACGCACCTTTGAGTCTTTTAGTCATGAACATGCGAATCGAGCCGTCCGTGCTCGCGAACCCCGACCTGCAATTTGCGACGCTTTCGTCGGGTATCAGCCTGCCGTATGTCGAGCGGGGCAGCGGCGCGCCGATGGTCTTCGTACATGGATCGTTGTGCGACTACCGTTACTGGGATCCGCAACTCGCATCGCTGTCGTCCCACTACCGCTGCATCGCGCCGAGCCTCAGCCACTACTGGCCGGCCGTCGAAGCAGGCATTCAGGACGACTTCAGCTGGCAGAACCACGTCGACGAGCTCGCCGAATTCATCGACGCGCTCGATCTCGGCCCCGTGCATCTCGTCGGCCACTCGCGTGGCGGCAGTGTCGCGTTCAACGTCGCGCGCCAGCATCCGCATCTCGTCGACACGCTCACGCTCGCCGATCCGGGCGGCCCGCTGCAACAGCCGGGCGTGCGCGAAGCCGTGCTGCCGGCCGCCGCGATCGCGCTGCGCACGCAGGCCGTGAACCTGATCGATCAAGGCGAAACCGAAGCCGGCCTCGAGATGTTCGTCGATTCGGTAAGCCTGCCCGGCGCATGGAAGAAGAGCACGTCGCGCTTCCGCACGATGGCGATCGACAACGCAAGCACGCTGCCGAAGCAGCTGCGCGATCCGCTGCCCGCGTATTCGCAGCACACGGCCGGCGACATCGCATGCCGCACGCTGCTGATCGACGGCCAGCGCAGCCCGAAGATGTTCCGCAACAACGTCGAGACGCTGTCGCAATGGATCGGCGACGCGCAACGCCAGACCGTCGCCGGTGCGTCGCACGGCATGAACGCGGCGAGCCCGACGGTGTTCAACCGTTACGTGCACGAGTTCGTCGCGGCGTAATTTCACGGGCGGCGTTCGTTCCGCCCGATCTTCCCCGGTCCATTTCCCCGACGATGCGGGCGCCTGCCCGCATCGAGCCGCCCGGCTACGCAGCCGACTCCGCGTTGCGCGTGACCGCATCCGGCAACCCGAACACGCAATCGAACGACCAGTTGTACACGAACGTGAAGATCGGGAAGAACACGATCAGCACCGCGTCGAACAGGAACGCCTGCCACAGCGACACATCGAGCCGCCACGCGATCAGCGGGATCAGGAACGTCACGAGCACGACCTGGAACCCGACCGCGTGCAGCACGCGCCGTCCCACGGTGCGCGTCGTCGCCGCACGCCGCCGCTCCCACGCCTCGAATGCGAGGTTGTAGAGGAAATTGACGGTCACGCCCGTCGTCGAGATCATCACGCCCAGCAGGCCGCTCGTTTCGGCGTTCGCGCCGCTCAGCATGCCCAGCACCGTCGATGCGATCAGGATGCCGAGCACCTCGAACATCACGACGTAAACTACGCGTCTCTTCCAGCCTTGCATGAGCATCCCCCTTCGAATCGAACAAGGGGGCGAGACTAGCAGCGGGTACCCTGTCCGCCAAAGTCAGGTCCTTTCAATTTTTCTGACAGGAGGCAACGCATGCTGACCAGCGACCACATCGACATGCTGCTGACCGTCATCGACCAAGGCTCGTTCTCGGCGGCCGCGCGTGCACTCGGCCGCACGCCGTCGGCGGTCAGCATGGCGATCGCGAACCTCGAGGCCGAACTCGATCTCGTGCTGTTCGACCGCGGCACGCGCGAACCGACGCCGACCGCTGCAATGGTCGCGCTGTTGCCCGACGCACGCTCGATCGCCGAACGGCTGCACGCGCTGCGCGCGCATGCGCAGCACCTGTCCGAAGGCGTCGAGGACACGCTGCGGCTCGGCCTCGCGGCCGAGATCGACGGCGCCCCCGTCGCCCGCGCGCTAACGGCCGTCGCCGCGAAGTATCCGGCGCTCGCGATCAGCGTCGTCACCGCGCCGCAGGACGCGATCGTCGATGCGCTGCATCGTGGCGCCGTCGATCTGTGCGTCGCGTACGGCGGCCTCGACCTGCATCCGCAGGAACAGATTCACGCGCTGTGGACCGAGACGCTGATCGCGGTCGCCGCGCCCGACCATCCTGCGATTGCCGATGCCGCGCATCCGGAGGCGATCGAGCGGTTATCCGGGTTTCGGCAGATCGTGATCGCCGATCCGGAACGGCCGTTGACCGACGTGCGGCCGCTGATCGGCAGCCGCACGTGGAAGGTGACCGACATGGCGACCGCGATCGCGCTCGTGAAAGCCGGTCATGGCTGGGCGAATTTGCCGGAATCGGTCATTGGCCGGTATGCGGTCGATGGGGAACTGGCGCCTCTCGTGTTCGCGAACATCCGTAACGGGTTGCCGCTGCCCGTGTATTTGCGGCGGCCGAAACATACAGGGCTCGGCAAGGCGGCGAGCGAACTGGTGCGGGCCCTGCGGGCCGGACGCGCCGAGGACCGAGCGCTGCCGGCGGCGACAGCACTCGTCAACGCGTGCGCTTCGCCACGCGCGGCCGTTTCCCGGTCGGGCTCCGCCCCGTAGCCGCCCCCGCGAACATCGTCATGTCGTGCAGCAGGCAATTCAGCAGCGTATCAGCCGCAACGCCGAGCGGCCGCCCCACCTTCACGAGCAGGCGCGCTTTCGCGGAATCGAACAATGGATGCGCGATCGGCAGCGCGACGAGTTCGCCGCTCTCGAGTTCGCGATATGCCGCGAATGCGCCGATCAACGTAATTCCGTCGTGGCGCTTCACGAAATGGCGCAATACCGCGAGGGAGTTGGTCGTCAGCGTCGGACGGATCGGCAGGTTCTCGGTATAGGCGAGCATCTGCGCGACCTGGCCGAGGCCGAACGCCGGCGGCATCAGCGCGAGCGGATATTCGCCAAGTTCGTGCGCGCGCACCGCGCCGCCACGCACCGCGAGCGGATGGCCGGCATGAACGAGCGCCACCACCGGCTGCGACGACGTGGCGAGATACTCGATCTCCGGATGGGCTGGCGGGTTGTAGGCGAGCCCGATGTGCGCGCGGCTCTCCGCCACTTCCTGCAGCACGTTGTTGACCGGGAGGACGTCGACGATCACGTCGAGCTTCGGATAACGCATGCAGAAATCGGTCAGCACCTCGTCCATCAGCACATCGACATAACCCTCGCTGGTGACGATGCGCACCTGGCCGGATTGCAGCCGCCGCAACGCCTGCAGGCGCTCCTCGAACAATTCCTGCTGCGAGCGGCACCCGCGCCAGTACTCGAGCAGATGCGCGGCCGCCTCGGTCGGCCGCAGGCCGCGCGCCTGCCGCTCGAACAGCTTGACGCCGACCTCCTCCTCGAGCAGCCGGATCTGCCGCGTGATCACGGACGGCGCGGTATTGATGCTGTCGGCCGCGCCGCGGATGGAGCCGTGAGTCAGCACCTCGTGGAAGTAGCGCAAGCGGCGCTGGTTGAGTTCGCGCATGGAGTATCCCGGTTCGCCCGATCGTTGCCTGTTGAGCAACATTAGATCACTTAAGTTGCTCTTGCTCTGCTTTTTCGGCTCTCCGACGATGCGGCAATCGGAACCCATTCCGCAAGACGCTCACGCCACTGGAGAGAGACATGTCCGCCGTCCCATCCTCCCGCCTTTCGGTCGCGCATGACAGCGCGCCGGTGCAGGCGCTGTACCGCAAACTGAACTGGCGCCTGCTGCCGCTGCTATTGCTCTGCTATACGTTCGCGTATCTGGATCGCGTCAACATCGGCTTCGCGAAACTCCACATGCAAAGCGCGCTCGGCCTCTCCGACGCGGCCTACGGCCTCGGCGCGGGCATTTTCTTCCTCGGCTACGTGCTGTTCGAGATTCCGAGCAACCTGATGCTGCCCCGGATCGGCGCGCGCAAGACCATCAGCCGGATCATGGTGCTGTGGGGGCTGACGTCCGCCGCGATGATGTTCGTGCACGACACCACGTCGTTCTACTTGCTGCGCTTTCTGCTCGGTGTGTTCGAGGCCGGCTTCGCGCCGGGCATGATTTTCTACCTGACCTACTGGTACGGCCCGCGCCGCATGGCCGGCGTAATGGCCGTCGTGATGCTGGCCGGGCCGGTCGGCGGCATCGTCGGCTCGCCGTTGTCGACCTGGCTGATGACGGCCCTCGATGGCGCACACGGACTGGCCGGCTGGCAGTGGATGTTCGTCGCGGAAGGTTTGCCGTGTGCCGTGCTCGGCCTGCTGGTACTGAAGGTACTGGCCGATCGCCCGGACGATGCGGCGTGGCTGAGCGACCGCGAGAAAAGCCTGCTCGCTACCGAACTACAGGTGCCCGCGGCCGGCCACCACGCGTTCGGGCAGGCCGCGCGCGACCCGCGCGTCTACCTGCTGGCCTTCGCGTACTTCACGATGATCTGCGGAATCTATGCGGTCAGCTTCTGGCTGCCGTCGATTCTCAAGGCCAACGGTGTGACCGACACGATGCAGATCGGCTTCTATTCGATGATTCCGTATATCGGCGCCGCGTGCGCGATGCTCGTCATCGGCCGGCACTCCGACCGTCGCGGCGAGCGCCGGTTGCACAGCGCGGTGTCGGCGATCGTCGGTGCCGCCGCGCTGGCCGCCGCGACCTGGGCCGGCGGCAATCTCGCGGTATCGCTCGCCTGCATGACGATCGCAACGGCGCTGTTGTGGGCGGCCTATACCGTGTTCTGGGCCATCCCGTCGCAATACCTGACGGGCAACGCGGCCGCCGGCGGCATCGCGCTCATCAACACGATCGGCCTGCTCGGCGGCTTCCTCAGCCCGACGCTGATCGGCGAGATCCGCACCGCGACCGGCAGCATGCAGGCGGGATTGCTCGTGATCGTCGCGCTGATGATCGCGGGCGCCGTGGCGCTGATCATGAACCGCCTGCCCGCCGCGGCGCGATGACCGATCGCGTCGCGACGGCGCCGTATCGCCCATGGACCACGTACACCGACCTGCTTTACTGGACTCAGCCTCATGACCCGACGCATTCTCGTTGCCGGTTTCCAGCATGAAACCAACACCTTCGCGCCCACCAAGGCCGCCTATGCCAACTTCGAACGCGGCGAAGGGTTTCCCGCGCTGGTGCGCGGCGCCGACGTGCTCGCCCTGCGCGACGTCAACATTCCGGCCGGCGGCTTCATCAACGCAGCCGAGCGGCGCGACTGGCGCTTGGTGCCGGTGATCTGGGCCGGCGCCAGCCCGTCGGCGCACGTCACCGAGGACGCCTTCGAGCGCATCGCCGGCGAGATCGTCGATGCGGCACGACGCGGCGGCTGCGACGCGGTGTATCTCGACCTGCACGGCGCGATGGTCGCCGAGCACACGGACGACGGCGAAGGCACCCTGCTCGACCGCGTCCGCGCCGCGGTCGGCCCGGACGTGCCGGTGGTCGCGTCGCTCGACCTGCACGCGAACGTGACCGACCTGATGCTGAGCCGCGCCGACGCGTTGGTCGCCTTTCGCACGTATCCGCACGTAGACATGGCGGAAACCGGCGAACGCGCGGCCGCGCTGCTCGAATGCCTGCTCGAACGCCGGCTCGCAGGCCGCGGCCCGCTGCGTCGCGCGGCGCGGCGGCTGCCGTTCCTGATCCCGATCAACGGGATGTGCACGCTGCTAGATCCCGCACGCTCGATGTACGCACGCCTCGCGGCACTCGAAACCGGCGGCGTGATGTCGCTGTCGTTCGCGCCGGGCTTTCCGGCTGCGGATTTCCCGGAATGCGGGCCGGTCATCTGGGGCTATGGCGACACCGACGCGGTGGAAGCCGCCGTGCAGACACTGCACGACGCGATGCTGGCCGACGAGGCGAAATGGCAGGTCCCGTTCCTGTCGCCGGACGACGCCGTACGCGAAGCCATGCGGCTTGCCGCGGATGCGAGCAAGCCCGTCGTGATCGCCGACACGCAGGACAACCCCGGCGCGGGTGGCGATTCGAATACGACGGGCCTGCTTCGCGCGTTGCTGCGTCATGGCGCGCGGGACGCGGCGCTCGGCCTGCTGTGGGACCCGGCGGCGGTGGCCGCGGCATGGCACGCAGGTGTCGGCGAAAGCATCGACCTGTCGCTCGGCGGCTCGGGCGTGCCCGGCGACGAACCGCTTCGCGCGCGCTTCGAGGTCGTCGCGCTGTCCGACGGTATCTGCCGCTACGACGGCCCGATGATGAACGGCATGCAGGCCGACGTCGGGCCGGTCGCATGCTTGCGGATCGACGGCGTGCGGATCGTCGTGAGCGCCGGCAAGGCGCAGATGCTCGATCGCAATCTGTATCGGGTGGGCGGCGTCGAGCCGGAGGCGATGAAGATCCTCGTCAACAAGAGCTCGGTGCACTTCCGCGCCGATTTCCAGGACATCGCGCACGCGGTGCTGGTCGCCAAGGCGCCGGGGCCGATGCAGGCCGACCCGGCAGACCTGCCGTGGACCCGACTCGCGCGCGGGATGCGTATGAAGCCGTTGGGGCGCGCGTTCGGCGGCGCGTGATGCGGTGACGCGGCGGCGTGCGGCGGGACGCCGCCGCACCGTCGGGAGGTGCGGGCGGAACTGACCGTTAGTTGCGACACGCGATGCAATAAAAAGGATTCTTCGTGGATTTCCGTGGACGCCGCTTTCCGACGCGGAGCTGCCGTTCGCGTTTCGATGGCCAATGTCTGCTATGAAGTGCTTACCGGCTGTTGCCCACATGCAAGCTGGCCGGATGCGCGGAAAGAGGCGTTTGCATATAACCCGATGAACCACATCCAGCGCCTGTAAAGCTCAGCCGGCCGCTCGGCTTTCGTCACGGCGGACATGACTTTCCATCCGTGCGGAATCCAGTGCACATCATTCGATGCGGTACAGGCTGCCAACACCGCCTCCCTCCACTGACGTGCTGTCGGCGCCACCGGACATCGGAAGACCCTGTCCCCATCCGGCTGCCAAGACCTGCACGTCATGCAAAGGATCGGACGCCTTGGCTCGTTCATTGCGGATGCGGCAGGTTTCAGGATCTGTGGCGAACAACCCGCGTGCGAAGACCCGGCCCTGTTCCGCCAGCCTCGCGGTTTTGGGGGCGCGAATTTTCGCAAACGCCTGGAAGGTCTCTTCCAAGCCCCCACTTGCACCCTCTAAGCACCGGGCCAAATGCCACGCATCCTCCAGCGCTTGGCAGGCACCTTGCCCTGACGTCGGCAACGGCGCGTGTGCGGCATCCCCGACCAGCAGTACATTCGCCCGACTCCAGGTATGCAGCGGCTCCAGGTCATGCACCGCAATCAGCCGGATGGCATTCGCGGGCGTCGCCCGGATGATACGCGCCACCGGCTCGGGCCATTCCGCGAACCGATCCTCGACCTCCTTGCGCATATCTGCGGTGGGCGTGGCCTTATTCAGGGGCCGTGCCTGCGCTGCTGCCCAATACACCAGTCCGGGGCGAACCGGCACGCAACCAAAGCGCTCACCCGCGCCCCAGAAGTCCTGAATCGACATATCGTCCACCAGCGCATGTGGCCCCTGCGCCACGCCGATCCAGTTCACAAAGCCTTGATAGATGGGTGTGTTGTCACCGGCGACAAACTTGCGCGCCACTGATCCCATGCGGCCGTCAGCGCCAATGAGCAGATCCGGGCGGATGCTCGCGCCATTTTCGAAATGGGCCACGGCTCTGCCATGAGCATCCAGCTCAATGGCCACCGTCCGGCGCCCGAACTCCACCGGAATACCCGCCCGTGTCGCATGGTCCAGCAACACCGCCTGCAAGTGCCTGCGCAGCACCGTGTAGGTTGGGTATCCCATCGTCCGGTCCAGCAAACCAATATCGAGGCCCCCCAGTGCATTTCCCGCATCATCCTGGCGACGCATTGTCAGCGGGCGGCCGCCAATGGCCTCAATGTCTTGCAGCAGTCCCAGTGCCTCCAGCACAAAGCTGGCATTGGGCCAAAGCGTCACGCCGGCCCCCATGGTTGCCGGCACGGCACGGCGCTCATAAACCCGAGGGTTATAACCCTGCTTGCGCAAGGCCAGTGCCACGCTCAGGCCCGCAATGCCGCCGCCAAGTATTCCAATTTCCACGCTGAATCTCTCCTGTTCATACGGTGCCCGATGCACGGTCCGCCGTGTCGCAGCGGGCAAATGGGCATCTTAGATTTCGCCATCAAAGAGAACTAGCATGTGAAAATTGGAAGCTTTCATACCTTAAACGGGATAATAAATGCGCGATGCTCTCGATCTGAATACTGTCCGTGTCTATACGGCAGTTGTTGATGAGCAGAGCTTCGCAGGCGCGTCGCGTCTATTGGCCATGCCTTCCTCCAACGTCAGCCGCCACGTCGCCGCGCTGGAGCGCAGACTCGGCGTGCGCCTGCTGGAGCGAAGCACCCGCCACCTGCGTATGACGGAAGCCGGCCGGCTGCTCTACGAACGCGCAAAGCCCTTGCTCGACACCCTGCTTTCCACGGAGGAGGAACTTGGCGCGGGGCAGCGTGAACTGCGCGGTCCTCTGAAGATGTGCATGCCTGGCGAGGCACCAAAGCTGCTGGCTCCCATCCTGGCCGAATTCTGTAGCCTCCATCCAGGCATCGAGCTCGAATGCGATACCCGGATGACCGGGCTGGAGGTACTTCGAGAGGACGTCGACCTTTCCATCGTCTTCCACCGGGGTCATCAAGAGGACAGTGCTTTCATCACCCGCGAACTCGCCACACTGCCCAGCATCGTGGTTGCCGCCCCCTCGTTGCTGGCCAGGACCGGCATACCACGCCATGTGCGCGAGCTGAAATCGCTACCCTGCATCACCACCCTCAGTGCGCTGAAGGGGCAGCCTTGGCAGTTTCAGGACGCTGCGGGTGAAATCGTCAAGGTGCCGGTCCGCAGCCGCTACCGCGTCAACAGCGGAGAACTGGCCGTGGCAGGCGCACGGCAAGGCATCGGCTTCGCGATTGTGGCGGCCTATCCCTGTCAGGAGGACCTTGCGGCGGGGCGGTTGCAGGAAGTGCCGCTGGACCTTTGTCCTGCCCCTCTGCAATTGCTCGGGGCATACAGCCACCGACATTCCGTGACTGCGCGTGTTCGGGCGATGCTGGAATTGATACAGGCACGGTTGGCTGGATTGGGGAGCCCTGCCATGAAACCGAAACCTCGTCGGACTGCCTAGGATCGACGTGGCGCACCGGGTGCAAAGTGGCGTCTTCCGGAGCGAAAACAGTCGCTCGGCATGACTTTTTCAATGTCGGCTTCTCGCCGCGTCGCCGACGTTCCTCCCCCCGCAAATTCGCGATAACCCATAAAAAACCCCGGCATGCAGACCTGAGCCTGCATGCCGGGGTTCTTCGCTTCACGGCCGGCGAACGGCGCATCGCCCGCCGTTCGCGCCTCACCGCGCAGCCACTTCCGCCTTGACTGACGCCGCATCGCCGACCACCGACGGCGCCGCGCCCCACCCGCCGCCCAGCGCGCGGATCAGATTGACGGTCGACACCGCCTGCGCACCGGTCAGCTGATTCGCCTGCAATTGCGACTGCAGCACCGACCGCTCGCTGTCGATCACGTCGAGATACGCGACCTCGCCTTCCTGATACTGCGTCCGCGACAGCGTCGCCGCACGGCGCGACGCATTGACGGCCGCATCCTGCGCGCGGATCTGGTCGTCGAGCAGACGCAGATCGGCGAGATTGTCCTCGACCTCGCGGAACGCGACGAGCACCTGCTGCCGGTAGTTCGCGACCTGCTCGTCGTACTGCGCACGCGCCTGCTGCACGCCCGCCGCCCGCCGCCCGCCGTCGAACAGCGGCAGCGTCAGCGCGGTGCCGGCGAACGGCCCGAGCAGGAACGTGCGGCTCGACCACAGGAACAGGTTGCCCAGCGTCGACGCCTCATAGCCGAACGCCCCCGTGATATCGAGCTTCGGGAAGTACGCCGACTTCGCGAGACCGATCCGCGCGTTCGCCGCCGCCATCGCGCGTTCGGCCGCCGACACGTCCGGCCGGCGTTCGAGCAGCGCCGACGGCAGGCCCGGCGGAATCTTCACCGCGACCGGCACGATCGGCGTTTCCTTGAACGCGAAGTCCGCCGGCGCCTTGCCGAGCAGGATCGCGAGCGCATGCTCGGACGCCGCGCGCCGGCGCGCGACGCCGACCGCATCGGCCTGCGCGCTCGCCAATTCGTTCTTCGCGCGCGACACGTCGAGCTCGCTGATGTCGCCTTCGTTGAAGCGCCGCTGCACGAGCTTCAGCGCCTGATCGCGCAGTTCGACGGTACGGCGGTACAGGTCCTGGTCCGAGTCGAGCTGGCGCAGTTCGAAGTAGTTCTGCGCGACGTCCGCCTGCAGCGCGAGCTGCACCGACCGGAACAGCGCTTCGCTCTGCGCCTGGTCGGCACGCGATGCCTCGACGTTGCGGCCCACGCGACCGAACAGGTCGGCCTCGTAGGACACCGTGCCCTGCGCACGCCACAGCGTCGCATTGGTCGGGCCGGTGCCCTGCGGCTGGAACTGCGACGCCGACGACAACCCTTCGCGCGTCGGCCCGAAACCGGCGCCGATCTGCGGGAACCATTGCGAACGCGCGGTGCGGGTCGCCGCGCGCGCTTCCTCGACGCGCGCCGCCGCGGCCTTCAGGTTCTGGTTCGCGGCGAGCGCCTGCGACTCGAGCGAGTCGAGCACCGGATCGCCGAACACCTTCCACCATTCGCCGCGATGCTCGCCGTCCGCCGGTTCGGCGGTCTTCCACGTGCCGGCCTGTTCGCCGGCCGTGAGCGTCGGCGCTTCCTTGAACGCCGCGGGCGTCGACACATCCGGGCGCTTGTAGTCGGGCCCTACCGCGCATGCGGCGAGCAGTGTCGCGAGCAGGGTGCTCGCGGCCGCCACCTTCGCGAAACGCATCAGGCCATTCGAGTTGTGCATGTTGTCCATCTTCCTATCCTCAAGCATCCGAAGCCGACGCGCCCGACGGCGGCACGCCGTAGCCTGCCGAGTCCTTGCCCGCGACGTGAATCTTGCCGCCCGCGAGCGTGCGCAGCACGACATAGAACACCGGCGTCAGCATCAGCCCGAACAGCGTCACGCCAAGCATCCCGAAGAACACCGCGACCCCCATCGCGTGCCGCATCTCCGAGCCCGCGCCCGTCGACGTGACGAGCGGCACGACGCCCATGATGAAAGCGATCGACGTCATCAGGATCGGACGCAGCCGCAGCCGGCTCGCCTCGATCGCGGCCTCGAGCGGCGTCCTGCCGTCGTGCTCGAGTTCGCGCGCGAATTCGACGATCAGGATCGCGTTCTTCGCCGACAGCCCCACCAGCACCATCAACCCGATCTGCGTGAAGATGTTGTTGTCGCCCTGCGTGAGCCACACGCCCGTCAGCGCCGACAGAATGCTCATCGGCACGATCAGGATCACCGCGAGCGGCAGCGTCAGGCTTTCGTACAGCGCCGCGAGCACGAGAAACACGAGCAGCACGCTGATCGGGAACACATACATCGCGGAATCGCCTGCAAGAATCTGCTGGTACGTGAGGTCGGTCCATTCGAACCGCACGCCGCGCGGCAGCGTTTCATGCGCGATGCGCTCGATCGCGGCCTGCGCCTGCCCCGACGAGAAGCCCGGCGCGGGGCCGCCGTTGATGTCGGCCGCCGTGTAGCCGTTGTAGCGCACGACCATTTCCGGGCCGAACGTCGGCGTCACCGTGACGAGCGACGACAGCGGCACCATCTCGCCCTTGTCGTTGCGGGTCTTCAACTGCAGGATGTCGTCCGGACGTTGACGGAACTGCGCATCGGCCTGCACGCGCACCTGGTACACGCGCCCGAAGCGGTTGAAGTCGTTCACGTACAGCGAGCCGAGATACACCTGCATCGTGTTGAACACGTCGGTGACCGGCACGCCGAGCTGCTTCGCCTTCACGCGGTCGAGATCGACATTGAGCTGCGGCACGTTGATCTGGTAGCTCGTGAACAACGGGCCGAGTTCAGGCGCCTGCTGCGCACGCTTGATGAAATCGTTGGTCGCATCCGCGAGCCGCGCATAACCGACCGCGCCGCGATCCTCGATCTGCATCTTGAACCCGCCGAGCGTACCGAGGCCCAGCACCGGAGGCGGCGGGAACACCGCGACGAACGAGTCCTTGATCGCACCGTACTGCTGGTTCAGCGCACCCGCGATCGCACCGGCCGACATCGCCTTGCCGTGCCGTTCCGAGAACGGCTTCAGCGTGACGAACACGATGCCCGCGCTCGAGCTGTTCGTGAAGCCGTTCACCGACAGCCCCGGGAACGCCACCGCGCTCTCGACGCCCGGCTGCTTCAGCGCGATCGAGCCCATGTCGCGAATCACCTTCTCGGTGCGGTCGAGCGATGCGCCGTTCGGCAGTTGCGCGAACGCGATCAGGTATTCCTTGTCCTGCGCGGGCACGAAGCCGCCCGGCACGACCTTCGACACGAGCACGGTCGCGCCCACCAGCACGAGGTACACGCCGAGCATCAGCGTCTTGCGCGACAGCACGCCGCGCACGCCGCGGCCGTAGTTCTCCGCGCCGCGATGGAACACCTTGTTGAACCCGCGAAAGAAGCCGCCGAGCACGCGGTTCATCACGCGCGTGAGCCAGTCTTCCTTGTCGCCATGGCCCTTCAGCAGGATCGCGGACAGCGCCGGCGACAGCGTCAGCGAATTGAACGCCGAAATCACCGTCGAGATCGCGATGGTCATCGCGAACTGCTTGTAGAACTGGCCGGTCAGGCCCGACATGAACGCGAGCGGCACGAACACGGCGACGAGCGTCAGCGCGATCGCGATGATCGGCCCGCTCACTTCCTGCATCGCCTTGTAGGTCGCCTGCCGCGCGTTCATCCCGCTTTCGATGTTGCGCTCGACGTTCTCGACCACCACGATCGCATCGTCGACCACGATCCCGATCGCGAGCACCATCCCGAACAACGACAACGCGTTGATCGAATACCCGAACGCCAGCAGCAGCGAGAACGTGCCGATGATCGACACCGGCACCGCGATCAGTGGAATCAGCGACGCGCGCCAGGTCTGCAGGAACACGATCACGACGATCACGACCAGCGCGATCGCTTCGAGCAGCGTGTGCACGACGGCCTTGATCGACGAACGCACGAACTGCGTCGGGTCATAGACGATCTTGTAGTCGACGCCGGCCGGCATGTCCTGCTTCAGCTCGGCCATCGTCTTGCGCACTTCGTCCGAAATCTGCAGCGAGTTCGCGCCCGGAGACTGGTTGATCGCCATTGCGACGGCCGGCTTGTTGTCGAGCAGCGAGCGCAGGCCATACTCGGACGCGTCGAGCTGGATCCGCGCGATGTCGCGCAGGCGCGTAACGCCGCCGTCCGGCGTCGTCTTCACGACGATGTCGCCGAATTCGTCCTCCGTCTGCAGACGGCCGCGCGCGTTGACCGACAACTGCAGCGGCGTGCCGGGCAGCGACGGCGACGCGCCGATCACACCGGCCGCGACCTGCACGTTCTGCTCGCGGATCGCCTGCACGACGTCCTCGGCGGACAGCCCGCGCTGCGCGACCTTCTGCGGATCGAGCCACACGCGCATCGCGTAGTCGCCCGAACCCCACAGCTGCACCTGGCCGACGCCCTGGATCCGCGACAGGCGATCCTTCACGTTGATCAGCGCGTAGTTGCGCAGGTAGGTCATGTCGTAGCGGTTGTCCGGCGAGATCAGGTGGACCACCATCGTCAGCGTCGGCGAGCTCTTCACCGTCGTGATGCCGAGCCGCTGCACGTCTTCCGGCAAGCGCGGCAGCGCCTGGTTCACGCGGTTCTGCACGAGCTGCGTGGCCTTGTCCGGATCGGTGCCGAGCTTGAACGTGACGGTGATCGTCATGTTGCCGTCGCTGTTCGCCTGCGACTGCATGTACAGCATGTCCTCGACGCCGTTGATCTGCTCTTCGAGCGGCGACGCGACCGTCTCGGCAATCACTTTCGGGTTCGCGCCCGGGTACTGCGCCTTCACGATCACGGAAGGCGGCACGACTTCCGGATATTCCGAAATCGGCAGCAGGAACATCGCGATCACCCCGCCGAGCAGGATGATGACCGATAGGACTCCTGCAAAGATCGGCCGGTCGATAAAGAATTTTGAGATGTTCATGGGTTGCTCTGTCTGGTTGAACGCGGAGAACGTAGCGGCGTGCCGCTTACGACTCCGCCTTCGCCGGTGCGGCCGGCTTCGCGTTGTTCGCGAGCGGCGCGGACGGTGCGTCGCCGTCCGTCATCGGGACCATGTGCGGCTTCACCTGCTCGCCCGGCCGTACGCGCTGCGTGCCGTTCACGATCACGCGATCGCCGGCCGACAACCCGCTCACGATCACGCGCCGGTTGCCGTGCTGGTTGCCCTGCTGCACTTCGCGGTACGACACGCGGCCCTGCTGATCGACGACGAACACGAACTTCTTGTCCTGGTCGGTGTTGATCGCCGCATCGTCGACAAGCAGCGCCTGGTGCGGCGCGCTGCCGCCGACCTTCACGCGCGCGTAGAGGCCCGGGACGAGTTCGCCGTCCGCGTTGTCGAAGCGCGCGCGCACGCGGATCGTGCCCGACGACGTGTCGAGCCGGTTGTCGACCGAATCGATCACGCCGCTGCGCGAGTAGCCCGTCTCGTTCGCCAGGCCGAGCTCGACCGGCACCTTGCGGCCGTCGCGTGCGCCGTTGATGTATTGCAGGTAGGTCTGCTCGTCCGCATCGAACGACGCGTAGATCGGCGACACCGACACCAGCGTCGTCAGCGGCGCGGCCGATGCACCGGCCGACACGACGTTGCCGACCGTGATCTCCGCGCGCGACACGCGACCCGATACCGGCGCCGTGATCCGCGTATAGCCGAGATTGATGCGCGCCGTTTCCAGCGAGGCTTCGGCGGCCTTCAGGTTCGCGTGCGCTTCGCGCGCGGCGTTCTGCTTCTCGTCGTAGTCGCGCTTGGCGATCGCGTTGTCGCCGATCAGCCGCTGCGCGCGCTGCCAGTCGCTCTGCGCGTAGCCGTCACGCGCCTGCGCGGCCGCGAGCTGAGCGGCCGCACGGTCGGTTTCCGCCTGGTACGGGCGCGGATCGATCACGAACAGCACATCGCCTTTCTTCACGAGCGCGCCGTCCTTGAAGTTCACCGCGACGATCGTGCCCGACACCTGCGGGCGCACGTCGACTTTCTCGACGGCTTCGAGGCGGCCCGAATAGCTTTGCCAGTCGGTGACGGTCTGCGGCACGACGGTCGCGACGTCGACTTCGGGCAGCGGCGCCGCCGCTTTCTCGGGCGCGTTCGCGTTCACGCGCATCGCGCCGAACGTTCCGAGGCCGACGACGGCGAGCGTCACGATCGCCGCGGTCGCGATTCGGGAACGAGAGGTACGTAGGATGGCCATGTGGATCTCCAGTAAGCGTGGATTGGTCTGGTTATTCGGAACGGTTCGGCTGGCGCGCCTGGAAGCGGCACTGGAAGAAGCGCACGGCTTCCTCCAGCGCGGCTTCGTGCGTCGCGAGCGCCGCGTGCGTGACGTCCGGGTAGCGGATCACCTGCGTGAGCACGCCCGACGAAATCAGGCAGCCCGCATATTTCTCCGCTTCGACGTGCAGCACGTCGTTCTGCGCGGTGACGACGAGCGTCGGCGGCAGGCCCGCGAGTCGCACCGATTCGAGCGGCGCCGCGTACGGGTGCATGCGCTGCGCCGCCTGCGGCAGATACGCGCGATAACAGGCCGCGCATTCGCGCGCGGTAATGTCCGACGACAGGCGCTCGGCGTCGCCGATGCGCGTCATGCTCGGATCGAGCATCGGCCCGAACAGCGCCTGCGCGGCGATCGACACTTCACCGCGATCGCGCGCGATGAACGCGAGGCAGTTCGCGAGCTGGCCGCCCGCGTCGTGGCCCGCGACGCCGATCTTCTTCGGGTTGCCGCCGAACGCGCGGGCGCGCGTCGCGGCCCACACGGCGGCGCGATACGCATCCTCCGGCGCGGCCGGAAAAGGAAAGGCCGGCGCGAGCGAATAATCGACCGACACTACGAGAGCTGGTAAGCGTTCTGCTAAAAAACGCGCGGCGAAATCCGCGTCCTCGAGCGTGCCGCGCACGAAGCCGCCGCCGTGGAAATAAAGCACTACCGGCAATCCGGTCTTGTCAGCACGCCGATAGAGGCGCAGCGCGATGTCCTGCGCGTAGCCGGGGATTTCCACCTCCGCGACCGTCAATGCCGCGCCGGCCGTGGCTGCGGCGGGCAATGCGGCTTTCAGGAATTTGCTGAATTCAGAAGCGTCCATGACGATGCGGCATCCATTTCGAGATGGAACGCATTCTGGGTCCGGCAGACATCCGGATAAATGCCTATAATCCGGCAACACAATTCAACGCCTCCGAACAATCCCGGGCTGCGTCGCCTACAAAGCGACGCAGCCTCTTTGTTCCTGGGCTCATTAGATTGCGGAGGTTGTGATGGACCGGCTTCAGGCCATGCAGGTGTTTACTCGCGTCGTCGATACAAGCAGCTTCACCAAGGCAGCAGAAACGCTCAGCCTGCCGCGAGCGTCCGTCACGACGATCATCCAGAATCTCGAAGCCTTCCTCGGCGTGCGCCTGATGCACCGGACCACGCGCCGGCTGTCGCTCACGCCCGACGGCGCCGCGTACTACGAACGATGCGTGCGGATCCTCGCCGATGTCGAGGAAACCGAAGCAAGCTTCCAGAACAACAACCGGAAGCCGCACGGAAAGTTGCGTATCGACATGCCGGGCTCGATCGGGCGGCTGCTCGTGATTCCGTCGCTGTGCGAATTTCATACGCGCTATCCGGACATCGACCTGCAACTCGGGCTGTCGGATCGCCCGGTCGATCTGCTGCAGGAAGGCGTCGATTGCGTGATCCGCGTCGGTGCGCTGCAGGACTCGTCGCTCGTCGCGCGCCGCGTCGGTCTGTTCGAAGGCGTGACAGTGGCCTCGCCCGACTATCTCGAGCGCCACGGCGAGCCGCAGACGATCGAGGACCTGAACGACCACAAGGCCGTCAACTATTTCTCGAGCCGCACCGGCCGCACGATCGACTGGTCGTTCCTGATCGACGGCAAGGAAACCGAGATCAAGATGAACGGCATCGTGTCGGTCAACGATGCGGATGCGTACGTGACCTGCGGCATCGAGGGTTTCGGGCTGATCCAGCCGCCGCTGTTCATGGTGCTGCCGCACCTGCGCGAAGGCCGGCTCAAGGAAGTGCTGCCCGGCATCAAGCCGCTGCCGATGCCGATCTCGGTCGTGTATCCGCACAGCCGGCACCTGTCGCCGAAGGTGCGCGTGTTCGTCGACTGGATCGCCGAAGTGTTCGACCGCTGCCCGCTGCTGAGCGGCAAGGGCAGCCTCGATGCGACGTGCAGCAAGCGCACGTTCGAGGAAGCCGAGCGCGCACCGGCACTCGACACGCCGGTCATCAACGAGTGGGTCGCGTAAGCGTCTGAATCGCGGCGCACGGATGCGGCCCGTGCGCCGCGCCGCATCCGTGCGGCTTTGGCACCGCCTGGGTGCCGCTACGGCGTCGCGTTCGTGCCGCCCTCCCCACCGCATCCGTCATCTTTCCCGAATCCGCATCACACCTTTGCGCCGTGCGCCGCAATCGCCCGCGCGGGTCGCCGCGCGGGCGGCGTCGCATCGCTGCGAGGCCCGTTGCACGCGGCTGTGCGCGATTTTCGAATGACCCTGCCGACATTGCGTATTGCGATTGTTCCTCCATCACGACAATTCAATTCGCGTCAGCCGCATTTATCGCGCCGGAACAGATACCTAGAGTAAACCCTGTCGCGCACCCGTTGCGCATCGAACAGCCCCGCTGGACGGGACCGGAGCAAGCGCTCGAGCGCCAACTCCGACCAACACAGGAGTTACGTCATGAACCGCCGCCATCTTCTCTCCGCCGTCGCCCTCGCACTCGCCGTGTCCGCACCGGCCTTCGCCGATACGAACACCCCGCATGCCGGCGACTACGGCAACACGTCGTGGTACTCGCAGCACAGCAATGGCCCGCGCACCCGCGCCGAAGTCAGCGCGGAAGTCGCGCAGGCCCGCCGCGACGGCACGCTCGCCTGGCTGCGCAAGGCGAATTCGTATCCGCAAGGCCTCGAAGTCGCGCAAGGCCCGTATCGCCCGGTGCCGGAAGGCAACCAGCTCGCCGGCGGGGGCCGCTAAACGCCGGTAAACATGCAACGCCGCGCAGCGGATGATCCGGTGCGCGGCGTCGCGATACCGCCTACTCGATTAGTCAGTTAGTTGCAGGAGTCTGTGATGAACGATCAACTTCCTTCGCCGCTCGATCATTGGGACGACACCACGCCCGTCTGGACGCCGTTCCGTTCCGCACCGCGATCGCACTGACCGGTGCGTTGCCCCGTCGACGGGATCGTCCGGCCATCAACGGCGCGGCACCCCGTCGCGCCACTCGCTCCAGTGCGTGACGATGTCCTGCACCAGCGGGTTGCCCGCGCGGTACAGGTTTTCGGTTGCCGGGGCGAAGCCGCCCTGGTCCGCGTAGTTCAGCAGGTTGTCGGCACTCGTCTGCCCCGCATACGGCCGGTCGAAATCGGAACCCGTGCGCAACACCGCCACGCGCGACAGGTCGACGCGCTTCACGCTTGCCGCGCGCTTGAGCGCTTCGAACGTCGCGTTGTCTTCCTGCGCGGTCATGCAGTAGGTGCCCTTGCCGTCGGTCAGGATCTTGGTCCACTGACGCGCACGCTCGCCGATCAGCGTGCCCGAGAACCACGTGTTGCCCGACGACGTGTCGCACTGGATCACCGTCGGCGGCCGGTTCGCCGGTGCATACGTGAACTTCGCGCGTGCCGCCTGTGCCTGCGCGCTGTCGGCGAGCACGACGTTGCGCGACAGCGCATACGCGGCATCGGTCAGCTTCGGGTTGAGCTGGAACACTTCGGTGCGGTAATCGAGCGGCGGCTTGTCGCTCGGACTCTTCGTATTGATGCCGAGATAGCCCGTGTTCCAGCCGGCCGGAATCTCGCGTGCATCGAGTTCCCACTGCAAGCTGAAATCGACCAGGTATTTCGACCACGCGGCCGAACCGACCGTGCCTTGCGCGGGGTCGACGCCCGCGATGCCGGAAACCAGGAAGTACGTGTGACGCAGATCGAAGCGCTGCGAGAACGTGAGCGCCATGATCGACGCGGTGGCGTTCGCGTAGCCCATGCCGGTCGTCACGACGCACACGTCCTGCTTGTTGCAGTGAACGGCCGGGTAGTCGGGCGACAGTCCGGGTACGGCGATGTCGCGCCACGGCCCGATCCGGTCGAGCCATGCCTGGCCCTCCGGACCGAACATCGTGATGATCATCACCTTGACCGGGCGGCCCTGTGCACCGCTCTCTGCGAATGCGGCGTTGCCCGCATCGTTGCCTTGGTTGCCCTGGTTGTCCTGCGCGATCGACGGCGCGGTCGCACAGGCCGCAAGCGAGAATGCAGCGGCGGAAAGAATGGAGCGAGTCAGCATCGGCGTTCCTTGTTTCAATGATGTTGGGTGAGAACGGCTCTCGGAGACTGCGCGAGGGAGTATAGAACGCGCTTGCGCGACGCGGAACCCGACTACGAAACGGCCCGTGGCAATTGCCGACGTGATGTGCATGGATTGTGTCGCATATCGGTCAGTGCGACAAAAAATCAGGAATGCTATCCGGTTGGCATGCACATCGATGAGACGTCACTCCCCGAAGTTCACTGCCGCAAACCGCTATATGCGCACGATTCCCGCCACGCCATACCCGAGCACGACGAGCGCAGCAACCACATGGCTCGCCGCAAGCCATCGCGGCGACTTTACGATACGCCCGGTCATGCTGCCGCCGGAGGCGAACACGAGTTGCCCGACGAGGCTGCCGGCAAACACGCATGCGGCACCGGCGAGCCAGTGCCGATGCGCACCGGCGGCAGCGGTGGCGTAGCCGTAGAACAGCAGGATGGTCAGCGGATTCGCGAGCGTGACGAAGAACATCGACGTGAACGGGCGCGTGCCCGGCGGCGGCGCAGCGCCGTCCAGCGTGCGGCGCCGATCCCTCAGCGCCTGCCACATCATGCGTGCGCCCATTGCGAGCAGCACGCATGCGCCGACGAAGCGAAACAGCGACAGGTGCGACGCGAGCGTGCCCGCGAGCATCGCGCCGATCGTGAATGCGAGAACGGCATAGCAGCCGTCCGCCGACGCAACGCCCACCGCCGCGCGCACGCCGCTCGCGGTGCCGGCGCGCATGCCGTAATGCGCGATCATCAGCGCGACGGGCCCGACCGACAGCGCGATCATCAGCCCGAACAGGAAATCGCTCATCGGTTCGTCGATGCCGTCGAGAGAAGGCATCGATTCTACCGGCCGTCGGCGAACCGCCCTGACTAAAGACGCGTCAGGCGACGTCGACGCGCGACGGCCCGTCCACCATCTCGCCGATCACGGCCGCGCGATCGAAACCGTCGGCGCGGAAGCAGGCGAGCACGTCGTCGACCGCTTCCGGCGCGCACGCGACCAGCAGGCCGCCGGACGTCTGCGGATCGGTCAGCAGTGCCTGCGCGACCGGCGGCAGCCCGTCGGCAAGCCGCACGTCGCTGCCGTACGCCGCCCAGTTACGGCCCGACGCGCCGGTCAACACGCCGTCGGCGACGAAGGCCTCGACGCCCGCCAGCCACGGCAGCGACGCGTAGTGCACGCGCGCGGTGAGGTTCGCGCCACGTGCGAGCTCGAGCGTGTGGCCGAGCAGCCCGAAGCCCGTGACGTCGGTCAGCGCATGCACGCCCGGCAGCGCGGCGAGCTCCGCGCCGGGACGGTTCAGCTTGGTGGTCGTCGCGACCATCTGCGCATAGCCGGCAGCGTCGAGCTGGTTCTTCTTCAGCGCGGCCGACAGCACGCCGACGCCGAGCGGCTTGCCGAGCACGAGCACGTCGCCCGCACGCGCGGCCGCGTTGCGCTTCACGCGCGACGGATGCACGACGCCGATCGCCGCAAGCCCGTAGATCGGTTCGACCGAATCGATCGAGTGGCCGCCCGCGACCGGAATGCCGGCCTCCGCGCACACCGATTCGCCGCCGCGCAGCACGGCGGCGATCGTCTCATGCGGCAGCACGTTGATCGGCATGCCGACCAGCGCGAGCGCGAGAATCGGCTTGCCGCCCATCGCGTAGACGTCCGACAGTGCGTTGGTCGCCGCGATGCGGCCGAAATCGAACGGATCGTCGACGATCGGCATGAAGAAGTCGGTCGTCGCGACGATGGCCTGCTCGTCGTTCAGCCGGTAGACGGCCGCGTCGTCGGACGTCTCCGTGCCGACCAGCAGATCGGGGAACAGCGCCGGCGGAGTCGCCCGCTTCAGCAGTTCGGACAGCACGCCCGGCGCGATCTTGCAGCCGCAGCCGCCCCCGTGCGACAGGCTTGTGAGGCGCGGAACGGCGGGCGGAGTGAGGGTGGCTTCGGTCATCGTCGGCATCCGGTGAATAACAACGTTCCATTATCGGCAATTCCGCGCGAATGTGCCCGATACCCACATAATCGACCGTTCGCCCCGCTACGTTGCGCGTCCGCGCCCTCTTTCATGGATCACTTGTTCATCGGCCTCGTGCTGTGCTCCGCCCTGCTGCACGCGATCTGGAACGCGTTCCTGCATGTCAGCGAGGACCGGCTCGTCCAGCTCGGCACGATGTCGCTGCCGTATCTCGCGTTCGGCATCGCCGGCGTCGTGCTGCTGCCCGCGCCGGCGCGCGCCGCGTGGCCGTATGTCGCGGCGTCCGCGGCGCTCGAGGTCGCGTACTGCTTCACGCTCGTGCGCGCCTACCGCAGCGGCGAATTCGGCCAGATCTACCCGATCGCGCGCGGGATGTCGCCGCTGCTCGTGTCGGTGCTCGCGTTCGCGGTGCTGCACGAACGGCCGACGCCGTTCGGCTTCGCCGGCATCGCGCTCGTGTCGTTCGGGATCATGTCGCTGGCGCTGCGGCGCGGCTTCCGGTTCTCAGGGGAAGGCGTGCCGTATGCGCTGCTCACCGGCGTGTTCATCGCGTCGTATTCGATTTGCGACGGGATCGGCTCGCGCGTATCGGGCAGCGCGCTCGGCTACATCGCGTGGGTGTATTTGCTGTGGAGCGTGCCGCAGCTCGTGCTCGTCTGCGCGGTGCGCGGCGGCCCGCGCGCGGTGCTCGGCTCGCGCACCGCGCTCACGCAGGGCGCGATTGCCGGCACGATCTCGCTCGCCGCCTACGGGATCGTGATCCTCGCGTATCGGCATCTGCCGGTCGCGACCGTGTCGGCGCTGCGCGAAACGAGCTCGATCTTCGCGGTCGCGATCGGCTGGTTCGTGATGCGCGAGCGGCCCGGCGCGCAGCGGCTCGCGGCGTGTGCGCTGGTGGTCGCGGGCGCGGCGTTGATCCGGCTTTGAATACCCGAACGGCCGATTCCGCACGGCGGCAACGGTTGGCCATTCGCGCGTCGGCAGCGCGCGCCGCATCGCGATACCGGCCGTCGTGCCGCTGCGCTCAAACCTCAGCGGCAACCTTGCCGAACGCCCGCTCGTCGATCGCTTCGGCCAGCGTCGCGAACGCGGTCGCGATCTCGTCCTCCGGCACGCACGCATAACCGAGCAGCAGACCCGACGCCGCACGCTCGCGCTCCGCGTAATAGCCGGACAGCGGCCGCACGACGATGTTGCGCTCGAGCGCGGCCTGCGCGACCGCGCGATCGTCAACGCCGTCCGGCAACCGCGTGACGAGATGCAGCCCCGCATCGCTGCCGAGCGCGTGCAGCGTGTTGCCGTAGCGGCGCGCGACCGCATCGAGCAGCACCTCGCGTCGCTGCCCGTACAGCGTGCGCATCTTGCGGATATGGGACACGAAGTGCCCTTCCGCGATGAACTCGGCCAGCACGGCCTGCTGCAGCAACTGCCCCTCTCGGTACAACTCGGCGCTCGCGGTCGCGAAGCTCTCCGCGAGCGGCTCCGGCGCGACGAGATAGCCGACCCGCAGCCCCGGAAACAGCGTCTTGCCGAAACTGCCGACGTAGATCACCTGCCCGGCCGTGTCGAGCCCCTGCAGCGACGCGAGCGGCCGGCTGCCATAGCGGAACTCGCTGTCGTAATCGTCCTCGATGATCCAGCAGCCGTGCTGGCGCGCGTATTCGAGCAGCATCCTGCGCCGCGCGAGGCTCATCACCATCCCGAGCGGATACTGGTGCGACGGCGTGACGAGCATCAGCTTCGGCGGCTCGGCGAGATCGGCCGCGGACGGCGCGATCCCTTCCTCGTCGACCGGAATCGGCCGCGTGGTGAGCCCCGACACGTTCAGCACGCTGCGCACGCCCCAGTAGCACGGATCCTCGGTCCAGATCGCGTCGCCCGGATCGGTCAGCAGCCGCACCGCGAGGTCGATCGACTGGTGGATGCCGGTGGTGATCACGATCTGCTCGGGCGTGCAGCGCACCGAACGCGACGTGCGCAGGTAATCGGCCAGCGCCTCGCGCAGCAGCGCGAGCCCGCCGCCCGGCGCGTAGGTCAGCAGGTCCGGACGCAGGCGCCGCCAGTACTTGTTGTGCAGCCGCGTCCACACGCGCGCCGGAAATCGTGACACATCGGGCACGCCCGGCATGAACGCGCCGCCCTGGCGCTTCGACACACCCGCGCCGTCGACGAGCCGCGTGCCGCGCGCGGACAGGCGCCGTGCCGACGGCAGCACCACCGCCGGGCCGGCGGCCGGATCGGGCGCCGCACCGACGATCTCGTCTGGCGCGCTGTCGGCGACGAACGTGCCGCGGCCGGTCGCCGAGTTCACATAGCCTTCGAGCGAAAGCTGTTCGTAAACCTGTGTGACCGTGTTGCGGGCGATCCCGAGCTCGGCCGCGAGCAGCCGCGACGACGGCACGCGTGTGCCGGCCGGCAGTTCGCGCGACAGGATCGCCTGCTGCAGCAGCCGGTGCAACTGCCGGTAGATCGGCTGTTCGCCGCCGCGCACGAGACGCTGCGCCAGCCAGTCCGACAACACGCTTGCGCGCATGATTGGCTCCTGAATATTTATTGAAATGGCTCTGATTGTCAGAGCCAAATGTGATTATAGTCGCCTCCATGGGCTGCCAACGCGGCCGATTTTTATCCCACCGGACAGAACATCAAGGAGATGACCGTGAAGAATGCCGACCTGCAGGCCCGCAAGAACGCCGCCACCCCGCGCGGCGTCGGCGTGATGTGCGATTTCTACGCAGCCCGCGCCGAGAACGCGGAGCTGTGGGATGTCGAAGGCCGCCGCTTCATCGATTTCGCCGCCGGCATCGCGGTGCTGAACACGGGCCACCGCCATCCGAAGATCGTCAAGGCGATCGCGGACCAGCTGAACAGCTTCACGCACACCGCTTACCAGATCGTCCCGTACGCGTCGTACGTCGAGCTGGCGGAAAAGATCAACGAACGTGCGCCGGGCGACTTCCCGAAGAAGACGGCGCTCTTCACGACCGGCGCCGAAGCCGTCGAAAACGCGATCAAGATCGCGCGCGCGGCAACCGGCCGTCCGGGCGTCATCGCGTTCTCGGGCGGCTTCCACGGCCGCACGATGATGGGCATGGCGCTGACCGGCAAGGTCGCCCCGTACAAGCTGAACTTCGGCCCGTTCCCGGGCGACGTGTTCCACGCGCCGTACCCGAACGCCGTGCACGGCGTGACGACGGCCGACTCGATCAAGGCGATCGAGATGCTGTTCAAGGCCGACATCGATCCGAAGCGCGTCGCCGCGATCATCTTCGAGCCGGTCCAGGGCGAAGGCGGCTTCAACCCGGCGCCGGCGGAATTCGTGCGCGCGCTGCGCAAGATCTGTAACGAGCACGGCATCCTGCTGATCGCCGACGAAGTGCAGACGGGCTTCGCGCGTACCGGCAGGCTGTTCGCGATGCAGCACTACGACGTGCTGGCCGACCTGATCACGATGGCGAAGAGCCTCGCGGGCGGCATGCCGCTGTCGGGCGTCGTCGGCCGTGCGGACGTGATGGATGCGGCAGCGCCCGGCGGCCTCGGCGGCACGTACGCGGGCAACCCGCTGGCCGTCGCATCGGCGCACGCGGTGCTCGAGATCATCGACGAAGAGAAGCTGTGCGAACGCGCGACGCAACTGGGCGACGTGCTGAAGGCGAAGCTGAACGCGCTGCAGGCCGACGTGCCGCAGATCGCCGACGTCCGCGGTCCGGGCGCGATGATCGCCGTCGAATTCATGAAGCCGGGCACGGGCGAGCCGGACGCCGACTTCACGAAGCGCGTGCAGGCGCGTGCGCTCGAGCGCGGGCTGCTGCTGCTCGTGTGCGGCGTGTACTCGAACGTCGTGCGCTTCCTGTTCCCGCTGACGATTCCCGAGGCCGTGTTCGACGAAGCGCTCGTGATCCTCGAGGAAGTGCTGAAGGAAACGGTCGGCGTCCCGGCCTGAGGTCCCGTCAACTGAAAGCGCCGCTGCCGTCGTGACGACGGCAGCGGCCGTTTCACATCTTCATAGCAGGCGATTCATATGAGCACTGTTCAGGAAACCCTGGCACTGAAAGATCCGACGCTGTTCCGCCAGCAGGCATACGTCAACGGCGAATGGCAAGGCGCGGCGAACGGCGAGTCGTTCGAAGTCCGCAACCCGGCCACCGGCGGCCTGCTCGGCACGGTGCCGGCAATGGGCGCAGCCGAGACGCGTCACGCGATCGAAGCCGCGAACGCCGCATGGCCTGCGTGGCGCAAGAAGACCGCGAAGGAGCGCGCGGTCATCCTGCGCAAGTGGCACGACCTGATGATGGAGAACGCCGACGACCTCGCGCTGATCCTGACAACCGAGCAAGGCAAGTCGCTGGCCGAAGCAAAGGGCGAGATCGGCTACGCGGCCTCGTTCCTCGAGTGGTTCGCGGAAGAAGGCAAGCGCGTGTACGGCGACACGATCCCGACGCCGGCGAGCGACAAGCGCATCGTCGTCACGAAGGAAGCGATCGGCGTGTGCGCGGCGATCACGCCGTGGAACTTCCCGGCGGCGATGATCACCCGCAAGGTCGGCCCGGCGCTCGCGGCAGGCTGCCCGATCGTCGTGAAGCCGGCGGAAGCGACGCCGTTCTCCGCGCTCGCGATGGCCGTGCTGGCCGAGCGCGCGGGCGTGCCGGCCGGCGTGTTCAGCGTCGTCACGGGCGACCCGAAGGCGATCGGCGGCGAACTGACGTCGAACCCGATCGTGCGCAAGCTGTCGTTCACCGGCTCGACGCCGATCGGCCGCCTGCTGATGTCGCAATGCGCGGCGACGGTCAAGAAGGTGTCGCTGGAACTCGGCGGCAACGCGCCGTTCATCGTGTTCGACGACGCCGATCTCGATGCGGCCGTGCAGGGCGCGATCGCGTCGAAGTACCGCAACAGCGGGCAGACGTGCGTGTGCACGAACCGCTTCTACGTGCACGAAGCCGTGTACGACCAGTTCGCGCAGAAGCTCGCGGCGGCGGTCGGCCAGCTGAAGGTTGGCCGCGGCACGGAGCCGGGCGTCACGCAAGGCCCGCTGATCAACGAAGCGGCCGTGCTGAAGGTGGAAGCGCATATCGAGGACGCGCTCGCGAAGGGCGCGACCGTCGTGACGGGCGGCAAGCGCCACGCGCTCGGCCACGGCTTCTTCGAGCCGACCGTGCTGACGGGCGTGACGCCGGCGATGAAGGTCGCGAAGGAAGAGACGTTCGGGCCGCTCGCGCCGCTGTTCAAGTTCGGCAGCGACGACGAAGTGATCCGCCTCGCGAACGACACCGAGTTCGGTCTGGCTGCGTATTTCTACAGCCGCGACATCGGTCGCGTGTGGAAGGTTGCCGAAGCGCTCGAATACGGGATGGTCGGCGTGAACACCGGCCTGATCTCGAACGAAGTCGCGCCGTTCGGTGGCGTCAAGCAATCGGGCCTCGGCCGCGAAGGCTCGCACTACGGCATCGACGACTACGTCGTGATCAAGTACCTCTGCCTGGCCGTCTGACGGTTCGGGGCCTGTCGCATCCGTGGCAGGCCCTGACCGCCCGGCCGGAACCGGGCGGTCACGACGCGGGCCGGTGTCCCTCTCCGCCGTGCCCGCGTCATCTTCCTGCTCCGATCAACGAAACACGTTCACCGCATCCACCAACCGCGTCGCCTGCTGCTTCAGGCTCTCCGACGCCGCCGCACTCTGCTCGACCAGCGCCGCGTTCTGCTGCGTGATGT
>NZ_QTPY01000029.1:0-75958 GCF_003857765.1 Burkholderia sp. Bp9016
TTCGTGGTCAGCGTCGGCAGCCCGTATGTGTGATGGTAGGCACGTACGAGATGATCGGAACCGGCCTTCGTCGCCGAGTACGGGCTGTTGGGCGCGTACGGCGTCGTTTCGGAGAACTGCGGATCGGTCGACGACAGCGAACCGAACACTTCGTCGGTGGAAACATGCAGGAAGCGGAACGCGCCCTTGCCCGCGGCATCGAGATCGTTCCAGTACGCGCGAGCAGCTTCGAGCAGCGCGAACGTGCCGACGACGTTGGTCTGCACGAAATCGGCCGGGCCGTGGATCGAGCGATCGACATGACTCTCGGCGGCGAAATGCACGACGGCGCGCGGCTTGTGTTCGTCGAACAGCGCGCGCAGCGCGGCGCCGTCGCAAATGTCGACACGCGCGAACACGTGTTTCGGACTCCCGTCGAGCGACTGCAGCGTGCGGAGGTTGCCCGCATAGGTCAACTTGTCGACATTGAGCACGGCTTCGTCGGATTGACGCAGCCAGTCGAGTACGAAGTTGGCACCGATAAAACCCGCGCCGCCCGTCACCAGGATCATGAGGCTCCCTTAAGTCATACACGGCAGGCCTCGAGCACGTGCCGCCACAGATTCGGAAAGCGACGACGCCTGCTCGCGCGTCACTTAAGGCGGGAATTCTAACTGTTCACCGAGATTGCCAAAGTCATGAAATGCTAATTTTGTCTGGGAAGAGTCGATTATAGGAAGCGGCATTGCGCAAAAGCCATGCCGCTAACAACTTGAAACAGTGCTCCGAACCCGCAGAGCCACCAAAACTTCTTGCCAAATCAATAGGTTAAACTATCAGACGACGACGCATGCGGCTGCCCTGCCACCATGTCCGCTTTTCACTCGGCAATAGGTTTTGTAACAACTTTCCGCTCATGACCCGCACCCCCATCGCCATTGGCGACATTCAAGGCTGTCATTCTGCTTTCCAGTCGCTGTTCGAAGAGCTTTCAGCTCCGATCGATACGCCTTTCTGGATCGCGGGCGACGTCGTCAACCGTGGACCGGACTCGCTCGCCGCACTGCGCGCGCTCGTCGAACTGGGTCCGCGCGCGACCGTCGTGCTCGGCAATCACGACCTCCATCTGCTCGCGGTGTCCGCAGGCATTCGCACCGAACGCCCGGGCGACACCATCGGCGAAATCCTCGACGCCCCCGACGCCGACGCGCTGCTCGACTGGGTTCGCCACCGTCCGTTCGCGCACTTCGAAAACGACATGCTGATGGTCCATGCAGGCGTGCTGCCGCAATGGGACACCACGCTCGCGCTCGAACTCGCGGACGAACTGCAACGCGCGCTGCGCGCCCCTGACTGGCGCGAAACGTTACAAAACCTGTACGGCAACGAGCCAAACCAATGGCGCCCGGATCTGAAGAAGCGCGACCGGATGCGCGTCGCGTTCAACGCGTTCACGCGCTTGCGGTTCTGCACGCCGGACGGTGCGATGGAGTTCAAGGCGAATGGCGGCCCCGACAGCGCGCCGCCCGGCTACCTGCCGTGGTTCGACGTGCCGGGTCGCCGCACGCAGGACGTGACGGTCGTGTTCGGCCACTGGGCCGCACTCGGCCTGATGCTGCGCGACAACATCGTCGCGCTGGATTCGGGATGCGTATGGGGGAATCAGTTGTCGGCCGTGCGACTGACGGCCGATCCGGCACAGCGTACGGTCACGCAGGTACAGTGCGAAGCGTGCCGCTCGCCCGGCGGCGAGTAACCCGCGCAGCTCGCGCGGGTACAACGATGCTTCAGATCTCGCGCCCCGGCACCGGCTCGTCGGGCGTCGCGTCGTGCGGCGCACCGGCGCCGACTTCAGTCACCGGATAGGCGTGCGCCTCCAGCTCCGCGAGCGACTCGGGCGACGGCTTGCCGACCTTCGCCTGCAACGTCTCGAGCGCGGCCGCGATCGCGTCGCGCGCGGCGGCGGATGTGGTGCGGCGATCGCCGCCCGGCGGGATCGGATCGCACACGTACAGATGCACGACCAGCGGGCCGCCGCGCAACACCATGTCGAGCGACTTCCCGAGCGACAGGTCGCCCGTATAAGCCGGCGCGACCGACTGCCGCTGCTGCGCGTCCTCGTACATCAGGCAGATCGGCTGCACCGCGCAGCCGGCCGACACCGCCGACTGAAACAGGTTCGCATGGAACGGCAGCAGCGCCTGCCCGTCCGACGTCGTGCCTTCCGGGAACACGCACATCAAGCCGCCGTTGCGCAGGCGCGCGGCCATCTCGTGCATGATCCGCATCGCTTCGGTGCGCTTTTCACGCTGCAGGAACACGGTATCGAGCTTCTCGGCGAGCCAGCCGACGACCGGCCACTGACGCACCTCCGCCTTCGACACGAACGGCGTCGGCCGCCACGCATTGATTGCGTAGATGTCGAGCCACGACACGTGATTGCCGACCACGAGCGCGCTCGCATCAAGCCGCGCGCCGTCGTTGTGGACGACGATGCGCATCCCGCAGATCCGCAACATCCTGATCGACCAGCGACGAGTCATTTCGGCGCGCCGTGCGGGCGTCACGCGCGAAAAGCACAGCGCGACGGTCGCCATGCCGCGCAGCAGGTGAACAACGAGACGCAACTTGCGAAGAGCGGTCATGGCGAAGATCCGGCGTGGTTCAGTGGCGCTCGAACGCGACCTGCCCTGCCACGAGCGTCGCACGCACGCAGCCGGGCAGTTCGTAGCCGAGGAACGGCGAGTTGTGGCCCTGGCTCTTCAGCGCGCGCGGCTCCACGCGCCAGTGCGCGCGCGGATCGAACACGCACAGGTCGGCCGCGCTGCCTTCGGCCAGACGGCCGGCCGGCAGTTGCAGCACGTCGGCCGGTGCGGCCGTGATGCGGCGCAGTGCCTGCGCGAGCGGCGTGCCGGTTTCGTCGGCCCACTTCACGGTAAGCGACAGCAGCAGTTCGAGGCCCGTTGCACCGGGCGTCGCTTCGGCGAACGGCAGCAGCTTCTCGTCGTCGTCGACCGGCGTGTGATCGGAGCAGATCGCATCGATCGTGCCGTCGGCGAGCGCCACGCGGATCGCTTCGCGATCGCGCTCGCTGCGCAGCGGCGGGTCGAGCCGGAACTGCGAATCAAAGTAGCCGATATCGACGTCGATCAGGTGCACGTGATTCACGCCGACGTCGCACGTCACCGGCAGCCCTTCGGCCTTTGCCTCGCGCACGAGCGCGAGACCGGCCGCCGACGACAGGCGTGCAAGGTGCACGCGCGCGCCCGTCACGCGCATCAGTTCGAAGATGGTGTGCAGCGCGATCGTCTCGGCGGCGACCGGCACACCGGACAGCCCGAGCCGCGACGCGAGCGCGCCGCTCGCGGCAACGCCGCCGCGGCCGATGAACGCGTCGAGCGGACGCAGCCACGTCGTGTAGCCGTAGGTGCTCGCGTACTGCAGCGCGCGCAGCAGCACCTGCGTGTCGCGCACCGGCACGTTCGCATGCGTGAAGCCGACGCAGCCCGATTCGGTCAGCGCGACCATCTCGGTGATCACTTCGCCCTTGAGGCCGACAGTGAGCGCGCCGAGCGGATGCACGTTCGCCTGGTGCAGGTTGCGCGCGCGGAACTTGAGCATTTCGACGAGGCCCGGCTCGTCGAGCACGGGGTCGGTGTCCGGCGGGCACACGAGGGTCGTGACGCCGCCCGCGACGGCCGCGGCCATCTCGGACGCGAGCGTCGCCTTGTGCTCGTAACCCGGCTCGCGCAACCGCGCGCACAGGTCGACGAGGCCGGGGGCGACGATCAGCCCCGCCGCGTCGATCGTCTTGTCCGCGTTGAAACCGGCCGGCGCGGTGCCGAGCGCGGCGATCTTGCCGTCCGCGACGAATACGTCGGCCTGCCGTTCGGTGCCTGCGACCGGATCGATCAGCGTGCCGCCTTGGATATGAATCTTCATGCGCTGTCTGTGAATGCGTTGATTGCGTTGAATGCCTGAACAAGGATGCGCGAAAGCGGGCTCAGTCGCTGTTGCCGGCGACGATGCCCATCACCGCCATCCGCACGGCGATGCCGAACGTGACCTGGTTGAGGATCACCGATTGCGGGCCGTCGGCGACCTGCGAGTCGATCTCGACGCCGCGGTTCATCGGGCCGGGGTGCATCACGATCGCGTCGGGCGCGGCGAGCGCGAGACGCTCGGGCGTCAGGCCCCAGGTCTTGAAATACTCCTGTGCGGACGGCAGCAGCGCGCCGCTCATCCGCTCGTTCTGCAGGCGCAGCATGATGATCACGTCGACGCCCTTCAGCCCTTCGTCGAGGTTGTGGAACACCTTCACGCCCATCTGCTCGAGACCGCCCGGCAGCAGCGTGCGCGGGCCGATCGCGCGCACTTCCGGCACGCCGAGCGTGGTAAGCGCATGGATGTCCGAGCGCGCGACGCGCGAATGCAGGATGTCGCCGACGATCGCCACGCGCAGCTTCGTGAAGTCGCGCTTGTAGTGACGGATCGTGTACATGTCGAGCAGGCCCTGGGTCGGGTGCGCATGACGGCCGTCGCCGGCGTTGATCACGTGCACGTGCGGCGCGCAGTGCTCGGCGATCAGGTATGGTGCGCCGCTCGACGCGTGACGCACGACGAACAGGTCGGCATGCATCGCCGACAGGTTGTTGATCGTGTCGAGCAGCGACTCGCCCTTGCTCGTCGACGACGCATTGATGTTCAGGTTCAGCACGTCGGCCGACAGGCGCGTCGCGGCGATCTCGAAGGTCGTGCGCGTACGCGTCGAGTTCTCGAAGAACAGGTTGAACACCGACTTGCCGCGCAACAGCGGCACCTTCTTCACCTCGCGGTCCGTCACGCTGACGAACTGCTCGGCCGTATCGAGAATATGGTTGACGATCGAGCGCGGCAGCCCCTCGATCGACAGCAGGTGTTTCAGCTCACCGTTTTTCGTGAGCTGCGGGTTGCCCTTCAGGAAACCGTAGCGGAACCGCTCGGGGCTCGCGGCCGTCGCGGGATTGCCGGTGCGGCCAGTGGTGTCGGTGGTCATGGTGTGCGTGATTCCAACTATGCAAACGGGCCGCGGCATGAGCCGGCGGCCCGGGATACGGTTTCGCGGTTCGTTCAGGCGCCGTGCGCCTCGATGCGCAGCGTGAGCTGCGCGGCTTCGTCGCGCGCGAGCACGAGCGTCGCATCGGCCGGCACGTCGAGCGTGCCGCCCGCAAAGCGCGCGGCGACCGGCAGCTCGCGGCCGCCGCGATCGGCGAGCACCGCGAGCTCGACCGCGGCCGGACGGCCGTAGTCGAAGAGTTCGTTGAGCGCGGCGCGCACGGTGCGGCCGGTGTACAGCACGTCGTCGACCAGCACGATGCGCGCACCATCGACCTCGAACGGCAGCGCCGTCGGACTCGCCTGGCTGTGCAGCCCCTTTTTCGCGTAGTCGTCGCGATGCAGCGCGACGTTCACGACGCCGAACGCCGGCGCGCCGAGATCGCGCGCGAGGCGCTCGGCGAGCCATGCGCCGCCGCTGTGAATGCCGGCGAGGCGCGGGCCGCCCGGTTCGGCGAAGGCCGTGCCGTATGCGCCGCGGATCTGGTCGAGCAGGACGCGATAGAGCGCGTCGGCATCAATGGTGCTCATGGTCGGACAATTGGTCGAGATACTGTTGAAGGATGACGCGCGCGGCTTCCGCATCGAGGATCTCGGCCCGCGCGCGGCCGCGCACGTTGCGCTCGCGCAGCCCGGCCTCGGCCTCGACCGACGAATAGCGCTCGTCGACCCACGTGACGGGCAGCCCGAAGCGGCCGTTCAGCTGGTTGCCGAAGCGCCTGGCCTGCTGTGTCATCTCGTGCGGCGTGCCGTCCGGATGCATCGGCAGCCCGACGACGAGCGCGTCCGGCCGCCATTCGGCCAGCAGTTCGCCGACCGCGTTGAAGCGGTGCTCACGATTCAGGTTGGGAATCACGACGAGCGCCCGGGCCGAGCGCGTCAGCGCATTGCCGATCGCGACGCCGATCCGTTTCTCGCCGTAGTCGAACGCCATGAGCGTCGCATCGCGCGCGCTCGCGCCACTCATGCGTGCCCTGCTTCGCCGGACAGCATCGACGAGCTGACGCCGAGCAGGCCGAGCGCGGCTTCGAAGCGCTCCTCGGCCGGCGTGTCGAACACGATGCGGGGATCGGCGGCCACGGTCAGCCAGCCGTTGCGGGAAATCTCTTCCTCGAGTTGCCCTGCCCCCCAGCCCGCATGGCCGAGCGTCAGCAGGAAACGTTTCGGGCCGGTGCCCGTCGCGACCGCCTCGAGCACGTCCTTCGACGTCGTCATCTCGAGCCCGCCCTCGACCGACATCGACGAGTTGTAGTTCGCGCCCTCGACCGGCTCGTGCAGCACGAAGCCGCGCTCGGTCTGGACCGGGCCGCCGAAGTACACGGGAATATGCAGCAGCGGCTCGATGTCGAGCTTCAGGTCGATACGGTTGAACAGCGATTCGAGATCGATGTCGGTGGGGCGATTGATGACGAGGCCGAGCGCACCGCGCTCGCTGTGATCGCAAAGATAGACCACCGTTCCCGAAAACGTCGGATCCGCCATGTTCGGCATGGCGATCAGGAACTGGTTGGTGAGATTGATGCGATCGGAAGGCTTTGACATGGTTTGAATTTTAGCAAAGACGCCGCGACCTGACCGGGCCGCGATCAACAAGCAACGCCGCGCGACGCTGGCAACGACGCGCGCGGATCACACGGCACTCTAACACGCGCGCGGGCGCTGTCGGCAGCGTGTTGCCGGCCCGCGCGACAAGGGCCGCCGCCATGTATGCGCCCCGTTGCGGGTCAGGCCCGGTCGAGCGCCGCGCCGAGCGCGCCGGACGCCGCGGTCAGGTCCGGCGGCGCCACGCCCGCCGCGATCTTCAGCAGCGCGGCGCGCAGCATGTCGAACGCGCGGGCGTGCGCGTCGAGCCCGCCGTCGGCGAGCGGCGCGCCGTGCGCAGCGCGGCGCCACGCGAGCCCGAGCGTATCGGCCAGCAACGCCGCGTGGCCGAGCCCGAGCGCGCACGCGGCCGTCCCGACCCGATAGGCGGCGGCCGATGCGCGCCATGCGGCGCCCGCGTCGGCCCCGGCCGGAGCGGCGGTGAGATCGGCCATCGACGCGTCGGCCGTCTGCAGGAAATCCTCATAGGCATGTGCGTTCACGGTCACGACACCGAGCGTGCGGGTCGGCGCCGCCGCGATCGCGTCATGCTCGGCGCGGGCGGCACCGGCTTCCCACAGCGCCTCGGATGCCGGCGTGCCGGCGACGTGCCAGTCCACCGTCAGCCCGTAGTCGTGCAGCACATCGACGAGCGCGACATCCTCGGCGGCCGCGCCGAACAACGCGAAATCGCGCCACAGCAGCGCGAGCGTCTCGCGCACGAGCGCGGGCGGCGCACGGCGCCGGCCCCGCGCGTGCTCGCCGAGCAGCAGGTTGGTCCGCGCGAGAAAACGTCTCAGTTCGGGGGCGCCGCTGGCGCGCAGCGCGCGCAGGCACGCGGCGGCCAGCCGCCAGAAGTCGTACGGCACGCTGTCAGCCAGTGCGGCCAGGGTCGCATCGAGTTCGTCGAGTGCCGCGTCCGGCGTGCCCTGCGGCGTGCGCAGCACGGCGAGCAGCGCCTGTTCGTAGCGGGCGCGGGCGCGACTCGCGAAGGTGTCGGGCAACGCGCGCAGCGTCGCCTGCGGCACCGCGCGCCCGACGAGCGCGAGCGCATCGAGCGGCGCGCTCGCGTGCAGATCCGCCGCGCTTTGCACACGCAATGCACGGAAATGTTCGAAGAGAACCGGCGAGCAGGCCAGCTCGCGCAGATTGTGACGCGCGACGGCCGCGCGGAAATCGTCGAGCGCGACGCGCCAGGCGGCAGCCGTCGACTCGGTGGCGACCAGCGGCGCGGCGGCCGACAACTGACCCGCGAAACGGGCGGCCGGCAGCCAGCCAGCCTCCGCGAGCACCGCCGCGGCAGCCGCAAGCGGCGCTACCGCGTCGTCGCGACGCGCAAATGCGTCGGCGGCCGCCGCGAGTGACGCGTCGGCCGCGCGCACCGCCCCGCCGCGTGGGTTGGGCAGTGCATCAGGATAGGGAACGTTCGCCGGGTCGGCCGTCATGGACACGCGCGCCTGTCATCGTCAAGTCGCTCGCGCCGGCCGCGGCGCGCGAGCGCCGGGCAACCGCGAGGCCGGAGCGGTGTATCCGTGGGCCGGGATCCGGTCAGATCTGGACCATCTCGAAGTCTTCCTTGCGAGCGCCGCACTCGGGACACGTCCAGTTGATCGGGACGTCTTCCCAGCGCGTGCCCGGGGCGATGCCCTCTTCGGGCAGCCCCGCTTCTTCGTCATAAATCCAGCCACAAATCAGGCACATCCAGCTCTTGTATTCCATCTTAAGCCGCGTCGGGAAAGTCGGTAAATTCGGGAGCCATGATGGTACCGTGTCGGGGCCGGACTGCCTAGCAATCGCACTGGAGTACGGCAACTACGTTGCGCTGCGCTAAAAAATCCGTCGTGCGGGCCGGATTCCGCCGCATAATGGCTGCAAAGTGCGGCCTGCCGGGCAACACAGGGCCCGAAATGGCCCATTTCGCCTCGCCGTCCGCACCTCCGTCGCTTCCCCGTTTTTTTCTTGCCCCATTTTTCCATGTCCAGCAACGCCCCTCCGATCGTCCTCACCTTCGGCCTGTCCGATCCCACCGGCGGCTCCGGCCTCCAAGCCGATCTGATGACCCTGGCGAGCATGGGCTGCCACGGCGTGTCCGTCCTGACGGGCTATACCGTGCGCGACTCGGCTGCCTGCGACGAAGTGACCGGCCTCGATCCCGATGTCGTCGCCGCCCAGGCACGCATGCTGCTCGAGGACATGCCGGTCGCCGCGTTCAAGATCGGCGCGGCGACGCGTGCGGAAGTCGTGAGCGCGATCGCGGAAGTGGTCGCCGACTACGACGGCGTGCCGCTCGTGCTCGCGCCGGACTTCACGCTCGACGACGAGCACGTGCTCGCCGCCGACGACCTGCGCGAATCGATCGCCGACCTGCTCGCCCCGCAGACGACGCTGCTCGTTGCCGATTACGCGACGCTGATCGCACTCGCTCAGCCGGACGGCGATGCCGAAGCGCCGAATCTCGACGCGGCCGTATCGCACCTGCTCGCGCAGGGTTGCGAGTACATCCTGTCGTCGGAGACGGGCTCGCACCGGCTCGTCAACACGCTGTACGGCGAGGAAGGCCAGTTGCGCGAAGACATGTGGGATCGCTCGCCGCACCGGTTGATGGGCATCACCGACACGCTGGGCGCGGCGATCGCCGCGCTGCTCGCGAATGGCCAGGAACCGCCCGAAGCGGTGCGCGAAGCGCAGGAGTATCTGTATCAGGCCGTGCGCGACGCGTTCCGGCCCGGCATGGGTGCGTACCTGCCCGACCGGTTCTTCTGGGCCCGCAGCAACGACGATGCGGATACGCCGCCGGCCGTGAAGGCCGATCCGGCACCAAGGACGTCGCACCGGCACTGACGCACGCACGGCGGCCACATGCCGCCGCGCCGTCGAGCGCAGCGCACCATCGCGTCGGGGCGGCGCGCCCGCCTCTTCTTTCGCGCACGCCGCGCATGGCGCGCGACCAATAAAAAAAGACCCGCATCGCTGCGGGTCTTTTCTTTTGGCTGGCGCGCGCATCGCTGCGCGCTCCGGACACCATCGACCGAAGTCGATTACATGTCCATGCCCATGCCGCCCATGCCGCCCGGCATGCCGCCCGGCATCGGTGCGTCTTCCTTCGGCAGTTCTGCGACAGCTGCGTCCGTCGTCAGCAGCAGGCCAGCAACCGAAGCTGCGTTCTGCAGTGCGGTGCGCGTGACCTTGGTCGGGTCGACGACGCCGGCTTCAACCATGTCGACGTACTCGCCCGTTGCTGCGTTGTAGCCGTAGTTGCCCTTGCCTGCAGCAACTGCCGCCACCACGACGCTGGCTTCTTCGCCACCGTTCGTGACGATCTGGCGCAGCGGCTCTTCCATTGCGCGCAGCACGATCTTGATGCCGGCGTTTTGGTCAGCGTTCGCGCCGGTCAGGCCTGCGATCGCGGTGCGAGCGCGGATCAGCGCAACGCCGCCGCCTGCCACGATGCCTTCTTCCACAGCTGCGCGCGTTGCGTGCAGTGCGTCTTCGACACGTGCCTTCTTTTCCTTCATTTCGACTTCGGTCGCAGCACCGACCTTGATCACTGCCACGCCGCCGGCCAGCTTGGCCACGCGCTCTTGCAGCTTTTCACGGTCGTAGTCCGACGTCGCTTCTTCGATTTGCGTACGGACCTGCTTCACGCGCGCTTCGATGCTTGCTGCTTCGCCTGCGCCGTCGATGATCGTCGTGTTTTCCTTGCCCACTTCGATGCGCTTCGCCTGGCCCAGTTCTGCCAGCGTTGCCTTCTCGAGCGTCAGGCCGGTTTCTTCCGCGATGACTTGACCGCCGGTCAGGATCGCGATGTCTTCCAGCATGGCCTTGCGACGATCGCCGAAGCCCGGCGCCTTGACCGCAACGGTCTTCAGGATGCCGCGGATGTTGTTGACGACCAGCGTTGCGAGCGCTTCGCCTTCGACGTCTTCAGCGATGATCAGCAGCGGACGGCCAGCCTTCGCGACTTGCTCGAGTACCGGCAGCAGATCACGGATGTTCGACACCTTCTTGTCGTGCAGCAGCACGAACGGGTTGTCGAGGACGGCGACTTGCTTGTCCGGGTTGTTGATGAAGTACGGCGACAGGTAGCCGCGGTCGAACTGCATGCCTTCGACGACGTCGAGTTCGTCGGCGAGCGACTTGCCGTCTTCGACGGTGATCACGCCTTCCTTGCCGACCTTGTCCATCGCTTCAGCGATGCGATCGCCGATCGACGAGTCGCTGTTCGCCGAGATCGAGCCGACCTGTGCGATTTCCTTGTTCGTCGTGCACGGCTTGCTGATCTTCTTCAGCTCTTCGACAGCCGCTGCGACTGCCTTGTCGATGCCGCGCTTCAGGTCCATCGGGTTCATGCCCGATGCGACGTACTTCATGCCTTCGCGAACGATCGATTGCGCGAGGACGGTTGCCGTCGTCGTGCCGTCGCCTGCGTTGTCGCTGGTCTTGGAAGCCACTTCCTTGACCATTTGCGCGCCCATGTTCTGGAGCTTGTCCTTCAGCTCGATTTCCTTCGCGACCGACACACCGTCCTTGGTGACCGTCGGGCCGCCGAAGCTGCGCTCGAGCACCACGTTGCGGCCCTTCGGACCCAGCGTGACCTTGACTGCGTTGGCGAGAATGTTCACGCCTTCGACCATCTTCGAACGGGCGGAATCGCCGAATACGACGTCTTTAGCTGCCATCTTCTAACTCCTTGAATTCTTGGGAATATGTACCGTCAGTGGACGCTTACTTCGCGTTGACCACGGCCATGATGTCTTCTTCACGCATGACCAGCAGTTCCTGGCCGTCGACCTTCACGGTCTGACCAGCGTACTTGCCGAACAGGACGCGATCGCCGACCTTCACGTCGAGCGCGATCGGCGCGCCCTTGTCGTCGCGCTTGCCCGGGCCGACCGCGAGGATCTCGCCTTGATCCGGCTTTTCAGCAGCAGCTTCGGGGATCACGATGCCCGAGGCGGTCTTGGTTTCCTGATCCAGGCGCTTGACGATCACGCGATCGTGCAAAGGACGAAGGTTCATATTCACTCCTCTCTTGACTGAGATTGAAGAACGCTTAGGGAATCTGCCCGGCGGATCGCCCGGCAGAGAATTGTTAGCACTCTCGTGCAGCGAGTGCTAATTATATGGACGGGTTTTGACAAATTCAAGAAGGGATGCCGGATGAATTTTCGGAGCGGCAAAGCAGGCAGGAAAGCACACGAATACAACGAAAAACCTTTTTAAAACAAAAACATGGCGAGCCATGACCGGCATGATCGACGTGTGCGGCTCACCCCGAAAATCGTTCAGCCCTGGTTGGACACCGGGTAAGCACGGAGTTCCTGCACCCGGCGACATCGCATCGAAAAGCCCGCACCGACGTCGATTCCGTCCACCGCGGCATCCCGCTCGCGCACGCCGCACCCCCTCCTCGCCGTTACATCGGCCCGCATCGAACCATTCAATTTCATTACGCCGATATTTACGGTTTAGCTCACTACTAAACACGTGCGGAGTCCCATCCGTAAGGCCCCCCATTACATTCAGTAATCTTGATGCGAATCATTCTCGTTTACATTGACTTTCCCATTTGACACTCCTACGATCCGCCACGTTGCGTTCGTTTTCGTGCCACGATCGACAGGTGCCGAGCGTCGGGACAGCGACCGACCAGCAGGACTACAAACTAATTAGAACCAGGGATTTGATATGACCTTTGCGTCGCTCCATGGAGACCGCCTCCGCTCCCGGATGCGCCCGGCCGCCTGCGCGGTTCTCGTCGCCGGGGCAACGTTCGCCTGCGCCGGCGCCTATGCCGACACGCCGGTCGATGCGCAGCCCGAAGCGCCCGAAGCCGACCTCTCGATCCAGGCGCAGCCGACCAACATGTGGACCGGCATCTGGACCCGGCAGAACCTGCTCGGCGACATGGGCGGCATCCGCCCGTGGCTCGGCAAATACGGCGCGACGCTGCAGATCACCGAAACCAGCGAATACCTCGCGAACCTGCGCGGCGGCCTGAACCGCGGCGGCACGTACGACGGGCTCACGACGGCCACGCTGACGGTCGACACGCAGAAGGCGATCGGCCTGCCCGGCGGCACCTTCAACGTCAGCGCGCTGCAGATCCACGGCACCAACCTCAGTGCGCGCAACCTCGGCACGCTCAATACCGCGAGCGGCATCGAGGCGCAGGACACGACGCGCCTCTGGGAACTGTGGTACCAGCAGTCGTTCCTCGACAAGCGCGTCGACGTGAAGATCGGTCAGCAGAGCCTCGACCAGGAATTCATGGTCAGCACCTACGCGAACACGTTCGTCAACACGATGTTCGGCTGGCCCGCGCTGCCGTCGTACGACCTGCCGAACGGCGGCCCCGCGTATCCGCTCGCGGGCCTGGGCGTGCGCGTGCGCGGCCAGATCACGCCGAAGCTCACCGCGCTCGCAGGCGTGTTCGACGGCGATCCGCTCGGCAACAACCCGAGCAACCTGAGCGGCACGAACTTCAACCTGCACAACGGCACGCTCTACATCGGCGAGCTGCAGTACGCGCTGAACCAGCCGGCCGACGGCGAGATGGACACCGGCCAGTCGAACGGGCTGCCGGGCACCTACAAGATCGGCGTCTGGTATCACAACGGCCGCTTCGCCGATCAGAACGTCGGCACCGACGGGCTGTCGCTCGCGAGCACCGGATCGAACGGTATCGCGCAGCAGCATCACGGCGACTACAGCTTCTACGCGGTGGCCGACCAGATGATCTGGCGCCCGGACCCGACCGGCGCGAAAAGCCTCGGGGTGTTCGCACGCGTGATGGGCGCGCCGGGCGACCGCAACCTCGTGAGCTTCTCGGCCAACGCGGGCATCGTGCTGAAAGGGCCGTTCGACGGCCGCGACAACGACAGCGTCGGCCTCGGCGTCACGTACATCCAGGTCGGCAGCCACGTGACCGATCTCGACCAGACCGCGCAGATGGCCGCGGCCGGCCCGTACGGCGTGCGCACCCGCGAAACGACCGTCGAGGCGACCTACCAGTACCAGGTGAACCCGTGGTGGGTGATCCAGGCCGATGCGCAGTACACGTTCAATGCCGGCGCCGGCCAGAACCCGAGCGATGCGACCCAGCCGCTGCGCAACACGTTCGTGCTCGGCGCGCGTACGACCATCACGTTCTGAACGCCGCCCACGTCACCCGTTTTTCGCGCGCCGCCCGGGCGGCGCGCTCCCAGGAGAAACCCAGATGAATCAATCCGCCCTGCTTCGCCGCTTCGCGACGGGCGCACTGGCCGCTGCCGCGCTGACGGCCGCCGCCGGCGCGCTCGCCGAGCCGCAAGGCTTCCTCGAAACGCTGCATCGCCACACGCTGCTCGTGAACACGGTGCCCGAGAACGGCGACCAGAACCCGTATGCGATCGCGGTCGCGCCGGTATCGGCCGGCACGGTCCAGGCGGGCGACGTGCTCGTCGACAACTTCAACAACTCGGCGAACCTGCAGGGCACCGGCAGCACAATCGTCGACTACCGCCCGTCGACGAAGCAGATGAGCGTGTTCGCGACGATCCCCCGCGACCTGAAGGCATGCCCCGGCGGCGTCGGCCTGTCGACCGCGATGACGATGCTGAAGTCCGGCTGGGTGATCGTCGGCAGCACGCCGAGCAACGACGGCACGACCAACACCAAGGGCGCCGGCTGCCTGATCGTGCTCGACCCGCAAGGCAAGGTCGCATCGACGTGGTCGAGCCCGAACATCAACGACCCGTGGGGCAACATGGCCGTGGTCGACCGCGGCGACAGCGCGACGCTGTTCGTCAGCATGGCCGGCTTCGGCGTCGGCGGCGCGGACGGCAACCCGCCCGTCTACAAGCAGGCGACCGTACTGCGCCTGGAGGTCGACGTGCCGGCCGGCAAGCCGCCCGCGATCAAGCAGGAAACGGTGATCGCAAGCGGCCTCGGCGCGCAGGCCGACAAGGGCGTGTTCCTGGTCGGCCCGACCGGTCTCGCGCTGTCGGGCGACCAGAAGAAGCTGTACGTGTCGGACGCGATCGGCAACCGGATCGTCGAGATCGACGATCCGCTCACGCGCGACACCAGCGCAGGCGTCGGCCGCCAGATCACGGCCGACGGCTTCCTGCGCCGCCCGCTCGCGCTCGCGACCGCGCCGAACGGCCACCTGCTCGCGACCAACGCGCTGAACGGCCAGGTCGTCGAGATCGACCCGGTCGCCGGCAAGCAGCTGTATGCGCGCTGGATCGACACCGACAAGGCGCAATCGCCGCCGGGCAACGGCGACCTGTTCGGGATCGCGATGACGCCCGAAGGCGACGGCTTCTACTACGTGCAGGACGACGTCAACACGCTGATGCTTGCGAAGTAACGGAACGAATCATGGCAGACGATCTGAACCCGCCGTCGCGCCCCGCGCGCCGCGGCTTCCTGAAGGCCGGCGGCGCGGCGGTGGCCGCGGGCCTCGCCGCCGGCGCGATGCCGGCCGCGCGCGCGGCCGATGCAGCCGACCCGGGCGCGCCGTCCCCGCACGCGCACGACGACGACATCGAGCCGTTCTACGGCAAACACCAGAGCGGCATCGCGACGCCGCAGCAGCGCAATGCGTATTTCGCGGCGCTCGACCTCGCGACGACCCGGCGCGAAGACGTGATCGCACTGCTGAAGACGTGGACCGACGCGGCCGCGCGCCTCGCGCGTGGCGAAACCGCGCAGCCGCTGCCGGCGAACGGTGCGGACGAGGTGGCGCCGGCCGATTCGGGCGACGCGCTCGGCATCGGACCGTCGCGGCTGACCATCACGTTCGGCTTCGGGCCGGGCATGTTCACGCTCGCGGGCAAGGACCGCTACGGACTCGAGAAGCAGCGCCCCGCCGCGCTGGTCGATCTGCCTCGCTTCAACGGCGACCAGCTGATCCCGGAGAAGACCGGCGGCGACCTGTTCATCCAGGCGTGCGCGAACGATGCGCAGGTCGCGTTCCACGCGGTGCGCCAGCTCGTGCGGCTCGGCGGCAAGACCGTGCAGATGCGCTGGGGGCAGGCCGGCTTCACGTCCGGCAAGCCGGGCGAGACGCCACGCAACCTGATGGGCTTCAAGGACGGCACGATGAATCCGTCGAGCAAGGATCCGGGCTCGATGGACGAATTCGTGTGGGCCGGCGCCGAAGGCCCGGCATGGATGAACGGCGGCACCTACACGGTCGTGCGCCGCATCCGCATCACGCTCGAGCACTGGGACAACACCGAGCTCGGCTTCCAGGAGCAGGTGTTCGGCCGCAAGAAGTACAGCGGCGCGCCGCTCGGCGGCCAGCACGAGTTCGACGCGCTCGATCTCGACGCGGTCGACAAGGACGGCAACCCGGTCATCCCGGACAACGCGCACGCGCGTCTCGCATCGCCCCAGCTGAACAACGGCGCGCAGATCCTGCGCCGCGCGTATTCGTACAACGACAGCACGAACTTCTACATCGAGCGCTGGCCGCCGTGGCGTCAGCAGACCGAGTACGACGCGGGGCTGATGTTCGTCGCGCACCAGCGCGACCCGCGCAAGGGCTTCATTCCGATCAACGAGAAGCTCGCGAAGATGGACATCATGAACCAGTTCACGACGCACGTCGGCAGCGCGATCTTCGCGTGCCCGCCGGGCGCGCAACCGGGTTCATACATCGGCGCCGCTCTTTTCGAAGCCTGACGGCGCGACGACGTACGACGCATTTCCTGCCGGCCCGTCCGGATGCAACCTACGACCACGACATGAATACTTCACCCGTTAGCCGCCCGCTGCGGCACCTGATCTCCGCGGCCGCCGCCGCGCTCATGCTGACCGGCGCGCTGCATGCCATGCCCGCGCACTCGGCCACGCTCACGCTGTACAACGCGCAGCACGAGCAGGTCGTCAACCAGCTCGTCAAGGACTTCGAAGCAGAGAGCGGCATCGCCGTGAAGGTGCGCTCGGGCGAAGGCCCGGCGCTCGCCGCGCAACTCGTCGCGGAAGGCGACCGCACGCCGGCCGACGTGTACTTCACCGAGAACTCGCCGGAACTCGTGCTGCTCGATCACAAGGGCCTGCTCGCGAAGACCGACGGCGCCGCGCTGCAAGCGGTGCCCGCGCGCTTCAATCCGGCCGACGGCAACTGGGTCGGCGTGCTCGCGCGCGAGAACGTGCTCGTCTACAACACCGCGAAGATCCAGCCGCAGCAACTGCCCGCATCGCTGCTCGACCTCGCGAAACCCGAATGGAAGGGCAAGGTCGGCATCGCGCCGAGCGACGCCGACTTCCTGCCGGTCGTGAGCGCCGTGCTCGCGCTGCACGGCGAGGCCGCGACGCTGCAATGGCTGAAGGGCCTGAAGACCAACGCGCAGATCTTCGACGACGACGAAGGCGTGACGGCGGCCGTCAATCGCGGCGGCGTCCTGACCGGCGTGATCAACAACTACTACTGGGCACGTCTGCACGCCGAGCTCGGCGACAAGTCGACGAAGAGCGCGATCCATCACTTCGCCAACGGCGACGTCGGGGCGGCCGTCAACGTGTCGGGCGCCGCGGTGCTGAAGGCATCCAAGCACCAGGCGGACGCGCAGAAGTTCGTCGCGTATCTGGTGAGCGCGCGCGCGCAGAAACTGATGGCCGACGGTCATATCAGCTTCGAGTACCCGCTGCGGCCCGGCGTCGCGCCCGATCCGATCCTGAAGCCGTTCAATGAACTGCACCCGCCGGCGCTGACGTTCGATCAGCTCGGCGACGACAGCCAGGCCGGCAAGCTGCTGCGCCAGGCGGGTCTCCTCTGACCATGAGCGACGCCGTGTCCAGCACGGCCCGCGCGACGCCCGACGGCGAGCGCACCGCGACGCGGCGGCGCCCGTCGCGTGCGCTCGTCGCGGCCGCCGCGTGCGGGCCGCTCGCAATCCTGCTGCCGCTCGGCTTCACGCTGTACCGCGCGGCGACCTTCGGCTTCGACGATGCGATCGAGCTGCTGTGGCGGCCGCTCGTCGGCGAACTGCTCGTCAACACGCTGTCGATCACGCTGGCCGCGACGCTCGCGTGCGCGCTGCTCGGCACGGCGCTCGCGTGGTTCATCGAGCGCACCGACCTGCCCGCGCGGCCGCTGTGGACCGCGCTCGCCGCCGCGCCGCTCGCGGTGCCGCCGTTCATCACCAGCTACGCGTGGGTGTCGCTGAGCCTCGACCTGCAGGACTTCGCCGGCGCGCTGCTCGTGCTGACGTCCGCGTACTTTCCGCTCGTCTACCTGCCGGTAGCGGCGGCGTTGCGCGAGCTCGATCCCGCGCTCGAGGAAAGCGCGCGCACGCTCGGCTGCTCGCCATGGCATACCTTCTTTCGCGTCGTGCTGCCGCAACTGCGCCCCGCGCTGTGCGGCGGCATGCTGCTCGTCGCGCTCGGCGTGCTGTCCGAGTTCGGCGCGTTCCAGTTGCTGCGCTTTCGGACCTTCACGACCGAGATCTACGCGGAATACCGCACCGCGTTCGACGGTGGCGGCGCATCGCTGCTCGGCTGCGTGCTGATCGCGCTGTGCCTGCTGTGCCTTGCCGTCGAGGCGCGTGCGCGCGGCCATGCACGCTACGGCCATACGCATCGCGCCGCACGCCGCGTCGCGATGCGCTACCCGCTCGGCTGGCTGCGCGGCCCCGCCGTCGCGGTGTTCGCCGCCGTTGCGATCGCCACGCTCGGCGTGCCGCTCGCGATGATCGGCTACTGGCTCACGCAACAGGGGGCCGCGGCCGTCACGCCGGCCGACGTGTCGCCCGAACTGCTGTTGCAGACCACGCTTGCATCCGCCGGCTACGGTCTGACGGCCGCTGCCGTGACGACGCTGCTCGCGCTGCCGCTCGCGTTCCTGCTGGTGCGCCACCCGAGCAGCGTCGCGACGCTGCTCGAACGCACGGCGATGACCGTGCAGGGCGTGCCGGGCATCGTCGTCGCACTCGCGATCGTGTCGATCACCGTGCGGCTGCTGCAACCGCTGTACCAGAGCGCGCCGGCGCTCGTCGCCGCCTACGCGATCCTGTTCCTGCCGCTCGCGATCGTGAGCGTGCGCGCGGCGCTGTCGCACGTACAGGTGCGGCTCGAGGAAACCGCGCGCTCGCTCGGTCTCGGCTGGCGCGCGACACTCACGCGCGTGGTGTTGCCGCTCGCGGCGCCAGGCCTCGGCGCCGCCGCGACGATGGTATTCATCTCGGTCGTGACGGAGCTGAACGCGACGCTGCTGCTGTCGCCGATCGGCACGCGCACGCTCGCGACGCAGGTGTGGAGCGATACCGCGACGCTCGCGTTCGCGGCCGCGGCGCCGTATGCGGCGCTTCTGGTCGCACTGTCGCTGGGCGCGTCGGGCCTGTTGTTCCTGCTGCTCGGCCGCGCGTCCGTGCGCCACTGAGCGCGCCGCCCTCTTTCCCCCGGAACCGCTCATGAGCGAATTACGCATCCACGGCCTGTCCAAATCGTTCGGATCGCATACCGTCCTGCACGACATCGACCTCACGGTACGACGCGGCTCACGGCTCGCGCTGCTCGGCCCGTCCGGCAGCGGCAAGACGACGCTGCTGCGCGTGCTGTGCGGCTTCGAGCACGCGGAGCGCGGCACCGTCGAGATCGACGGCCGACGCGTGGCCGCACCCGGCCTGCATCTGCCGCCCGAGCAGCGCCGGATCGGCTACGTGCCGCAGGAAGGCGCGCTGTTTCCACATCTGTCGGTGGCCGACAACATTGCATTCGGGCTGCCGCGCGCGGCACGTCGACGTCATCATCGCGTCGACGAGCTGCTCGAGATGGTCGGGCTGCCCGCATCGTATGCGAGCCGCGTGCCGCAACAGCTGTCCGGCGGACAGCAACAGCGCGTCGCGCTGGCGCGCGCACTTGCGCCCGAACCGTCGCTCGTGATCCTCGACGAGCCGTTCTCCGCACTCGATACGTCGCTGCGGCACGAGACACGCACCGCGGTCGCCGATGCCCTCGCCGCCGCAGGCGCGACGTCGGTGCTCGTCACGCACGATCAGCCCGAAGCCATGACGCTCGGCGATGAAGTCGCGGTGATGTGGCAGGGCCGGCTCGTGCAGACCGCCGCGCCGCAGACGCTGTACCGGCAACCCGTCACGCGCGACGTCGCGTCGTTCGTCGGGCAGGCCGTGCTGCTCGCGGGCCGCGTGCGCGACGGGCGCATCGTGTGCGTGCTCGGCGAGTTGCCGCTCGTCGCACCGCTGCCGGACGGGCCGGCAGACGCGATGCTGCGTCCGGAACAGATCGGCATCGCGCCCGCCGCGCCTGCCGGCACCGCGGGCAGTCACGCCGCGCGGGTGGAAGCCACGCAGTTCGCCGGGCAGGACGCCGACGTGCTCGTGCGGCTCGACGCCGCTGCCGACACCCTCGTGCGCGCGCGCGTGCCGGGGCATCGGTGTCCGGCCGTCGGCGAGCGCGTCGCACTCGTCGTCGACGGTGCGGTGATGGCGTACGCGCGCTGACCGGCGCGCCGGGCTCACACGTCGGCGCAGTCCGCGCCCGCGGCCGGCCGGAAGGTGCGGCCGTCCGTTTCGACTTCGGCACCGAGCCGGCGCGCCAGGCCTTTCGCGCCTTCGCGCATCACGACGTCGTGATTCCATCTGAACAGCGGGCGCGCAACCGGCTCCAGCCAGTTCATCCAGCGCTCGCGGGTGCGGATGTGCCAGTCGTAGCGCACGACGGTGCGCGTGCCATCGGCGCCGAACGACCAGCACCCGTCGCCTTCGATCGCGCCGCTCGCGCGGCCTTCGAGCACGTGCGGCGGCTCGATGCGCAGCACGCGCATGTCGAAGGTCAGCCGGTACGGCAACGCCCCCTTCCAGGTGTACCGCTGCAGCGAGCCGACGCCTCGTGTGTCGCCGCGCTCGATCTCGACGGTCCGCACGGCGCTCTTCCACCAGTCCGGCCAGCGGTCGACCTGGTAAATCGCCTCCCAGACGACCGCGAGCGGCGCATCCACGCGCCACGTCGTCGAAAACCGGTATTCCGCCATGCAGCCTCCGGCGTGTCGTGTCGTGCGCGCATGACGCGCGATCAGGGCGCGAAAAAGCGTGCGGGAAACGCGACGTCGATCTCGACGTCGTCGAGCGTCACGGTTTCGAGCGGCTCGCCGTCGCCATCCGCGAAACTGACGACCTTCAACGGGAAGCCGTCCTCGGTGTCGAGCCACAGCTCGTAGCGATGCACGCCGTGGATCGCATGCGCGGGCGCGCCCGTCACCGATACGCGCAGCGCGGTGCGGCCGCTGACGGTTTCCTCGCCCCCGGTCACCGTCGCACCGCCCTGCTGCAGCGCATGGACGTTGCGCAGCAGCGCGCCGACGTCCGAGTGGTCGACACGGTGGCCGCTGCGATCGCGCACGAGCGGATTGGACGGCGACAGCGTCAGCGCGGGCGGTGCATGTTCGCCGAACGGACGCAGCCGGACCTTGCCTTCGCCGGGATCGTAGGCGAGCACCGCGCCATGGTGGGGCGACACGAAATCCATCCGGACGAAGCCGGGTTTCAGGTACGCGTAGTGAATCTCGGTGCGCTCGCCGCTTCTCCCCGACGCGCGAATCGTCGCGCGGTACGACTGGACGTGGTCGAAATGCGCCTGCGCGACGGTCACGGGATCGGCTGTCATGCTCGCTCCTATCAGGCTCGCGGCCAGCAATGCGGCGATCATGGCGCCGCCTCGACGTCGAACGCGCGTTCGATGCCGCGCTCGCGACGGCCGCCGAAGAACGGCAGCCGATGCGTGAAATGGCAGGCGAAGCCGCCGCGCTCCGCCGCGATGAAGCGGAAGGTACGCGGTGCCGCATCCGCTCCCGCGTGCGGCGCGATGCCGGCCTGCCGCGCGTCGATGTCGACACCGGGCGGCGCGAAGGCCGGTTTGCATCCGACCGGTACCGGCGCGAGTGCAGCACAGTTCCCGTGCGCAATCCGGATGCCCGCTGCGCGGCCCCGCAGCACGCCGCACGCCACGCAATCCTCGTCGGCCGGGTTCCCTTCGACGCTGCGCAGCGCTTCCGTCACCCGCCGCGCGACCACGCGCTGCATCGTCTTCATTCCCGCTCTCCTGGGCGTGGCCTGACACCACCGCACCGCCGGATCGAACGCTCGACTTCGTCGCGTCCATTATCCCGCTGCGAACGGGATGTGCGAGACCGGACATTCCACGACATCGCACGATGGCCGGCGGCGACCGCGCACCGGCCGGTGATCCGGCACAAGCAATCGGGGATCCAAAGAAAACGCGGCATGACATTGCTGTCATGCCGCGTTGCGCGCCCTGGTTCGCTCGGCGGACGATGCGTCGCCGCCCCGCGTTCGCGCAGGTTACTTCGGCAGTGCGCCCGTCACCGACTGAAGCAGCGTCGACACCGGTGCGAGCAGGTTGTTCGCCGAGCCGCCGCCCGAGTGCGACGCGCCCGACAGGCCCGGCACGGAGCCGAGCGCCGTGCCCAGCGTCGTGCCGACCGCATTGACGACCGCAGTCGTCGCATTGGTGCCCGTCGACAGCAGCGAGCCGGCGGTGCCCGACAACGTGCCGGCCGCCTGCCCGAGCGCCGCCGGGCCGTTCGCGAGCGCCCCCGTCACCGAGCCGAGCGCACCGGTCAGCGCGCCGGCCGGGTTGCCGCCGCCGGCACCCGACAGCGTACCGACGACCTGGCTCACGACGCCTTGCACCGGCGCGAGCGCGTTCGAGCCGCCGAGATTGCCAAAATTGCCGAGCGCGCCCGTCACCGAGCTGACCGCGTTGCTCAGCGCGCCGGCAGGATTGCCGCCGCCGAGCGTGCCGACGACCTGAGTCACGACGCCCTGCACCGGCGCGAGCGGGTTCGAGCCGCCGAGGCTGCCGAGCGCGCCCCGCACCGAGCCGAGCGCACCGGTGAGCACGCCCGCCGCGTTGCCGCTCGTCGGCAGCGCGTTCTGCAGGCCGCTGACGAGGTTCGTGATCGGCGTGATCGGGCTGCCGCTGCCGGCGCCTGCACCGGACAGCGTGCCGACGACCTGATTCACGACACCCTGTACCGGCGCGAGCGGGTCCGATCCGCCGAGGTTGCCGAGCGTGCCGGTCAGCGAGTTCACCGCGCCCGTTATCGCGCCTGCCGGGTTGTCGCTGCCCAGCGTTCCGGCGAGTTGCGTGACGGCGCCCTGCACCGGCGCGAGCGGGTTCGATGCGCCGCCGGCGTTGCCGAGCGTCCCTGCGATCGTATTGACCGCGTTGCCCAGCGTACCGGCCGGGTTGCCGCTGCCCAGCGTGCCCGTCACCTGGTCGACGACGCTCTGGAGCGGCGCAATCGGGGTCGCGCTGCCGGCAGCGCCCAACGCGCCGGTGACGGTGCCCAGGACGCCGGTCAGCGCATTTGCCGGACTGCTGCCGACGAGGTTGCCCAAGGCACCGGTCACCCCGCTTGCCGGGTTGCCGCCGCCGAGCGGGCCGGTTACCTGATTCACCACACCTTGAAGCGGCGCCAGCGGGTTCGCCGCGCCGCCGGCGTTACCCAGTGCGCCCGTTGCCGCGCCGAGTGCGTTGCTCAACGCGCCCGCCCCCGTATTCAGCGCGCCGCTCAGTGCGCCAGCCGGATTGCCTCCGCCGAGCGCGCCCGTCAGCGCACCCGCCGCACCCGACAGCGCGTGACCGGGATTGTCGAGCGACGTCGGGGCCGAGCCCGATGCGCCCGTCACCACCGCAACCGAACCGAGCGGCGACGTGGCCGTCGCGACCAGCCCGACGGATACGTTGCTCGCCGGCGGATTGACGATCGCTTGCGGGATCGGCAGCGCACCGAGCGACTCGGCCATGGCAGCCCCCGAAGCGAGTCCCCCGAACGCCGTCGCGACCGACAACGCCATCCCCGTCAATTTGAGTTTTTGCCGCATCGTTACCCCGTCTCGGTTGACACTACGTTGATCAAGCATGGGGACCGATTGCACGAAGCATGCCACCGCGACGAAGCGGATTCGTTCGTTGGCTCATTGCAAGCCAATCACGTTTTTTTCAGGAATTTCCGGGTAAAAGGCGCGCCGAATCGCCTTAATCGTCCGACGAAAAAGGCGTGCGGAACGCCGATGTAACGTAACGTTGGCGAGGCTGCGGTAACGTGTTCCGGTACATGCCGGCCTGCCCGGACGGACTTGCCGTTCCGCTTTTCATCGCAATGAAACTGCATTGATGAATCGCGATTTCCGAATTTTTCTATTTCGCGATTTCTTTCCGCCCGATTACGCAAATTGCTTGCGCTCGCGCGTCAATCCAGTCGCCGATCGCTCCGGCCGGCTCAACGAACAGCCGCGGCAGCCGCACGCGCGGCCGCCACGGTCCGGCACGCTCAGCCGAAGCGCGCGGGGCGATACGGATGCGGATCGATGTAGGTCGGCGCGCCCGTCATCATTTCCGCGAGCAACCGTCCGGTTGCGGGGCCGAGCGTGAGCCCGTGATGACAATGGCCGAATGCGAACCACAGATGACGATGGCGCGGCGCAGGCCCGATAACCGGCCGCATGTCGGGCGTGCACGGCCGCATCCCGAGCCACGGCGCCGGGTCGAGACGCTCGCCGATGCCGAACGCGTTGCGCGCGAGCGGCTCCGCGCGCGCAAGCTGCACGCCGGTCGGCGGCGCGCCGCGCAGCGCGATCTCGACGCCGGTCGTGAGCCGCAGGCGGCCGCCTTCCATCGGCGCGACGACGAAGCCCTCCTCGGTGTCGCACACCGGCACGTTCAGCGGCGTGCGGGTCGGCCGGTAGTGCATGTGATAGCCGCGCTTCGCGCGCAGCGGAATCCGGTAGCCGAGCGGCGCGAACACGTGATCGGACCACGGCCCGAGCGCCACCACGACCGACTTCGCCGAAACCGGACCGTGCCCGGTATCGACCTGCCAGCCGTCGCGCACTTGCGCAAGCGTCGTCGCGTCGCCGGACACGAACGTGCCGCCGTCGCGCTCGAACAGCCGCGCGTAGGCCTTCGTCAACCCGCCCGGGCTCGACACGGTCTTCGGATCCTGCCAGTGGAAGGCACCGCAGAAGGCATCGCCGATGCCGGGTTCGCGATCGCGCAGCGCACGCGCGTCGAGCACGCGCATGCGCAATCCGTGCGCGTCGGCCACGCGCTGCTGCGCGCGCGTTTCCGCGTCGAACAGCGCGGGCGAGCGGAATGCCTCGATCCACCCGCCGTCGTGCACGAGCGGCTGCGCGTCGGTGCGCGCGAGCAACGCGTCGTGCTCGACGACGCTCGCCGCCACCAGCGGCAGCATGTCGCGCGCGGCGGCCGCGAGCCGTTGCGGCGACGATTCGCGCCAGAAGCGCGCGAGCCAGCCCGCATAGGCGGGCAATGCTTTGTAGTCCCAATAGAGATCGACCGAGCGGTTGCGCGCGTAGCGCAGCAGCGTGCCGAGCCGGCGCGGGAACGCGTATGGCACGACCGACGAGCGCTCGATCAGCCCGGCATTGCCGTGGCTCGTTTCCTCGCCGGGCGCGCGCCGGTCGACGAGCGCGACACGCAGCCCGCGATCCTGCAGATGCAGCGCCGACGACACGCCGACGATGCCGGCCCCCAGAACGATGACGTCGAAATCCATGCTTTTTCCGTACTGCGTCGAGATTCGGTACGACGCGCACCGGCCCCGCGGCCAGCGCGCGGGGAGACTTACTTCGCGATGATGTCGCGCTTGAAGTACTTCTGCGACAGCGCGCCGAGCGTGCCGTCCTTCTTCAGCGCATCGAGCGCGCCGACGATCCTCGCCTGCAGCGCCTTGTCGCCCTTGCGCATCCCGAAGCCGGTGCCTTCGCCGAGCGTCGCGGGATCCTTCAGCGGATCGCCGACGATCTGGTAATCGCGCCCCGCCGGCTTGTCGAGGAAACCGTCCTGCGCGGTCTGCGCTTCCTGCACGGCCGCGTCGAGACGGCCGGCGACGAGATCCGCGTAGATCTGGTCCTGATCCTGGTACGACACGACGGCGACGCCCGCGTTGGCCCAGTGCGCCTTCAGGAAATCCTCCTGCGACGACCCCTGCAGCACGCCGACGTGCTTGCCGCGCAGGCTCGCCGCATCCGGGCGCAGCGGCGAGCCGCGGCGCGCGACCATCACGATCGGCACCACGTAGATCGCCGGCGTGAAGTCGATGCTCTGCTTGCGCTTCGCGGTGATGTTCATCGCCGAATTGATCGCGTCGAACTTGCGCGCCTGCAACGCCGGGATCAGCCCGTCGAACGCGTTCTCGACCCATACGCACTTCATGTTCAGCTTCGCGCACACCGCGTTGCCGATGTCGACGTCGAAACCCTGCAACTGGCCGGCCGGCGTCTTGCTCTCGAACGGCGGGTAGGCGGCTTCGATCCCGAAGCGCAGCGTGGTCTGTTCCGCGTGGGCCGTGACGGCCGCGCACGCAAGCGCCGCGACGGCGCAAAGGGAAAGCTTCCAGTTCATGGCGGAGGTCCTTCGGTTCTGGATTGAGGCGGTGAAGACCGGTCGCATGACGCCGTGCGGCGGCACGCCGGTCTGCACGCGAAATATAGACTCTTAGTCTACTATAGACTATAGGGGATACGATAATCCCGGTCAGGATGCCGCCTGCATAAATTCCGCGGATTGCGCAGAATGACGTTGATTTATCGGGGTTTTTCCAATATCCACGGGCACCATCCCGTCCCGAAAAGAAAATTTCACCAGACTTCTTTTGTCTATATTAGACTTTTAGTCCATTACGAACACCGCCGGACGCCGTCTTTCGAGACTGTGTCGTCCAGCTCCCGACCGGAGAAGTCCCATGACGCAACCCGCCCCGACCCTGCCGCTGACCGTCGACGAAGCCGCGGTGCGCGCAGCGCTGCCGTCGCTCGACGTGCTCGGCACGCTGCGCCGCATGTTCGCGTCGCTCGCGTCGGCCCGCGCGGTGCAGCCGCCGCAAACCCTCGCGCTGTTCCCGGAACAGGCCGGCGACTTCATCACGTACCTCGGCGCGCTCGCCGACGAACAGGTGTTCGGCGCGAAGCTGTCGCCCTACATCGTGACCGGCGGCAAGCCCGCCGGAAGACCGATCGTCACCGCGTGGACCGCGCTGATGTCGATGCGCACCGGCCAGCCGCTGATGTGGTGCGACGCCGGGCTGCTGACGGTCGAGCGCACGGCCGGCACGACCGCGCTCGCGGTCGACTGCCTCGCGCCGCGCGATGCGCGCCGGCTCGCCGTGATCGGCACGGGCGCGGTCGGCCTCGCACATCTGCGCCACACCGCGGGATTGCGCGACTGGACTTCGATCAGCGTCCATTCTCCGGCGCTCGCCGACGACGCCGCGCTGCAGGCGACGCTCGCGCAGATCGATCCGCGCTCGCGACCGGCCGCGAGCGTCGAAGCGTGCGTGCGCGACGCGGATGTCGTCATGCTCTGCACGTCGTCGGGCACGCCGGTGCTCGCCGACGGCATGCTCACGCGCCCGGCGCTCGTCACGTCGATCAGCACGAACGTCGCGCGCGCACACGAAATCCCGCCCGCATGGCTGCCCGACATGGACGTGTACTGCGACTACCGGCACACCACGCCCGCGAGCGCGGGCGAGATGCAGATCGCGGCGGCCGAACACGGCTGGTCGCCCGAGCGGATCGTCGGCGACCTGCCCGCGCTCGTCGCCGGCAGTTGCGGGGCGCCGTCGCGCACGCGTCACGCGTTCTTCCGCTCGATCGGCCTCGGACTCGAGGACATCGCGATCGCACACGCGCTGTACACGCAGCTGACGCGCGCATGAGCGTCACGCGCACGCGGGGCCGATACAATGGCGCAACCGCCGACGCACCGCCCGGCCCCCGCTCACCCGAGATGGCGATTCCGATGCGCAAGAAGCAATCCCCCGTCAAAGACCTGCTGCTCACCCGCTACGCACCGATCGCCGACGGCATCGCGGCGCTGTTCTTCCCGTACGCGGAAGTCGTGATCCACGACCTGCACGACCAGACCGTGCTGTATCTCGCGAACAACCTGTCCAAACGCGAGGTCGGCGACGACTCGGCGCTCGAGGAAATCGATCATTCGGCACGCGAACGCGTGATCGGCCCATACGAGAAGCTGAACTGGGACGGACGGCGCATGCGCTGTGTCAGCAACGTGCTGTTCGACGACGAAGGCCACCCGGCCGGGATGATGTGCATCAACTTCAACATCGCGGTGTTCGACGACGTCCGCGCGACGCTCGACGTGTTCATCAAGGGCGCGGGCGTCGTCGCGCAGCCCGACGAGCTGTTCCGCGACGACTGGCAGGAGCGCATCAACACGTTCCTGCACGGCTGGCTGCGCGAGCGTCAGGTCGGCCTGAACGGGCTCACGCGCGAGCACCGGCGCGAGCTCGTCGAGGCGCTGCATGCGGAAGGCGCGTTCCGCGGCAAGAGCGCCGCGAACTATGTCGCGAACGTGCTCGGGATGGGCCGCGCGACCGTCTACAAGCACCTGAAGCATCTGAAGGAAACGCAGGACGACGCGTAAACCGGCAAGCCGCGCGTCGCATCGGCGCGCGCCGGATACCGCTTGCTCGCACGGCTGCACGGCCAGTGTCGGGCAACGCGGCCGCGCCGCCCCCGGCATCGAAACCGGAAAATGATATAGTCTCGGTTACATTTTTTGCTGCCCGGAGTCCCGATGCCGATCACCGCTGCCCCGACCGACCGCCCGACCCTGACCGTCGAAATCTGGTCCGACCTGATCTGCCCGTGGTGCTGGATCGGCAAGCGCCGCTTCGACGAGGCGCTCGCCGCGTTCGCGCACGCCGAGCACGTCGAGGTCGTGCTGCGCGCGTACCGGCTGATGCCGGGCCATCCGGTCGAGCCGGTCGAGGCGATGCTAGCGGGCAAGTACCGGATGTCGTCCGCGCAGGTCGACCAGATGCTGCGCCAGGTGACCGACGCGGCCGCGAGCGTCGGGCTGAACTACGACCTGCCCGGCACGCTCGCCGGCGACACGCTCGACGCTCACCGGCTCGTGAAGCTCGCGGAAACGACGGGCCGCGCGCACGCGCTGACCGAGCGGCTGTACCGCGCGTATTTCTGCGAACACGGCTCGCTGTTCGATCACGCGGCACTGCTCGATTTCGCGGTCGAAGCGGGGCTGGAGCGCTCGGCAGCCGAAGCCGTGCTGCGCGGCGACGCATACCGCGACGAAGTCGAGGCCGACATCGCTCTCGCTGGGCAGATCGGCGGACGCGGCGTGCCGCTGTTCGTGTTCGGCGGCCGCTACGCGGTGTCGGGCGCGCAACCGGCTGACGTGTTCGCGCAGGCGCTCGACCAGGCGTGGCGCGACGGCGGCATCGTCGAGCTGACCGGCGACGCCGCCGCTGCCTGCGGCCCGGACGGCTGCGAACTGCCGCCGCGCGAATAACACCCGGCGCCCGGCGCGCCACGCCGTCGTGCGAAGCGCGCCCGTCACGACGCGCCGCTGCTGCCACAAACCGGCAGGAACCGCGCGAATGACGTCTACAACGCAGCCTTTCAAATACCTATCGAAAAGAAGGCTGCAAGCCCATGACCCACGGGTTTCACGGCGAGAAACGCTGGTACGCGCTGATCGTCCTCTGCCTCGGCGTGCTGATGATCGTGCTCGACAGCACGATCGTGAACGTTGCGCTGCCGTCGATCAGCACCGATCTCCATTTCACCGAGACGGCGCTCGTGTGGGTCGTCAACCCATACCTGCTGACGTTCGGCGGCTGCCTGCTGCTCGGCGGCCGGCTCGGCGACCTGTACGGCCAGCGGCGCATGTTCCTCGCAGGCCTGGTCGTGTTCACGCTCGCGTCGCTCGCATGCGGCCTCGCGCAGTCGCAGACGATGCTGATCGCCGCGCGCGCGGTGCAGGGCTTCGGCGGCGCGATCGTGTCGGCCGTGTCGCTGTCGCTGTCGCTGTCGCTGTCGCTGTCGCTGATCATGAATCTGTTCAGCGAGCCTGGCGAACGGGCGCGCGCGATGGGCGTCTACGGCTTCGTGTGCGCGGGCGGCGGCAGCATCGGCGTGCTGCTCGGCCTCGCGCTGCGCATCCGTCGCCAGGATGCGGTCCCCGGCGTCGGCCCCGCGATGCACTGACGGCCGGCCGGGGCACGCACCGCCACGCCCCGGCCTCTCCCGCTTTTCCGGGCGGGCCTGCCCCGCCGCCCGCCAGCCCGCCAGCCGCACGCGCGTCGCCCTTCCGGCACGACACACGTTCAAACGACCGTTTCACGCACGACGAACCGCACGCCCGGAGGGCTTCTCCGGCCGATTTTTAACGTAGTCGTACACCGAAGCGCCACTTTTGCGACAATGGCAGACTTTGACGCCGCGCCGCAGCCAAGCTGCCGCCGCCACGCGCCGCCGCCGAACGCCGCATAACCGCCTGCCTCCGATGTCGCTTCCCCATATCGATCTGCTGTACTCCCTGTCCGGCCTGTTCGTCGGCATTCTCGTCGGCCTGACGGGCGTCGGCGGCGGTTCGCTGATGACGCCGATCCTCGTGCTGCTGTTCGGCGTCCATCCCGCGACGGCAGTCGGCACCGACCTGCTGTACGCGGCCGCGACCAAGGCCACCGGCACGCTCGTCCACGGGCTGAAGGGGTCGATCGACTGGCGCATCACCGGCCGGCTCGCAGCGGGCAGCGTCCCGGCCTCGGCCGTCACGCTGTGGGCGATGCATGCGCACGGGATGAATTCGCCGGGCACCGCGCGGGTGATCCAGCTGGTGCTCGGCGTCGCGCTGCTGCTCACGTCGCTCGCGCTGATCTTCCGGCCGCAGCTCACCGCCCTCGCCGCGCGCAATCCGCTCGCACCCAGCCCCGCGCGCACGCTATGGTCGACCGTGCTGACCGGCGTCGTGCTCGGCGTGCTCGTGTCGATGACCTCGGTCGGCGCCGGCGCGATCGGCGTCACCGTGCTGCTGCTGCTGTACCCGACGCTCGCGACCACCCGCATCGTCGGGTCCGACATCGCGCACGCGGTGCCGCTCACGCTCGTCGCGGGCATGGGCCACTGGCTGCTCGGTTCGGTCGACTGGTCGATGCTGCTGTCGCTGCTGCTCGGCTCGCTGCCCGGCATCGTGCTCGGCAGCCTGCTGTCGGCGCGCGCGCCGGAGCGCCTGCTGCGCAACCTGCTCGCCGCGACGCTCGTCGCGGTCGGCGTGCGGCTCGTGCTCGCGTAAGCAGCCTCTGCCCTGACGAAACACGCCACCTCGGTGCGTGCGCCTGTCATCGTCTCCTTGACGGATTTCCAGCCGGGTCTCACGGCATACCGGTCAGCGTACGTGCAACTGGCAGATCCTTCGCCAGGATGCTCAGCATGGTGGCGGCCTCTGCTTTCGACACCGGCGGAAATGGCGAAACGTACGACGTGCCGTTGCGTCGCTCGTGCGCCTTCGTGATGAAGGCGAACTCCGGAGCACTCACGCCCAATGAGGCAGATACACGCTGGATGGCCAGGTTACGGCCTGCATCCTTGGTTCGCACCTCGTAGAACTCCAGGACGGCCTGTACCACCTGGAAGTAGCCTTCGCAGGCCAAGGTAAATACTTGCAAATGCCGGGCAGGATCCAGCTCGTCGGCAGTGGCCTTGTAATCGTCGGCATTGCGCAGGAAACCCGCAATTGCCCCGGGCGTCGGCGCAACGGCATCAAAGGCTTTCGTCTTGATGAGGTTTTCGTATTCAGTTGGGCGGCTGCATCACAGAATCCTCAACGTGGGGCCTTGGGCGATCTGCGCCATGACAGGGTCGGTGTCTACCAACACGGTCCATTCGGCAGGCTCGTACAACGAGAAGTTGATGGGACGCAGCAGATTCTGCTCGGCGCGTGCATGGCTTCGGATAGCTCGAGGAGTTGGATGTCACCGATGACGATCAGATCGATGTCGCTGCGGGCGCTATCGGTGCCCTTGGCCACCGACCCAAACACGAAGGCCGTGGAAATATGCGAGGCGAAAGGCAACAAAGCTTCCCTCAAAGGCTCCGCCACGGCAAACGTCTTCCGTGCGATCTCCACCAATTCCGCATAGAGGATGAATTCCGTATTCGCGCGGACGCTCCGTTGTCGACCTCGTCGGGCATCCTCCTTGAGTACGCCGGCTTCGATCAGCCGGTCCACCTGCTTCTGAGCGCTTCCACGCTCACTGTTTGCCAAATGCAGCAATTCCTGCAGCGTAAAACTGCGATCGGGTTGCAATAGCGCAGCACCCAGGACGCGTTGCATGCCCGGCGTGAAGAGAAAGTCGGCAAGGCCCACGAAAATCCTCAAACCAGGGATGATCGTCCTCGTTATGAGGATATTCAGGCAAATCCTCAATAGAGGGCTTTCCATCCTTCTTTTGGGAATTACAAGATGCCGTCACTGGTGACTTCCAGGGCGATGCACGCCTGCAAGGACGAGACGATGCCCCGGGAGTCCTCGACTCACGGGGCATCTTGAGGAACGGCGGAGGTCCGTTAACACACGCGATACGAAGCGCAGGAACGCATGAGCGGGTCAGTTTTTTTCCCGCAGCGGCGGACGCGCGCCATCCGCCATGCTTACCGCCCCTGCTGCTCCAGTTGCTGCTGCTTGAGCTGCTGCGTGCGCGCCTGCAGCTTCAGCACGCGTTGCAGCGCGGACCGGTTCGCGAGGATGCCGTCGTAGAAGCTGCCGAGGTCGCCCTTCAGCGCGGTGCGCGACGCGTCGTTCAGATAGATCATGTGACCCGACGGGTAGTTCTTGATCGTCAGGTTCTGCGCCTTGAGCGTCGGATCGAGCGGCATCTGCGCGAGCGTCAGCTCGGTCTGGTGGAACGGCGTGACCGCATCGAAGTAGCCGTTCGCCGACAGCACCTTCAGATCCGGGTTCACGCTCATCGTCGCCGCCAGGTCGCCGGCCGTGTAGAGCGTATTGCCGCCGCCCTTGTTCGCGCCGGTCGGGTCGGTGTGGCTGAAGTCCCAGTTGTTGAAGACCTGGTCGTTCAGGTCCACGAACGACGACGTCGACGTGTACTTGAGGTCGGTGTTGATGTAGCTGTTCCACAGCACCGTGTACGCGCCGCCGACGTTCGTGATCGACGGATCGTTGCTGCCCGAGTTCGGCAGGATGTACGGTGCGATGCCCTTGCCCGTGTAGTTCGCGCGACCGTCGTACTGGCCGATCTGCGTGCCCGGCACGAGCGTCAGGAAGAACGTGTACGGCGGGTTGTCGTCCGACGACGGCACGTTGCCGAGCGCGGCCGGGTTGCCGAAGGTCTGGATCAGCGACGTCGGATCCGTGCCGATGTACGAGCCCATCTGCTGCGCGGTCTGCAGGTTCAGGTTCAACCGCACGTTCACGAAGCCGCCGTCCTGCGGGTTCGGCTTCTGCGCGAGCGGCGCGAGCGTGTTGTCCGCGTAGTTGCGGGCCTGCACCATGTACGCGTCGAGATCGGTCGGCGTCGGGTTGAGCGTCGTCTTTTTCCAGTAGAACGCATCGGCCGCGAGCGTCGGGAACGTGCCCGGCGCGGACAGCGCATTCGCATAGTCGAGGATCGACGACTGCAGCGTGATCCCGTTCAGGTCGATGCCGTCCTCGTGCAGCACCCACGACACGACCGCGCTGCGCGCCGTGCCGTACGACTCGCCGTACAGGAACTTCGGCGAATTCCAGCGCGAGTACTTGGTCAGGTAGCGCTGGATGAAGCGGTCGATCGAGCGCGCGTCCTGGTCGGTGCCCCAGAAGTCCTTGTTTTTCGCCGGGGCGATGGCCGCCGAATAGCCGGTGCCGACCGGGTTGATGAACACGAGGTCGGTGCGGTCGAGCAGGCTGTCCGGGTTGTCGAGCAGCTTGTACGGGGCCGGCGGCGTGAAGTTCGGGAACGACGACTGCAGGCGCTTCGGCCCGAACGAGCCGAGCAGCAGGTAGACCGACGACGAGCCGGGGCCGCCGTTGTAGAAGAACGTGACCGGGCGCGGCTTCGACGGATCCGGGTTGTCCTGCGTGTACGCGACGTAGAACATCTTCGCGTTCGGCGCCGACGTGGTCGGGTCGATGGTGGTCAGGTGGCCGGTGGTGGCCGTGTACTTGATGGTCTTGCCGCCGATCGTGACCTGGCGGTGCACGACTGCTGCGCCTTCGGTCGAGTCCGTGACCGCGTCGTCGGGCCCGGTGCCGTACACGTCGTTATCGACGTACGGCTGGTCGGCCGCAGCCGCCGTTGTGTCGGCGCTGGCCGACGTGCTGCCGTTCGACGTCGTCGCGGCCGCCGCGGAAGTCGCGGCGGACGGCCCTGATCCGTCGTCGCCGCCGCACCCCGTGACGAGCAGCGCCGCCGCCGCGGCTGCGGCGAGCGGCACGCTCAGTGTCGTTCCAAATAGCGCGAAACCGTCTTTCAAGGACTTCAGTGTCGTCATTATTGCCTCTCGAACAGAACGATAAATACCGCCGCTCGCAAAGGATCATTTGCGCCGGCGCTCCGCACCGGAATGCATTCGTTATGCGACGCATTCCGAGTTTTTTACCGGGTCAGCGAATACCGACCGGCATGATTTACCCCACCCATATTTCGTGATTGCACAATGGAATCAATTCCATTGCGAACGACAATTCAATAATCCGCAGCAATGCAGATTCAGGCGACCATCCATGCTCGTCATCAACCAAAAAGCAAAAGGCTCCCCCGCAAAGCCCACCGGACAAGGCGGCCTCGCTTCGAACAGACGAACGATCCCCGCCGACGAGAGGCCGGCCAAGCGCAAAACGGCGGCCAGTCGCTGCTCGAATCGACTTAATGAAATCGAAAGGATCGGTTAATTATGCGGAAAGAATTATTGTCTCTCGGTAATTTATTAAATTAATTGAAAATATCGGCGCATATTAGATTCCGGGTTTTCCGCCGTAAAGTAATAATTTGTTACAGAGCAGGTCATTCGGATAAAAGACCGTACGGAACCGATTCCGGGCGCTGAAAAGAAAAAAGCCGGACGACTTGTCCGGCTTCGGGCGTACGGCGCGCCGGGCGCCGTCAGAGCGGCACGTCGATCGTGCCGGCGCCGGCGGTAATCGCGTTCGCGCCGGGCGACGACGAGATCGGCGGCAGGTTAGTGCTCGTCAGCGCGGGCGCGGCGCCCGGCGTGCCGCCGCGCGGCACCGTGCGGATCACCTGCGACGGCGGCAGCGGCGCGCCATTCTTCAGGTGCCGCCACATCAGGTTCAGCGCCTGCAGGTTGTAGTAGTGAACCGGCACGAAGCGCGTGTCGAAGCCCGCCACCGGCAGGAACGCGTCGAAGTGCTGGCCGTTCGTCACCTCGTAGAACACGAGCTGGCTGCGGCCGCCTTCGCTGATGCCGTTTTGCGCGACGTATGCGCGCGACGCATGGTTTACCGGCACGAGCGCGTCGCTGCGGCCCTGCACGATGATCGCCGGCTTGCCCTGCAGGTTCGCGTTCACGCGCACCGCGTCGACGTTCGCCGGCATGTCGAGCATCCCGCTGGTCCACAGCTGGCGCAGACACAGCGCGCCCGCGAAGCTGGCATCGGGCGTCGCGAGCCGGTGGTCGATACCCGCGCCGGTGTTGAACACGAGATCGATGCCGGCCGTCGGCGGCACGCCGTTGCCGAGGCCGAACACGGCCGGCATCGGCGACGCCGCGGGCGGCGCGACCGTGCCTGTCGCCGCGCTGGTGGTGGCGAAGCTGAAGTTGCACAGGTTGTCGGTCGCGCGCGAGCGCGTGTACGCGTTCGCATAGGTGACCGCGATCGCCGGAATCGCCTGCGAATCCCACATCGGCGCGTGCAGCAGGTCGGAATCGGCGAGATAGCCGGCCGCGTGCAGTTGCGCGAGCGCGTCGGCGGCCTGGCTCGGCGTATCGGCGCCCGACACGAGTCCCGCCGCGGCGAGCGTCGCGCAGCGCTGCGTGCGGATCGACTGCGTGGTGGCGAGCGGCAGCGCGCTCAGGTACGGCTCGCCGGCGAGCGACGCCGACGCGGCCGCGCACGGCTGCAGCAGGTTCGCGAGCGTCGCGTAGTCGGCCAGCGGCCGGCCGAACGACGGCACCGGCTGGCCGCCCTCGCGCACGACCGCGTTCGCCGCCATCCGCACGTTGATCTGCGGCTCGCCGACCACGACCGCCGTAATCCAGCGGCGCGTGTCCTGCTCGGCCGCCGCGAGCGCGGCGCCACCGCCGTTGCTGACGGATGCGGCGATCGTCGTGATGTCGCCCGGGTGGTAGCGCACGCCGCGATGCGAGCCGTCGAGCAGCGGCCCGAACCGCTCGTTTAGCGCCCAGTAAGCGAATTCGACCGACTGCAGCGTCGCGTGGCCCCAGTCCTGCTCGGGATTTTGCTGCGAATGCGCGTGCTTGAACGCGTAGCGGTTCGGGAAGCGGCTGTTGTACGTGGCGAGATCGCCGCTCGTCACGTTGGCGGTGAAGAGGCTGGCGCTGCCGGCCAACACCGCGTTGGCGAGCGTGCCGTCGATCAGCGTGATCGTGTCGGTGCCGAGCTCGTGCGCGCCGTTGCCGCCGCCCTTGTCGTTGTACGCCACGGCACAGCCGCGCTTGAGCCCCCATTCGCCGGCCGCCGAAATCGCGCCGTACACGCCGCGCGAGCCCGACGACGTCGCCGTGACGATGCACGGCTGTGCCGGATCGAAGCTCGCGGGCACCTGCACGAGCAGCGTCACGTTCTTGCGGCCGCTGCCGTCGTCGGAGTACGCGAGATACTCGGTGCCGGGGATCTTGCCTTCGCCGAGCGTGTCGTTGCCGTCGAGGTCGACGTTCGGCCCCCAGAAGCGGCCGTAGCCACCGTTGGCGCTCATGTCGACGAGCGCGCGGTAGTTCGACCAGATCGCGACCCGGCGCAGCTCGGCGCTCGTCGGCCGCGACAGATTCGCGAATGCCGGTGCGGTGGCGGCGGCGAGGCCCGTCTTGCCGAGGCCGGCCGTCAGCAGGTCGTCGCTCGTGCCGTCATAGGCGGTCGTGCGCACGCTGCCGGACACGAAGCCGGGCAGCCGGTTGCGTTCGCCCGAATCGTCGCCGTTGCAGGCGCCGAGCATCGTAGCCGCGGCCAGCGCCGCGCCGAGAAGAATCCGACTGCCCCACCCGTGCGTCGTCATTGCCGCCCTCTCGATCTCGTCATGGGTCCGCCGCCACGTCGTGCGCGGCTAGCGGCCTTTGAAGCGCAAACGGGCCCCGGCATGCCGGGGCCCGCCTGAATGCGGGCGCGGACGGCGCTGGCGCGCCGCCGCCCGGCGTCATTGCTGCTGGACCGTCAGCTTGTTCGTGACCGACGTCACGCCCTTCACGCCCTTGGCCGCGGCTTCCGCCTTGTCGATCTGTGCCTGCTCGGGCACCGTGCCCTCCAGCGTGATCGCCCCGCCCTTCGAACGTACGACGAGGTTCGACACGTTCACGCCGCCATCCTTCGTAATCGCCTTGCGCACCGCGTAGCCCAGCTTGCGGTTCGCCTTCTTCGCGGTCTTGGCTGCCGCCTTCGGCGAGCTCGTCGCCGCGGCCGGCGCTTCGGTGGCCGCCGCATCGCTCGACTGCGCGTATACGCTGCCCGTCAAACAGGCCGCCACGGCCGCAACACCCAACGCTCTCAACACAATCGACTTCATGCTATCTCCTTGTGACTCCGGAACGGCCGTGCACAGTACGGCCGGAAACCCCCAAAGGCAGCCGGCCCGCGCGCAAACGGGCGGGACGGCCGATGATTTCCACGGCGATGCGAGAGAGGCGACACGGGCCGGCGACCGGCGCGCGCGAATGCGGGCCGGCCGGGCCGGACAGCCGCCGGCCGGACGCGCCCGGTCTCATTGCGTGCCGGGTCGCGCGCGAATCGGGCGCGGCTGCGTCGGACAATGTAATCCAGCGCCCGCCGAAGCGCAAAGCTTTTGAAGCGCGCCCGCCCGCCGACGTGGGCGCACAGCCGCGCCGCGCCGCCCGGCTCGCGCACGTGCGGCGAAACCGGGTACCATCGCCGCCAGAACGTGCACCGCGTGCATCGTCGATGACGGTCGTCATCGATGCGTCACACCCGTGTCATCCGCCGATTCCATGAAGCCTGCCCGCCCTCGCCCGCCACGCCGCATCCTCGCCCGCTTCGTCGCGGTGTCGTGGCGCGACCTCGCCCTGTCGATCGGCCCTACCGTGCTGCTCGCCGCAGCGGCCGTCTGGCTCGCGGTCAAGCTGATCCAGCCCGCGCCGCCGTCCACGCTCGTGATTTCGTCCGGGCCGCCCGGCAGCACATACTGGAACGCCGCGCAGAAATACAAGACGATCCTCGCGAAGAACGGCATCACGCTCGACGTCGAGGCGTCCGAAGGATCCGCGCAGAACCTCGCGCGCCTGTCGAACCCGAACGCGCCGGTCGACGTGGGCTTCGTGCAGAGCGGCATCGGCCCGAAGGAGCGCGACGAACACCTGGTGTCGCTCGGCAGCATCGGCTACGTGCCGCTCGCGATCATGTACCGCGGCCCGATCGTCGCGCGCCTGTCCGATTTCAAGGGCAAGCGGCTCGCGCTCGGCGCGGAAGGCAGCGGCGCGCGCGAGCTGAGCCTCGCGCTGCTGAAGATGAACGGCATCGTGCCGGGCGGCTCGACCGAGCTGCTGCCGACCGCCGGCGAAGACGCCGCGACCGAACTGCTCGACGGCAAGATCGACGCCGCGTTCCTGTCCGGCGACTCGACGCAGATCCCGGTGATGGCGAAGTTGTTCCGCGCGCCCGGCGTGCACGTGTACTCGTTCACGCAGGCCGAAGCGTACGCGCGGCGCTTCCCGTACCTGACCGCGATCACGCTGCCGATGGGCGTCTACGATCTCGGCCGCAACCTGCCGCCCGCCGACATCCATACGGTCGCACCGACGATCGAGCTGGTCGCGCGCGACACGCTGCATCCGGCGCTGTCAGACCTGCTGATCGAGGCCGCGCGCGAAGTCCACGGCCACGCGACGATCCTCCAGCACGCGGGCGAATTCCCGTCGCCGATCACGCGCGGCTTCCCGCTGTCGGACGATGCGGCGCGTTACTACAAGTCGGGCAAGACCTTCCTGTACCGGCGCCTGCCGTTCTGGGTCGCGAGTCTCGTCGACCGGCTGCTCGTCGTGGTGGTGCCGCTGATCGTCGTGCTGATTCCGGGGCTGCGGCTCGTGCCGTCGCTGTACGGCTGGCGCGTGCGCTCGCGCATCTACCGCTGGTACGGCGCGCTGATCGCGCTCGAGCGCAGCGCCCTCGGCGAGCATACGGCCGAGGAACGCGTCGCGCTGCTCGACGAGCTCGACGACATCGAGGAAGCCGTGAACCGGATGAAGATGCCGCTCGCGTATGCGGGACAGTTCTACGTGCTGCGCGAGCACATCGGCTTCGTGCGCGAGCGGCTCACCGCGCACGACCGCGACACGGCGGCAGGCACGCCCGGCGCCGACACCGGCGTCACGTCGCCGCCGGCCGGCGCGCCCCCTCGGGCGACTCCCGGTTCCGCATGAGCGGACGATCCGCGATCATTACCGCATCCGCGCGCCACCGCGTAACATGAGGGCCACCGCCAGGCGCGCACGCCCCACCTCTGGAGATCCGCCATGACAACCGGCCTCGACACTGCCCAGCCTGCCTGGTTCTTCGACTTCGTGTCGCCGTTCTCCTACCTGCTGCTCGAACAACACGACAAGTGGCCGGACGTGCCGTTCGAACCCGTCGCCGTGTCGCTGCCCGACCTGCAGCGTCACTGGGGGCAGCGCTCGAGCGCGGACGTCCCGGCCAAGCGCGTGTTCACGTACCGTCACGCGCTGTTTCGCGCCGAACAGCTCGGCATCCGCTTCAAGATGCCGCCCGCGCATCCGTTCGATTCCGACAAGGTGCTGCGCCTCGCGATCGCGCTGCGCGCCGACATCGCGACCGTGCTCGAAATGTTCCGCTTCATCTGGCGCGACGGCAACGATCCGTCGACACCGGACGGGTTCGCCGCGCTGTGCGAACGCGTCGGCGTCGGGCACGGCGACGAACTGATCGAATTCGAGGAAACGAATGCACAACTGCGCCGCAACACCGATGACGCGATCGCGCTCGGCGTGTTCGGCGTGCCGACTTTCTGGATGAACAAGCAACTGTTCTGGGGCGAGGACGCGCTGCCGATGGTGCTGTACTGCGCGCGCACGCCGAACTGGCTCGAGTCGCGCGAAGTCAGGCGGATCAGCACGCTGCCGAAGGGCCGCGCGTGATGGCCGGTATCACGCACGGCAACGCGCGGCTGCGGTAAGGTTACGCTTCCCCGAATCGACCCGCCCCGATGGAAGACGACGACCGTACCGCCTCGCTCGATATCTGGCTCGTGCGCGTATTGCGCACGCTGCTGCTCGAGCGCAGCGTCACGCAGGCCGCGCTACGGCTGAACCAGACCCAGCCCGCGATCAGCACCGCGCTGCGCAAGCTGCGCGAAACGCTGAACGACCCGATTCTCGTGCGCGGCAAATCCGGGATGGTGCCGACCGAATACGGCGCATCGCTGCTCGGCGCGGCGTCGCGCGCGCTGCGCGAAGTCGACTTCATCGCGACGCCGCACGGCGACTTCGATCCGTCGTCCGCGCGGCGCACGTTCCGCGTCGCCGCGCCCGACTACCTGAACGACTTCTTCATGCCGACGCTGATCGAGCGCTTTCGCGACGCGGCGCCGCATGCGCATCTGGAAATCGATTCACTGAATCCCGCGCTCGATCATGCGGGCGCGCTCGAATCGGGCGCGCTCGATCTCGTGATCGGCAACTGGCCGAAACCCGATCCGCGCTTCGCGCGCCAGGACCTGTTCTCCGACACGATCGTGTGCCTGATGCGCGACGCGCATCCGCTCGCGCACGCGCCGCTCACACGCGAGGCGTACGCGTCGGCCGCGCACGTCGCGCCGACGCCGTACACCGGCGACAAGCGCAACGCGATCGAAATCGGCCTCTCGCGCGCGCGCCTCACGCGGCGGATCGTGACGACGCTGCCGTACTTCGGGATCGTGCCGCAGGTGCTGCTGCAATCGGACCTGATCTTCACGACGACGCGCCGCTTCGCAACGCACTATGCGCAACTGCTGCCGCTCGTCGTCGTCACGCCGCCCGTGCCGTTTCCGCGCATCAAGAGTTACCTGCTCACGCATCCGCAGCCGGATCGCCCGACCGACATCGCGTGGCTGTGCGCGCTGATGCAGAGCGTGTCCGACGAACTGACGGCGCAACGCGGCCGCAAGCGCTGACGCGCAACCGCACGGGCCTTCGCCTTCAGTCCGCGCGGCTCGCTTGCGCCGCGCAGGTCGTTTCCTGCAGATGGGTCCAGCGCACGACGCCCGCCGCGTCGCGCTCGAACACGGCCGTCGCGCGACGCGCGGGCAGCTCGCCCGATGCCGCATGCTGCGCCTCGAAATAGGTAAGCACCGCATGCGACGCATCGGCCGCAAGCACGCGGATTTCCGACAACGCGATGCGCAGCCCGGGCTTCACGCCGCCGAGCGTCGCGAACAGCGCGCGCGTGCCGTCGCGATCGAGCGCGCGACCGTCGGTCATGATCATCGTGAAATCGTCGGAGAACAGCGCGATCAGCGCGTCGAGCGCGGCGGGTGAAGTGTCGACGCCGGATAGCCAGCGTTCGATGACGACGAGGCTCGTATCGAGCGCGTCGAGATAGGCCTGATGATCGGACATGGTGCCTGCGCGAAAAAAATGCGCGGCCCCATGCCGCGCATTCCGTGCAGTGTATGCAAAAACGCGCGCGTGCGCGTCGCGCATGCGGTTATCGCGCGCAGCTCACGTCGTCGCGCGTGCGACCCGCCGCGGCCGCCTTTGCATCGGCGACCGGCGTGCCCGAGCGCGCCTGCAGCAGTTCCGCACAGACGGCCACCGCGATCGCGCCCGGCGCCTTGTCGACGATGCCCGCAACCCCGATCGGGCACACCATCTCCGTGAGCCTGACCGGATCGACGCCGCGCGCCGCGAGCCGGCGTTCGAACTTCACGCGCTTGGTGCGCGAGCCGATCATCCCGAAGTACGCGAAGTCGCGCCGCCGCATGATCTGCGCGGCGAGCGAGAAGTCGAGCGCGTGGTTGTGCGTCATCACGAGGAAGTACGCGCCGGGCGGCGCCGCGTCGACGACGGCCTCCGGCGTGTCGGTTGGCTCCGGCTGCACGTTCGGCGGACATTCGTCCGGGAACAGCTCGTCGCGCGTGTCGACCCACTGCACGACGCACGGCAATGCGCCGAGCAGCGTGACGAGCGCGTGACCGACGTGCCCCGCGCCGAACAGCACGATGTGCATCGGCGGCCGCGCGGCGCTCGCACGGTTGCGCCGGCCGGTGCCTTGCGCGAACGCGTAGTCCGATGCGCCCGCGCACGCGCCGTCGCACCCGGCGACGGGCGCATGCGACGCGGCCCGCAGCGAGCGGGTGGGCCCGTTCATGTCAGCCTGCCCGCGCGGCGCTCGCCGCACGCACCGCACACACCGCGCGCAGGATCGACTCGCCAGTGGCCGGCGCGTCGAGCGGCGGATTCACCCGGTAGTCGCCGACCGCGGCCACGGCATCGCGCACCGCGAAGAACACCGAGAACGGCAGCAGCAGCGGCGGCTCGCCGACGGCCTTCGAACGGTGGATGCTGTCCTCGACGTTGCGGTTCTGGAACAACCGCACGTTGAACTCGGGCGGCGTGTCGTTGACGGTCGGGATCTTGTAGGTGGACGGCGCATGCGTCATCAGCTTGCCGCCCGCGTTCCACCACAGCTCCTCGGTCGTGAGCCAGCCCATCCCCTGGATGAACGCGCCTTCGACCTGGCCGATGTCGAGCGCCGGGTTCAGCGACGCGCCGACGTCGTGCAGCGCATCGACGCGCAGCGTGCGCATTTCGCCGGTCAGCGTGTCGATCACGACTTCCGACACGGCCGCGCCGTACGAGTAGTAGTAGAACGGCCGGCCCTGCAGCTTCGACTGATCCCAGTACAGCTTCGGCGTCGCGTAGAAACCGTCCGACCACAGCTGCACGCGCGCGAGATACGCCTTCGCGATCACTTCGCCGAACGGCACGCCCGTACCGCCGACCCACACGAAGTCGTTGCCGAACTTCACGTCGGCCGCCTCGACCTTGCCGTCGCCGAACTGCTTCGCCGCGAACGCCGCGAGCCGCTCGCGCAACTGGCGCGCCGCATCCTGCGCGGCCTTGCCGTTCAGGTCCGAGCCCGTCGACGCAGCGGTGGCGGACGTGTTCGCGACCTTGCTCGTGTCGGTCGCCGTCACGCGGATCCGGCCGAAGCGGATGCCGAGCTCGTGCGCGACGACCTGCGCGACCTTGGTGTTGAGCCCCTGCCCCATCTCCGTGCCGCCGTGGTTCACGAGCACCGAACCGTCGGTATAGATGTGCACCAGCGCGCCGGCCTGGTTGAAGTGCGTGACGTTGAACGCGATGCCGAACTTCACCGGCGTGAGCGCGATGCCCTTCTTCAGCACCGTGTTGCGCGCGTTGAATTCGCGCACGCCCGCGCGACGCGCACGGTAGTCGCTCGTCGTTTCGAGTTCGCCGAGCAGCTCCTGCAGCACGTTGTCCTCGACCGTCTGGCCGTAAGGCGTCACGTTGCGCTCCGTCTTGCCGTACAGGTTCGCGTAGCGCACGTCGAGCGGATCGCGGTCGAGCGAACGCGCGACGTCGTCGAGGATGTACTCGATCGCGAACGCGCCCTGCGGGCCGCCGAAGCCGCGGAACGCCGTGTTCGACTGCGTGTTGGTCTTGCCGCAGTAGCCGGCGATGTCGACGTCGCCGAGCCAGTACGCGTTGTCGAAGTGGCACACAGCGCGCGTCATCACCGGGCCCGACAGGTCGGCCGAGAAGCCGCAGCGCGACGTCATGTCGAGCGCGACGCCGTCGAGGCGGCCGTCGTCGTCGTAGCCGACGTCGAAGCGGTAATGGAAGTCGTGCCGCTTGCCGGTGATCATCATGTCGTCGTCGCGGTCCGGGCGCAGCTTCACCGGGCACAGCAGCTTCCACGCGGCGAGCGCCGCGCAGCAGGCGAACAGGCCCGACTGCGATTCCTTGCCGCCGAACCCGCCGCCCATCCGGCGGCATTCGACCAGCACGTTGTGGGACGCGACGCCGAGCACGTGCGCGACGAGGTGCTGCATTTCGCTCGGATGCTGCGTCGAGCAGTACACGTGCATGCCGTCGTCGTCCTTCGGCACCGCGTACGCGATCTGCCCTTCCAGGTAGAACTGCTCCTGGCCGCCGAGCAGCATCTCGCCCGACTCGCGATGCGGCGCGGCGGCAAGCCGCGCGGCCGCGTCGCCGCGCGCGAGCTTCAGCGGCGGAATCACGTAGGTTTCGGCCTTGCGCGCCTCTTGCGCGGTCAGGATCGCGGGCAGCTCTTCGTAGTCGACCTGCGCGCGGCGCGCGGCAAGCCGCGCAGTTTCATGCGACGTCGCGACGACGATGAACATCGGCTGGCCGACGAACTGCACGATGCCTTTGGCGAGCACCGGGTCGTCGTGGATGATCGGGCCGCAGTCGTTGACGCCAGGGATGTCGTCGGCCGTGAACACGGCGACCACGCCGGGCGTCGCGCGCACCGCGTCGAAGTTCATCGACACGATCCTCGCGTGCGGCTTCGCGGACAATCCGAGCGCCGCGTGCAGCGTGCCGGCGACGATCGGAATGTCGTCGGTGTAGGTCGCGCGTCCGCTCACGTGCAGATGGGCGGATTCGTGCGCGCGTGACACGTGCACCTGCGCGGCGTCTGCCTGCGGATCGAGGGTGCTCAGGAACGGTTCTGCTTGCTGGTTCATGTTCGGTGTTCTCCTTCTTCAGACGCGCGCCGCGTCGTTAGCACCTTCAGCGGCCACTTCACGCACGTTCAGCGCCTGCGGCGGCAGCGGATCATGCGGGCGCGTCTCCAGCCAGAATCGGTACATCAGGTTCTTCGCGGTATCGAGGCGATACGCGCTCGTCGCACGCATGTCGGACAGCGGCTGGTAGTCGCGCTCGAGCGCCTGCATCGCGGCCTGCGCGGTGGCTTCGTGCCACTGCGCGCCGTCGAGCACCGCTTCCGCGTGGGTCGCGCGCTTCGGCGTCGCGGCCATCCCGCCGAACGCGATGCGCGGCTCGCGCACCAGGTCGCCGTCCGCGATGAACGCGAATGCCGCGCACACGGCCGAGATGTCGGAGTCGAACCGCTTCGACAGCTTGTAGGTGCGGAACTGCAGCTTCGCGCGCGCGCCGGTGCGGGTCGGCACCTTCACGCCTATGACGAATTCGTGCGGCGCCATGTCCTTTTGCTGATAGCCCGTGTAGAGCGCTTCGAGCGGCAGCTCGCGCACCGTGTCGCCGCCGCGCAGCACGACCCGCGCGCCGAGCGCGATCAGGCCGGGCATCGAGTCGCCGATCGGCGAGCCGTTCGCGACGTTGCCGCCGATCGTCCCCGCGTTGCGGATCGGCAGCGACGCGAAGCGCTTCCACATCTCGGTCAGCTCCGGATACGTGCCGGCAAGTGCCGCGTACGCCTTTTCGACCGTCACGCCCGCGCCGATCTCGATCCAGTCGTCGCCGTGCGCGACCTGCTGCAACTCGGCGATCTGGCCGACATAGATCAGGTCGTCGAGCCGGCGCATCTGCTTGGTGACCCACAGGCCGATGTCGGTGCTGCCGGCGAGGATCCGCGCATCGGGACGCTCGACCTTCAGCGCCGCCAGCGCATCGAGCGTGCGCGGTGCGGCGAATTGCGCGCCGTCGGCCGTGGTGTAGGCGAACGTGTCGTCGCGCTTGAGCAACGCGAGCGTGCGGGCGAGCGCGGCCGTGTCGACCGGCGCCGACGGCTGCGGCGCACCTTCGCCGCTCGCGTCGAACATGCGCACCGCCGCATCGACGATCGGCCGGTAACCGGTGCAGCGGCACAGGTTGCCGGTCAGCGCATCGGCGATCTCGGTGCGCGTCGGCACGTCCTTCGCCTTCGCGCACGCGCCGCCGCAGCCCTCGTGGCCATGCTTCTCGTACAGCGCCCACATCGACATCACGAAGCCGGGCGTGCAGAACCCGCATTGCGAGCCGTGGCAATCGACCATCGCCTGCTGCACCGGATGCAGCGAACCGTCCGGCTGGCGCAGGTCTTCCACCGTCAGCAGCGCACGGCCGTCGAGCGTCGGCAGGAACTGGATGCACGCGTTGACGGCCTTGAACGCGACCGTGCCCGAATCGGTCAGCTCGCCGACGACGACCGTGCACGCGCCGCAATCGCCTTCCGCGCAGCCTTCCTTGGTGCCGGTGCAGTGCGCGTCCTCGCGCAGATACTGCAGCACGGTGCGGGTGACGTCCGCGCCGCTGACTTCGCGGACCGCGTGACGATGGTAGAAGCGGATCGGCTCACTCATGTCTCTATCATTCTTCAAGTGGGGGCAAGGCGGCCTGCGCTTGGCGCTCGACCGACGTTTTTCTGACAGTTTGCACGCTATCACCATCAAATTCCGCAACCCATAGCCCATCACGCATGAGGCCCATATAACTGCCGCGATATGCGCGCCGGGACTGCCCGGCGCGCCCGCCGCGCGTTGCCCCGCGTGGTTTTCCCGTTGGTCCGCTCCGGTCCGCCATCGATCCGTCACCGATTAAAACGGGGCCTCATTAACTAAACGGTACATGCGCCAAAACCGGTTCCATGGGAAAATCCCGATTCCGTTTCTCGCCGCCTTCCGTTCCGTTTCGATCATCCGTTCCGACCCCATGTCAACCGATTCCGCCATACCGCCGCGCAGCGGGTTCGCCGTCACGCTGCAAATCGTGTCCGTCGTCTGCTTCACGTTCATCTGCTACCTGACCATCGGCCTGCCGCTCGCGGTGCTGCCGGGCTTCGTCCATGACGACCTCGGTTTTTCCGCGATCGTCGCGGGCGGCGCGATCAGCGTCCAGTATTTCGCGACGCTCGCGTCCCGGCCGCTCGCCGGACGCTTCGCCGATACGCTCGGCCCGAAGCAGACAGTGCTGCGCGGGCTGATCGGCTGCGGCGTGTCGGGCATGCTGCTGCTCGTCGCGCTGCTGCTGGCGCACTGGCCGGCCGGGAGTCTCGTGCTGCTGGTCGCGAGCCGGCTCGTGCTCGGCGTCGGCGAGAGCCTGTGCGGCACCGGTGCGATCCTGTGGGGCATCGGCCGGGTCGGCGTCGCGCACAACGCGAAAGTGATCTCATGGAACGGCATCGCCACCTATGGCGCGCTCGCACTCGGCGCGCCGGTCGGCGTCGCGATCGCGCATACGCTGAATCCGGCGCTGATCGGCGTGATCGTGATCGCGCTCGCCGCGATCGGCTTCTACCTCGCGCGCCTGATCGATGCCGTGCCGCTCGTGCACGGCGAACGGATGTCGTATGCGAGCGTGTTCACCCGCGTGCTGCCGCACGGCCTCGGCCTCGCGCTCGGCTCGGCGGGCTTCGGCTCGATCGCGACCTTCGTCACGCTGTACTACGCGGCGCGCCACTGGCCGAACGCCGCGCTGTCGCTGACCGTGTTCGGCACGCTGTTCATCGGCGCGCGGCTGCTGTTCGCGAACACGATCAAGACTTACGGCGGCTTCCGCGTCGCGATCGTGTCGTTCGCATTCGAATGCTCGGGCCTCGTGCTGCTGTGGCTCGCGCCCGTGCCGCACGTGGCGCTCGTCGGCGCCGCGCTGACTGGTTTCGGCTTCGCGCTGATCTTCCCGGCGCTCGGCGTCGAGGCCGTTGCGCTCGTGCCGCCGGCGAGCCGCGGCGCGGCGCTGTCCGCGTATTCGGTGTTCCTCGACCTGTCGCTCGGCATCACGGGCCCGCTCGCCGGCTATGTCGCCGGCGCGTTCGGCTATCCGCAGGTGTTCCTGTTCGCGGCCGTGGCCGCGGCGGCCGGCGTGGGGCTGTCGATGGTGCTGTACCAGCGGCAGGCGCGGGTCGAGGGGAGCGGTGCGGCGGCATAAGGACAGAAAAGGGTAACGATCGGCGAACGCTGTGCTGAATGCGTTCGCGAACCATCGCCCGCGAGCCAATGACACCCGCTATTTGCGGGCGTCATTGGCCTCACTGGATCGCCCGGCTTCGGGGCGTTACACGAGGGTCGTCACAAAGCTTTTGACATCCGCCCGGGCACAGGGGAACTAGTTCGGTATCAATCTGATACAGGTCTAGCGTTCCGTCGCTCTTTCGCACCATCTCATCGGTGAATGTCTTCTTTTCGACGATGATGTTTTCGCTCTTGATTCCCAGTTGTTTTAGGTATGCGACCGCATCCGTGGCGCGCTCATCTTTGAGCTGTTCGCCGCTCCGTTCTTTCGTATAAGCGCCGGGTATTACGACGGCTTGAACTTCGACGCCTGGCCATTTTTTTGCCTCGATTACTGCGTCGGCAATTCTTAGCCTGTCGGCATTGGAAACGTCAATGCCGTTTAGCGGCAATGAAATTCGGACTGGCTCCCCTATGGTGCATGCGTATGCAGGCGCGATGCCAACGTATGCGAATAATGCGAGCATCGCTGATGCGCTCCGGATGGCATCTTTGATGTGGGTCTTCATTTCATGACCGTCCTGTCGAAGGTAGCAATGTATCCCGTAATGCTATCCGCGTTTCGGATCGCGCTATCAGGGTTGCTCATTGCGAAAATTCTCAACCCGGATTCCGTATCGGAATACGCAATGTCATCTGAATCGAACGTGTCGATATAGTGGGCGCATTCGTGAATGAGTGTCTTGACCTTCGCTGCCGGCCACAAGTCGCCGTTTGAAATCGTACAGAACTTCGAATAGATGGCAATGATTCGTTTTTCGGAATCCGGCTTGCATACTCCAGCCGTATTGCTGCCACTGTCGGGTATCACACCGCAGGTGAGTTGCGTGTTCATGGTGTCGTCCCATCGAACAATTTTCTCCGGAACAAGCTCTTGCATCGCGTTGAGCAGCTTCGGAAGCCCGATCGCCAGGATTGCCCGGATGTCGTTGTCGGCACGGCCCGAAGTAGAGACGGGCACGCGCCTGTTCCGCTACGTTCCACGTAGTCACGCCCGCGATACGCTGTTGTATCAACGAAGTCGCCGCATCGCGGGCCTTCATGACTAATTCTCCGAACGCCTTGTTGGCCATGTTCGTGCATATGGGTGTCGTGTTGATGGACACATAGACCATCGACCCCGGATTGGTATTGGTGACGGCCCTCGAATGGACGAGGACCTATTCTTCGTTTTCCTGAACTTCGAAGTTGTATTTATTTCCCGAAAAACCGTTCATTGCGTCAGCGCCCCTTCGTATAGATTTTCAAAGATGCCGATGCGTCGGTGACGATTCGATAGCGAACGTTGACGAGCGGGCGGTGCGCATCATCGAGCAAGGTGAATTGCTCGTCATGTACGGCATCCGATGAGGCAAACGGCAGATGGGCTGGACCAGGTTTGCGCCCATTCAGCGTCGCAATCTCTCCTGCAGTAAAAATCATCCGCATGCCGCGCTCAGCGTAAAAGATCGGCGGCGGGTTGCATCCGCAGACATTGATATCCCCGCTTAATGCCCACTGTTTGCCGTTCGGGCCGGTACCGGGCCAGCGCGGCCCTTGCGGTGCGATGTACCCTTCACGCTTGCAGGCCGTACAGTAGGTCTTCATATCGAGCGTGGCGATCTGAACCCTCGGCGGCGGATTGGAACAGGTCACGGTGTCGAGGCCTTCGACAATCACCGCTTCCCCGGCGCTGCCGCCTTTGGCAAGAAAGTAGCGGATCATGGGCGCTACCTCAGTGGGGCATGGACGAGCGGGTGACGACGCTAAATACAACGGACGACGCTACGCCTTGTCGCTCGGGGCTATCGGTGATCGTGTCGCCGTTGCTCAACCGGCTGCCCACCAATGCCAATGGCTTGCCTCCGCTATGGTTGTTTCCCGCGCCGTCGATAATCGCGGCCTCGCTGCCGTCGTCATAGGTCACTACATCGCCGACGCAGGCGACTTCCAATCCAGCCAAGGTCAGGCCGCTGGTTGCGGTGGTGACGCGTCCACCGCGTTCCGTGAGCGCGCCAACGGTGGCGAAAAGATGGGTCGGTGCTTGGAGTTCGTTTTTCATCCGGCTTCCCTGTCTCAGTAAATGGAATGGCTGCCTGGAGACGCTATTCCAGATAAGAAACGTCGATCAATCGGACGAATATGATTCGGCACCTATAACAGATGTGAATTGCTCTGTTTTACTGTTTGAATCAACCTAGCGCGGGATTACGCCGGTGGATCGGTGCGATAGCTTGATTTCTTCGGCGTCGCTTTCCATCCAGCAGCCGACTTATTCATCCCGCCCGGGTGCGCTTGCCGGTGATTCGGTCTCAAGTCGAAAACCAATCATTCACACGTGAGCGAACACCTGCCCCATCGGGGTGTCGTCCTCCGGATAGAACGTCGGGTAACCGCGCTCTTGCGAGTCGTGGTACCTGGCCCCCGATCACGCCGCCCGCAAAAACAACCGCCGCGTGAGATCGAACGCAACGAGATTGCCGGCCAGCACGAGCAGCAGCCCGACCACCGCGAGCGGCGACCACTGGTAGCCCTCGAACACCGTCGACACCGCCAGCGCGACGATCGGGAACAGCACCGTGCAATACGCGGCGCGCTCCGGCCCGATCCGGCCGACGAGCGTCAGGTACGCGGTGAAACCGATCACCGAACCCGGCACCGCGAGATACACGAGCGCGCCGAGATAGCGCGGGCTCGGGTCGATCATGAACGGCATCCCGGCCACCGCGCTGCCGACCGTCAGGATCGCCGCGCCGATCAGCATCGCCCAGCCGTTGGTCGCGAGCGGGTGCAGCCCCATCGACTGCATCCGGCTCGACAGCAGGTTGCCGACCGAGAAGCACATCGTGCCCGCGAATGCGATCGCGAGACCGATCCAGGTCGCGTGATCGTCGAGGTGGCCGGCCATCTGCTGCCAGAACAGGCACGCGATGCCGGTCAGCCCGAGCAATGCGCCGGCGATCGCGGACGGTCGCAGCGGGCGGCCCATGAACAGCCGGCCGTTGATCGAATTGAGCAGCGGCGCGGTAGAGAAGATCACCGCAACCAGCCCGCTCGGCACGACCTGCTCCGCGTAGTAGAAGCACAGGAAGTTCAGGCAGAACAACGCGAAGCCCTGCGCGACGAGGTAGCGCCACGCTTCGCGCGGCGGGCGGACCGGCCGGCGCATCACGCGCAGCAGCGCGAACAGCACGGCGGCCGCAAGCCAGAAGCGCCAAGCGATCGAGACGGGCGGCGGCACGGCGCCCAGCTGCCACTTGATCGCGATCCAGGTGGTGCCCCAGATCAGCACGGTGACGAAATAAAGCGACAGGTTCATGGCGGCGATGAAGCGAAATCGAGTGAAACGGACGCCGACTATGCGGCCGCACCGCCCGCGCGAATTGTCCGGAATTGCGGTCTTTTTCGGCCCGCCGCACGGCGCGTCGCGCACGCGCTTATACTCGGCGCATCATGAGTTCGCCCCTGCACGCCCCACCCGTCGATCCCGCCGCCGCCCTGGCCGGCGGTGCCATGCCGTTCGGCCTGCAGTCGGTATGCCGGACGCTCGCCGAGGCGAACGCGACGCTCGAGCGCTTCACGTGGCTCGGCGACCATCTCGCGATCGCCGAATGGACGCGTATCACCGACGAAAGCGAGACGATCTACGACCAGCCCGGCCATCACACGCTGTCGTGCTATCTCGACGGCGGCTACCGGACGGAACGCCAGCGCGTGCAGCGTTATGGCGCGCCGAGCCTGCTGTGCGCGCTGCCGGGCGACCATGAATCGCGCTGGTGGGTGCGCGGCGAGATGCACTTTATCCACCTGTACTTCCTGCCCGAGCACTTCACGCAGCGCGCGATCCGCGAGCTCGATCGCGAGCCGCGCGAGTTGAAGCTCGCCGATCGCACCTATTTCGAGGATGCGCGCGTAGCGGCGCAGTTCCGCTCGCTCGCGCTGGAACGCTGGGACGATGCCGACGGCCGGCTGCGCGTCAACGAAGCCGCCCACGACGTGCTGAGCCTGCTGCTGCGCGGCCAGAGCACGATGCGCACCGACATGCCGTTCCGCGGCGGGCTCGCGCCGGCCGTGCGACGCCGCGTGCGCGACTATATCGACAGCTACCTGTCTCAGCCGCTGACGCTCGGCGAGCTGGCGAACGTCGCCGCGCTGTCCGAATACCATTTCTCGCGAATGTTCCGGCTGTCGTTCGGCCGCGCACCGCATGCATGGGTCGCCGAGCAGCGGCTCGCGCGGGCGCGCCTGCTGCTGCGCACGACGTCGCTGCCGCTCGCGCAGATCTCGGCCGAATGCGGCTACGCGAATGCCGGCCACTTCAGCCATCGCTTTCGCGACGCGCACGGCACGACGCCGAACGCGTATCGGCGCGCCATGCAGGGCGGCTGAGCGCCGCACGCCGGCTCAACGGCCGGTTGCGCGCAGCGCACCCGGCACGCCCTTCTTCCCGCTTACGTACCGCGCCGCGACAGCTCCTGCTCGAGCGCGGCCACGCCGGCCGGCAGGTCGACCGGCACCTTCAGGTCGACCATCGTGCGGCCGAACGCATGCAGCGTACGGAACAGGTTGTGTTCGCGACACTGCTCGCCCATCTGGCCAATCCGCACGATCGGCAGACCGAACGAGCCCGAGATCTCGACCTGGTACTGCTTCGAGATATGGCCGCAGACCATCCCGGGCGTCAGCCCTTCCGGCGTCTCGATCCCGACCACCGAATTGAGCCGGCAGTCCTTCGGCGCATAGAGCGTGAGCCCCATCGCCTCGACACCCGACTGCAGCGCGAGCGAGCAGCGCAGATGGCGCGCGAAGCGGCTTTCGAGCGTCTCCGCGCAGACGAGCCGCAGCGCCTCGTGCAGCGCGAGCACGCCCGACACCGGCGCCGTGTAGTGATAGCCCGCGTTGTGCCAGAAGTTCTCCGCGAGCGCCATGTCGAGGCACCAGTGCGCGTTCGGCTCCGGACGATGCTTCATCCGCTCCCACGCGGCATCCGAAAACGCGATCAGCGACACGCCCGGGATCGACGACAGCCCCTTCTGACCGCCCGTGATCACCGCGTCGATGCCCCACGCGTCCATCTCGAGCGGCATCGTCGACAGCGTGCACACCGCATCGACGACGACCAGCGCGCCGGCTGCCTTCGCGAGCGCCGCGATGTCGCGCAAGTCGCGGTTCCATACGGTGTTCGACGTCTCGCCCTGCACGATCGTGACGATCTCGGGCCGCTCGCGCGCGATCGCGTCGGCGATCTCGTCGAGGCTCGCGACCGAGCGGTCGGCCACTTCGAGCGTCGCGACGTCGGCGCCGACGCGCGTGGCCATTTCGGCCATCCGCGCGCTGAAGAAGCCGTTGCGGATCGACAGCACGCGCGTGCCGCGCCACGCGAGGTTCGAAATCGCCATTTCCATCGCGGCGGAACCGGGGCCGGCGACGCCGAGCACCCACTTCGTGCGGGTCTGGAACACGTAGCGCGCCATCTCCTTCACCTGCTCGATGATCTTCGCCATCGTCGCGCCGAGGTGGTTGATCACGATCGTGTTCGCCTTCGCGACGGCGGCCGGGATCGGGACCGGGCCGGCGCCCATCATCAGCAGCGGTTCTTCGGGCAGGATCGCGTCGAGCGGCACGACGACGGGACAGGGAATCGGCGAGTAATCGATGGACATGGCTGGCAAAAATGGAAGGAGGAAAACGCTGGGACGTCGCCCGCCGCACGGCACGGCGAACTGATCGATCATTCCGCGTTCCGCGGCTGCGCGCAAGAGGCACGCACAGCCGGACAGCGTGACGCTGGCCCGGTCGACGGACCGGGCCAGCGTCCGCGCACACGCCGCGCAATTGCATTTCTCATTGACGGGGAATCGCGCTCCGCATGCGAATCGGTTCCATCTTCGGTTCGATTCGCGCGATTTACTCCGGCAATATTGTGACAACTCCCCGATGCCGGCCGTTGGGCTCTGCGCATCTACCCACTAAAATATCCGGCATCACGATAAAAATCGCGCGGCGGCAATCGGTCCGCGAAAACCGGGGGCGCTAAAAAACATCCATTATCACGGCATCTATTGGCGACCGATTTCACCCATTACCGTAAGCGGCCGCACGAAATTACACCCAACATACTGTTTTTAATAAAAAATCTCCATCCAGACCGTGCCCACCTTCAATACATCCCCAGCTCCCTTCATTGAGCCCGATCGGCCCCACATCGTTTAACCGATACCTGCGAATCCGATTTTCCGCAACCCGCCCCTTTTCTCAGGTTGACGGATATCGCTTCCGTCATGAACAATCATCTGTGGAATCAAAAATCGATTTTTCGATACGAACGAGAACCGGGGTCGCGCGACGGTTTTCCAGGGAGTGCGACGAAAAATCACAACCATAAATCAATCAACCGGGCCAGAAATACGCGAGCCATGAACCAGATTCAGACCATGCGTGTGTTCGTCTGCGTCGCCGAGCAGCAGAGCTTCCGGCGCGCGGCGCACCATCTAGGCGTGTCCAATGCGCTTGTCACGCGTTCGATCGCGATGCTCGAGTCGCACCTGAATACGCGGTTGATCCACCGCACCACGCGCAACCTGTCGCTGACCGAGGCGGGGCTGCGCTACCTCGACGGCTGCCGTGCGCTGCTCGAGGAATTCGACCACCTCGAGGCGTCGGTCGCGCATGCGGTGCGCGAGCCGGCCGGCACGCTGCGCGTCGTCGCGTCGGGCCTGCTGTCGCCGCTGGCCCTCACGCCGCTCGTCAGCAGCTTCCGCCACCGCTACCCCGAACTGCGCGTGCAGCTCACCGTCGCCGAAGGGCCGCTCGACGTGCTCGATTCGGGCTACGACGTCGGTATCGTCACCGGCAACCGGCTCGACGGCAACCCGACGCTGATCGGTCATGCGCTCACGCCGAACCCGTTCGTCGCATGCGCGGCGCCCGCCTATCTCGAACGCCGCGGCGAGCCCCGCATCCCCGACGACCTGCCCGGCCACGACTGGGTCGCGCTCGCCCCGCATCAGCATGCGCCCGCGTGGCGGCTCGTCGGCCATGACGGCGTCACGCATTCGGTCACGCTGCGCCCGACCTGCACGGTCAATCAGCTCGCGCTCGTGCAAGCGGCGGCCGCGGCCGGCTCGGGCATCGCGGTGCTGCCCGAATCATGCGTTGCCGACGCACTGGCGAGCGGCGCGCTCGTGCGGCTGCTGCCCGGCTACCGGATCGACGACCCGGACGCGCAACTGTCGCTCGTGTATCCCAATCGCCAATATGTGCCGGCTCGCACGCGCAGCTTCGTCGAACACGCGCTCGAGCATTTCGGCGTGCAGGCGGCCGGCGAGCGGACGAGCTACGACTTCCTGCGCTCGCCGCGCGGCCCCGATCGTGCCGATATCGTCACGGGCCTGCAGTAAACTGCCCCCGACAGCCATCGGAGGTGCAGCATGCGCGTGATCCTGTTCAGCAGCCGGCAGTACGACGACGATTCGTTTACCGCCGCCAACCGGCAGTTCGGCTATCGGCTGCACTTCCAGCCCTCACACCTCGACGCGGAAACCGCGATCCTCGCGCATGGCTATGACGTCGTCTGCCCGTTCGTCAACGACACCGTCGACGCAGCCGTGCTCGAACGGCTCGCCGACGGCGGCACGCGCCTGATCGCGCTGCGCTCGGCCGGCTTCAACCACGTCGACCTGGCGGCCGCCGAGCGGCTCGGCATCGCGGTCGTGCGCGTGCCCGCGTATTCGCCGCATGCGGTCGCCGAACATGCGGTCGCGCTGATCCTCGCGCTCAATCGCCGGCTGCCGCGCGCGGTGGCACGCACCCGCGAAGGCGACTTCTCGCTGAACGGCCTGCTTGGCTTCGACCTGCACGGCAAGACCGTCGGCGTGATCGGCACCGGTCTGATCGGCCGCGTGTTCGCGAAGATCATGATGGGCTTCGGGATGCACGTGCTCGCGCACTCGATGCCGCCGCACGACGAAGAACTGATCGCATTCGGCGCGCGCTATGTCGAGCTCGACGATCTGCTGCGCCATGCCGACATCGTCAGCCTGCACTGCCCGCTGCTGCCATCGACGCACCATCTGATCAACGCGCAGACGCTCGCGCGGATGAAGCACGGCGCGATGCTGATCAATACGGGGCGCGGCGGCCTCGTCGACGCGCACGCGCTGATCGATGCGCTCAAGAACGGCCAGCTCGGCCATCTCGGGCTCGACGTGTACGAGGAGGAAAGCGGCCTTTTCTTCGAGGATCATTCCGACCTGCCGCTGCAGGACGACGTGCTCGCGCGCCTGCTGACGTTCCCGAACGTGATCGTCACGTCGCACCAGGCGTTCTTCACGCGCGAGGCGCTCGCCGAAATCGCGCACACGACGCTGCTGAACATCGAAGCGTGGCACGCGGGCGCGCCGACCAACGTCGTCACGCCGGGCCGCTGACTCGCCCCGTTCGGCATACGCGATCCGTCAACGATCCGTTATTTTGTTTCGACTGAAGTAACGCCGTGCGCGCCGCGTCTGCTATCGTTGCGCGGATTTCTCCCTGCTTGCGCCGCCCATGCGTTTCGACGACTCCGCCATTGCCGCGGTCTACCGTGCCATCTTCGAACGGCGCGACATGCGCCACTTCACGCGGGCGCCGGTCGATCCGGCCACGCTCGCGCGGCTGCTGCGCGCCGCGCACCACGCGCCGAGCGTCGGCTTCATGCAGCCGTGGCGCTTCATCCGCATCACCGATCCCGCATTGCGCACCGCGATCCACGCGCTGGTCGAGGCCGAGCGCCGCGCGACCGCCGACGCGCTCGGCGAACGGCAGGACGAATTCATGCGGCTGAAGGTCGAAGGCGTGCGCGAATGCGGCGAGTTGCTGGTCGTCGCGCTGACCGACGACCGCGAGCGCCACGTGTTCGGCCGCCGCACGATGCCGGAGATGGATCTCGCGTCCGCCGCGTGCGCGATCCAGAACATGTGGCTCGCCGCGCGCGCCGAAGGGCTCGGGATGGGCTGGGTGTCGCTGTTCGACGTCGATGCGCTGCGCACGCTGCTCGGCATGCCGGCCGGCGCGAAGCCGATCGCCGTGCTGTGCATCGGCCATGTCGACGCGTTCTACGCGAAGCCGATGCTCGAGGCGGAACGCTGGGCCGCGCGGATGCCGATCGAAGCGTGCCTGTTCGAAAACGGCTGGGACGCGCCGGCGGCTTCCGCCCCCACCTCCGCCGATTGCACGCCCACCGTGTCCTCGGTCGTAGCCGGATCGTCATCGTCGCCCGAGATCGCCGCAGCAGACGAAGCCCCCGCCGCCGCACCGAACTCGGCACTCCCCGACCGCTGACCGAGCGAACCGTTTGCAGCACGATCAAGCCCGATTCGCCGGTTTTGTTCCGACCCGACATACCCGACCGATACCTGCCTGAACCCGGCGAAATCCCACACTGTGGCGCACCGCAGCCGCCTTGCCGTCGCACGCCGACAACATCCGTTTTGGCCCCAAACATAGGGGTTTTCACTGAAGTAGAATCGCGGCTGATGTCCTCCGCCCGCCCGTCTCGCGCATCCTGCGCCGGTCCCGGCAGCGGCTCGTTCCGTAACCTGCCACCGCGATGCCTTTACCTCTTTTCGCCCTTGCCGTCGCCGCTTTTGGAATCGGTACCACCGAGTTCGTGATCATGGGGCTGCTGCCCAACGTCGCCCGCGACCTCGGCGTGTCGATTCCGGCCGCCGGGATGCTCGTGTCGGGCTACGCGCTCGGCGTGACGATCGGCGCACCGATCCTCGCGATCGTCACCGCGAAGATGCCGCGCAAGCGTGCGCTGATGGGACTGATCGGCCTGTTCATCGCGGGCAACCTGTTCTGCGCGATCGCGCCCGGCTATGCGGTGCTGATGGCCGCGCGCGTCGTCACCGCGTTCTGCCACGGCGCGTTCTTCGGGATCGGCTCGGTGGTCGCCAGCAACCTCGTCGCGCCGAACCGACGCGCGCAGGCGATCGCGCTGATGTTCACCGGCCTCACGCTCGCGAACGTGCTCGGCGTGCCGCTCGGCACCGCGCTCGGTCAGGCGTACGGCTGGCGCGCGACGTTCTGGGCCGTCACCGGCATCGGCATTGCCGCGGCGGCCGCGCTCGCGGTCTGCCTGCCGAAGAACCTCGCGATGCCCGACACCAGCATCACGCGCGAATTCAGCGTGCTCAGGCATCCGCAGGTGCTGATGGTGCTCGGCATCAGCGTGCTCGCGTCCGCGAGCCTGTTCAGCGTGTTCACCTACATCACGCCGATCCTCGAGGACGTGACCGGCTTCTCGCCGCACCAGGTCACCTACGTGCTGCTGCTGTTCGGCCTCGGCCTGACCGTCGGCGGCACGCTCGGCGGCAAGCTCGCCGACTGGCGCCGGATGCCGTCGCTGATCGCGACGCTCACGCTGATCGGCGTCGTCCTCGCGCTGTTCGCCGGCACGATGCACATGCCGTTCGCAACGCTCGCGACGATCTTCGTATGGGGCATCCTCGCGTTCGCGATCGTGCCGCCGCTGCAGATCATGATCGTGGATCGCGCGAGCGATGCGCCGAACCTCGCGTCGACGCTGAACCAGGGCGCGTTCAACCTCGGCAACGCGACGGGCGCGTGGCTCGGCGGGATGGCGATCGGCTCCGGCGTGTCGCTCGTGAACCTGCCGTGGGTCGGCACCGCGATGGCCGTCGCCGCGCTCGCGCTCACGCTGTGGTCGGCCTCGCTCGAACGCCGCCCGGTGGCCGCGCCGACCGAATACATCTGATGCGCCGCGCCCCGCTCGCGCGCCGCGGCGTTCGTTGCGCGCGCAACCCCATTCGATCCTGATGGCCTTCATGGACCTTTCAGGGCCCGCGGTGTAGCATCGCGCCCGATGAAAGCCATTCTCAATCGTGATTTCCTCGCGCTGATCCTGAGCGTCGCGGTAGTCGGTCTCGGTACCGGTGCCACGCTGCCGCTCACCGCGCTCGCGCTGACCGAAGCCGGCCACGGCACCAACGTCGTCGGCATGCTGACCGCAGCGCAGGCGCTCGGCGGCCTCGCGATCGTCCCGTTCGTCACCGCGCTCGCGCGGCGCATCGGCGCGCGTCGTGCGATCGTCGTGTCGGTCGTGCTGCTCGCCGCCGCCACCGCGCTGATGCAGTTCACGTCGAACCTGATTCTGTGGGGCGTGCTGCGCGTGCTATGCGGCGCCGCGCTGATGCTGCTGTTTACGATCGGCGAGGCGTGGGTCAACCAGCTCGCCGACGATTCGACGCGCGGCCGCGTGGTCGCGATCTACGCGACCAATTTCACGCTGTTCCAGATGGCGGGCCCCGTGCTCGTCAGCCAGATCGCCGGCGCGACCAGCATCCGCTTTGCGCTCTGCGGCGCGCTGTTCCTGCTCGCACTACCGACGCTCGCGACGATCCGGCGCGCGCCGCTCGCCGGCGACGATGCGCATCACGAAACGCACGACAGCTGGCTCGCCGTGCTGCCGCGCATGCCTGCGCTGATCATCGGCACCGGCTTCTTCGCGCTGTTCGATACGCTCGCGCTGTCGCTGCTGCCGCTCTACGCGATGGATCACGGCGTCGCGAGTGCGACCGCCGTGCTGCTCGCATCGATCATGCTGTTCGGCGATACCGCGATGCAATTCCCGATCGGCTGGCTCGCGGACAAGCTCGGGCGCGAACGCGTACATCTCGGCGCCGGCTGGATCGTGCTCGCGGGGCTGCCGCTGCTGCCGCTGGTGATCGCGAATCCGTGGCTATGCTGGCCCCTGCTGTTCGTGCTCGGCGCGGCCGCCGGCAGCATCTATACGCTGTCGCTCGTCGCGTGCGGCGAACGCTTCCGCGGCTCGGCGCTCGTCACCGCGAGCTCGCTCGTATCGGCGTCGTGGAGCGCCGCGAGCTTCGGCGGCCCGCTGGTTGCGGGCGCATTGATGGAGCAACTGGGCAGCAACGCGTTGATCGGCGTGCTGGTCGTGTGCGTCGCCGCGTTCGTCGCGGCCGCGCTGTGGGAACGCCGCACCGCGCTGCAGCGCGCGATCTGACGCCGGCGTAGTTCAGCGCGCGACTGTCGGCGTATCGACACGCAGGCGTATCGACGTGTCGGTACCGCCGCCCGCCTGCCAAACGAAAACGGCCCGCGCAATGCGGGCCGCCCTGCTCCGGCGAATCACGCGCGACGTATCGCGCCGCAGCCGCTTATGCGCTACGCGCCGGCAGGATCTTGCCGGCACACGCGCCGAAGCCGACGCGATAGCCGTCGCCCTGGCACCAGCCCGCGAGCGTGAGCTCGTCGCCATCCTCGATGAATGCACGATTGCCGCCGCCGTTCAGCGCGAGCGGCTCCTTGCCGTTCCACGTCAGTTCCAGCAGGCTGCCGAACGAATCCCTGGTCGGTCCGCTGATCGTGCCCGAACCCATCAGGTCACCCACGCGCGTGTTGCAGCCGGCAACCGTGTGATGCGCGAGCTGCTGCGCCATGGTCCAGTACATGTGCTTGAAGTTGGTGCGGCAGATCGACGTCGCTTCGGCGGCACCTTCCGCGCGCAGCGTCACTTCAAGCGCGATGTCGAACGCATGCTCGCCCGTGTGCCGCAGATACGCGAGCGGCTGCGGCGACTGTTCGGGCTGCGCGACGCGGAAGGGTTCGAGCGCGTCGAGCGTGACGATCCACGGCGAGATCGTCGTCGCGAAAGTCTTTGCATTGAACGGGCCGAGCGGCACGTATTCCCACTGCTGGATGTCGCGCGCGCTCCAGTCGTTCAGCAGCACCATCCCGAAGATGTGCGCTTCGGCATCCTCGCATGCGATCGGCTCGCCGAGCACGTTGCCCTGGCCGACGATGAAGCCCGTTTCCAGTTCGATGTCGAGCTTGCGGCACGCGCCGAACACCGGGCGCTCCTGGTCGGGCAGCTTCAGTTGCCCGTTCGGACGCCGCACCGGCGTGCCGCTCACGACCACCGACGACGCGCGGCCGTTGTAGCCGATCGGCATTTCCGACCAGTTCGGCAACAGCGCATTCTTCGGATCGCGGAACATCGAACCGACGTTGGTCGCATGCTCCTTCGACGAATAGAAATCGGTGTAGCCGGGAATGTCGACAGGCAGATGCAGCGTCGCGTCACGCTGCGCGACAAGCACTTGCGCGCGCAACGCGGCGTCGTCGCGCAGCCTCGGGTTGTCACGCGAGAACAGGTCCGACAGCTGTACGCGCACGCTGCGCCACGCATCGCGGCCGAGCGCGATGAACGCGTTGAGCGTCGGCGCGGCGAACACATCCGCACCGGCCGGCACCGTCACGAGGTCCGCACGCGCGAGCGCGGCGAGATCGACGATCTGGTCGCCGAGCGCGACGCCCGCGCGGCGCGCCGCCTGCTTCGCATCGCTGAAGATCCCGAACGGCAGGTTCTGGATCGGGAAATCGCAGGCGGGATCGTTCGCCGTATCGACCCAGCTCTTGCGGGCGGGGTCCAGCGTCGCGCGCCAGTCTTGGGTATCGCTCATCGTTGCTCCGGATTGAAGTGTTTCCTGATGCCTTGCCAGCATTCGAAGTAGTCGGCCTGCAGCTGCGCGGTGTCGAGCGCGTAGCGCGTCGGCCGGATCAGCGTGCGGGTTTCGAACATGAACGCCATCGTCGCGTCGACCTTGTGCGGCTTCGACGTGTCGCCAGCGGACGCCTTCTCGAACGTGTCCGCGTCCGGCCCGTGGCCCGACATGCAGTTGTGCAGGCTCGCGCCGCCCGGCACGAAGCCTTCGGCCTTCGCGTCGTACGCGCCGTGCACGAGCCCCATGAACTCGCTCGCGACGTTGCGGTGGAACCATGGCGGGCGGAACGTATCCTCGGCCGCGAGCCAGCGCGGCGGGAAGATCACGAAGTCGATCGTGTCGACGCCCGGCGTGTCGCTTTGCGACTGCAGCACGAGGAAGATCGACGGATCCGGGTGATCGAAACTGATTGACCCGATCGTGTTGAACAGGCGCAGGTCGTATTTGTACGGTACGTAGTTGCCGTGCCACGCGACGACGTCGAACGGCGAATGGCCGATGTCCGCGCGCCACAGGCGCCCGTTCAGCTTCGCGACGAGCTCGAACGCGCCTTCACGATCCTCGTAGGCCGCCTGCGGCGTCAGGAAGTCGCGCGGGTTCGCGAGCCCGTTCGAGCCGATCGGGCCGAGGTCGGGCAGGCGCAGCAGCGCACCGAAGTTCTCGCAGATATAGCCGCGCGCATCGCCGTCCGGCAGCGTGACGGAAAAGCGCACGCCGCGCGGGATCACCGCGATCTCGAACGGTTCGACGTCGAGCCGGCCGAATTCCGTCGCGATGAACAACCGCCCCTGCTGCGGCACGATCAGCAGTTCGCCGTCGGCGCTGTAGAAGAAACGGTCCTGCATCGAGCGATTCGCCGCGTACAGATGAATCGCGCAGCCGTTCATCGCGGCCGCCGAGCCGTTGCCGGCCATCGTCACGAGCCCTTCGACGAAATCGGTCGGCTCGACCGGCATCGGCAGCGGATCCCAGCGCAACTGGTTCGGCGGCGTCGGCGGCACGTCGGCCGAATCGCCGAATTCCGACACGAGCCGCTGCACGCCCGTGAACGGCTCGAACGGCCGATGCACGGCCGCCGGCCGGATCCGGTACAGCCACGAGCGGCGGTTGTGCCCGCGCGGTGCGGTAAACGCGGTGCCCGACAGTTGCTCGGCATACAGGCCGTACGGCGCACGCTGCGGCGAATTGCGGCCGTGCGGCAGCGCGCCGGGCAGCGCCTCCGTCGCGAATTCGTTCGCGAAGCCGCTCAGGTAGCCGGCGCTCGCCGGTTTCGACAGGTCAAACGTCATCGTTTCCTTTCTCCATCAATTCATGGCGGCGTTCGGCGCCTGCGCACCGCTGCGCCGCGTTACGCCGGCCAGGCCGACGACGAACAGCGCCGAGCACAGCACGGGCACCGCGGCCGCATGGAACAGCGCGCCATTGGTCCAGTTCAGCGCAATCAGTTGTCCGCCGACGAGCGGCCCGAGCACCGAGCCGATCCGGCCGATGCCGAGGCTCCAGCCGATGCCGGTCGAGCGCAGCGACGTCGGGTAATACTGGCCCGCGAGCGCGTTCACGGCCGGCTGCCCGCCGACCACGCAGAACCCGCCCGCGAACACGACGAGCAACAGCCACGGCAGCGCATGCGCGACCGAGCCGATCAGCCCCACCGATACGGCCGCGCATGCGAAGCAGGCGAACAGCACGCGCACGAAGCCGTAGCGCTCGATGAACCAGCCGAGCGACAGCGTGCCGAGCACGCCGCCCGTCTGCAGCACCGTGCCGACGATCACGGCGGTGCCGGGCGAATAGCCCGCGTCGCGCATCACGGTCGGCAGCCAGTTCGACAGGAAGTACAGATCGATCAGGTTCATGAAGCTGATCGCCCACAGCAGCAGCGTGACCGGCAGCCGGCCGTGGCGGAACAGCTCGGCGACCGGGGCGCCGCTCGCGGCGCGCTCGCGCACGACGAGCCGTGTGTTCGCATCGATGCCGGCCTGCGGCGCGAAGCGTGCGAGCCAGTCGCGTGCCTGCGCGTCGCGCCCTTTCAGCACCAGGAACTGCATCGACTCGGGCAGCCGCGCGAGCATCGCGATCGTCAGCACGAATGGCACCGCGCCGCCGATGAAGAACACCGAGCGCCAGCCGAATGCCGGAATCAGCGCGGCACTGATGAAACCGCCGAGCGCCGCGCCGAGCGTGAAGCCGCACGACACGATCATCATCCGCTTCACGCGATGCGCGGCCGGGCTGAACTCGCCGACCAGCGCCATCGCGTTCGGCATGATGCAGCCGAGGCCGAGGCCCGTGACGAAGCGCAGCGCCATCAGCACCGGGATCGAACCGGCGAACGGGGTCGCGAGCATCGACACCGCGAAGAACAGCGTCGAGCCGATCAGCACCGGGCGCCGTCCGATCCGGTCGGCCAGCACCGACAGCCCGAGCGCGCCGAGCAGCATCCCGAACAGGCTCGCGCTGAACACGGGCCCGAGCGCCTGCTTCGGCACGCCCCATTCGGCAATCACGCTCGGCGCGACGTAACCCATCGCCTGCGCATCGAAGCCGTCGATGACGAGACACAGCCCGCAGAGCACGAGCAGCATCCAGTGAAAGCCCGGGCGATGGGTCTCGTCGATCACGTGCTCGACTTCGAGCACGCGCGTGCCGGCCGGCGCCGCGCTCATTGCACCACCTCGGTGGCCGGATGCGCAGGCGCGCTCACGCCCTGGCGCGCGAGCGCCATCGCTTCGCGCAGCACGTCGGCATCGCCGATCTGGTTCGCGAGCAACAGGATCAGCTTCGCATTGACGAGTTGGCTGTCGGCGTCGGACAGGTCGCGATGCATGTCGATCAGCGCTTCGTAGAACGCGTCCGGATCGGCCAGGCGCGGGCGGGTATCGAGTCGGGGCATGACGGGTGTCTCCGGTGTCGTTGTCGGGTTCGATGCCGTGCTCAGCATGCGCAGATCGCGCGCGCCAGGGCATCGGCGATCGCCTGGCGTTCGAGCGTGCGTGTCCGCGCACACACGTGCTGATCGGGGCGCAGCAGATAGAACGTGCCCGGCTGCGCGTCGTAGCGTTGCGCGGCGAAACCGTCGATGTCCTCCACCACGTCGACGCCGGGCACCGGTTGCGCGTGGCCGACCGGCACCACCAGCACGGGCCGCACCGGCAGCGCGAGGCCGTCGAGCGCCTGCGCGAGCGCGGCGGCATCGCCCGGCCGCCCGAACAGCATGCCCGCGAAACCGTCGCCCAGATGCTGCAGCAGCCAGCCGGGCGCGCCCTGCGCGCGCACCGGCGCATCGGCCGCCGCCGCGCCCGGTCGCATCGCGCACGCGAATGCGTCGCCGTTGCGATCCGGCGTGTTCAGTGGCGAATCGGCGAGCACGGCCGGCACCGACAGGCGGCCGCTGTTCACGAGCTTGCGTGCGAACTCGCAGTCGCGCGCGAGCTTCAGCGTCGCGTCGCGGAACACGCGCGACACCGCGCTCTTCGGCGTGATGAAGTCGGTCGAGCGCGTCGAGTTGCGGATGTTCTCGTCGGCCGCGAATTCGCGCTCGCTTGCATAAGTGTCGAGCAGGCGGTCGTCCGAACGGCCGTCGAGCACGAGCTTCAACTTCCAGGCGAGGTTGTCCGCGTCCTGCACGCCGCTGTTCGCGCCGCGCGCACCGAACGGCGACACGCCGTGCGCGGAATCGCCCGCGAACAACACGCGGCCGTGACGGAACGTATCCATCCGCTGGCAGCGGAACGTGTACACGCTCACCCATTCGAGCTCGAACTCGACCTCCGGCCCGAGCAGCGCGCGCACGCGCGGGATCACCCGCTCCGGCTGCTTCTCGGCGACCGGATCGGCGTCCCAGCCGAGTTGGAAGTCGATGCGCCACACGTTGTCGGGCTGGCGATGCAGCAGCACCGACTGGTTGCGGTGGAACGGCGGGTCGAACCAGAACCAGCGTTCGGTCGGAAATTCCGCCTTCATCTTCACGTCGGCGATCAGGAAGCGGTCCTTGAACGTGCGGCCGCGGCTCTCCAGCCCCATCGCCGCGCGCATCGGGCTGCGCGAACCGTCAGCCGCGATCACGTACCGCGCACGCAGCGTCTCGATGCCTTCCGGCGTCTCGACGGTCAGCGCCGCGTGTTCCGCCGACTGCGCGACGCCCGTCACCTTGTGCTTCCAGCGGATGTCGATGTTAGGCAGCGCGAACGCGCGCTCGGCCAGATAGCCTTCGACATAGTATTGCTGCAGGTTGATGAACGCGGGACGCGCATGCCCTTCCTCGGGCAGCAGGTCGAATGCGTACAACTGCTCGTCCTGCAGAAACACCTTGCCGACGTGCCAGCTCACGCCCTTGTCGACGAAGCGCTCACCGCAGCCGAGCCGGTCGAAGATCTCGAGCGTGCGCTTCGCGAAGCAGATCGCGCGCGAACCCGTCGACAGCGTGTCGTCGTCGTCGAGCAGCACCACTGGCACGCCCTGCTGCGCCAGATCGATCGCGGCCGACAGACCCACCGGGCCCGCGCCGACGACGATCACCGGATGCACGGCCGCGTCCTCGCCGCCGGCTCGCGCCGCGCGCGTCCGGTATTCGAACTTCAGCGTCTGGTAATCGATGCTCATGGTCGCCATCCGGTCCTCAACCCCGCCGCGCCGGCACCGGCGCTCGCTTCGCCATCGCGCCCAGGTCCGTCCCGCGCCCCTGCCCGCCCTCCCGCGTCCACTTCCCGTCAACCGCCACGTCTCGCTCCTTGCTTCCTGTTGATTCGATTCGGAACGGCCCCATTCCGGGGCGCCCGAACGCCGCGTTTCCTGATCGGCGTCAAATTATGGATTTACGAATAGTAAAACCAATTACGAATAGTGAAATCGACGTAAACCCTAGTCATCGGTCCGGGGATGGGATAACGATATGAGTGAAACGCCAAGCCGAGCGGGGCGCGCGCTGCTAATATCGAGTTGTGAGGCGGCCCCTTTCGGCCGCCATTTTTCCTTCTCACGCTGATGATTCCGCCCACCATCCCCGAGTTGGTCGCCCGTGCCGGGCAACTGCCTTACCTACGGGAACACCTCGCGCTTGCCGACGGCGGCACCGCGTGCGCGAATCTGCCCGAGCGCACGCTCGCAAGCGCCTATGAGCCGATCTACGACGTGACGATGCCCGGCGCGCCGCAGTCGACGTCGTTCGCCGACGCGATCGAGCGCTACGGCGACGAACTCGGTTTCCAGGCCGTCACGCTGGTCACGGGTGCGCCGCACGACCCGGTCGACTCGGCCGTCGACGACCAGACGCTGGTCGCGATCGACCGGCTGTCGCGCGCGCTGCACGCCATCAACTTCTTCGGCGCGCAGCGCCACGGGCTGTTGTTCCTGCGCGTGCACGAGCGGCTGCTCAAGAGCGTGAAGTACGACCACGGCAAGCATTTCTCGTCGGTGCTGCAGCGCTTCGGGCTGCCGACCGAGCGGATCGTGATCGAGCTGCCGGCGGTCGCGGTCGCACACAAGACCTTCCTCGGGTATCTCACGCGCAGCTACCAGCATCACGGCTTCAAGGTGGCGGACAAACTGCCCGACCCGGGCCGGATCCTCGCGGTCGAATCGGAGATGGCGCGGCCCGACTACATCAAGATGGATGCAGGCATTGCGTTGCGCGACGGGATGGTCAAGGCACTCGTCGCCTATGCGCAGCGCGTGCGGATTCCGCTGATTTTCGACGGCGTCGTCGACGAGACGCAGTGCGAACTGCTGCGCCAGCACGACGTGCGGTTCATGCAGGGGCCGGTGTTCGCAAAGGTCGTCACGGCCTGATTACGGGGAGTGGCAGGCGCGCGTGCGTGGAGCAACTGCCGGCTCGCGGCGCCGATCGGGGTGTCGGTGCGCGTCGTGGCTCGCGGCTCGCGGCCGGCCGGTTCGTTGGCTGTTGAGCGTTGGCCATTGAGCGGAAGCGGCGAACGCACGTTGAGCGCGTGTGCGCTCCGATGCCCGCTCGCGGGCGTCGGACGACCGCTCGCTAGTCGCTTCCGCCATCGTCGTATTTCGGCAGATCGTCGTCGATTTCGATGCCCGGGAAACGATCCCCGTACCAGACATGCCACGCCGGACGCAGCCGCGACGGCTCGTCGAGCGTCGCGTAATTGATTTCGACGGTTTTCGGTGCATCGGCCAGCCGGTATTCGAGCTGCGCGCCGCAGCGCCCGCAGAAGCGCCGCTCGCCCCACCCGCTCGACGCATAGACCGTCGGCTCGCCCTGCAGGTATTCGAATGCATCGATCGGCACCGACGCCGATGCAACGACCGCCGCGCCGGTGGTGCGCTGGCAAAGCCGGCAATGGCAGAAGCCGGCGTCGGCCGGAATGCATGCGATCCGGTAGCGGATCGCACCGCATGCGCAACCGCCTTCCATCGTCTCGGTGTGGGACATCGCGAACCTCGTCGTCGGGATGCGGACGAACGATGATGAGCGCGGTTCGCACGCGATTCAACCCGCGCCGGCACCCTCCGCCGTTTTCGCGGCTCGCCGCGGCTCAGGCAGTCGGACCGAGCCGCTGCGCGAGCGCCTTCAGCTTCGGCCCCACCTGCGTGCGGAACACGTTCTCGTCCATCGACGATGCGGGCCCGCTGCAGCTGAGGATGAGCCACCGCCCTTCGCGCGGTTCGCGAAACGGTACGGCCGCCGCATTCACGTCCATGTGCCAAACCCGGAACGAATAGCAGCACCCGCCTTCGGAGAACTCCGCCACCGCTTGCTGCGCGGCCGCGACGAGCGCATCGGCGCCGGCCGCGCCGCCGGCCGCCCGGTGCAGATCCGCATAGAGCGCGCGACGCACGTCTTCCGGTTGCACGGCCAGGTACGCGCGGCCCATCGAGCTCGTCAGCATCGACAGCCGCGAACCGGGCGCGAGCCCGAGCGTGAGCGCCGTTTCGCTGCGGATCGTCTCCAGGTAGATCATGTCGAGCCCGTCGCGACAACCCAGCGACACGGCCGCGCCGATTTCGCGAGCGAGCGCCTGCATGTGCGGCCGCGCAAGATCGATCGTCCCCGAGCCGGACAGCAGTGCGTAGCCGAGCGACAGCACGCCGGCGTCGAGCGCATACTTTCCGAGCGTTTCGTCGTAGCGCAGGTAGCCGAGCACGGTCAGCGTATAGGCGAGCCGGTTCACGGTCGCCTTCGGCAGCCCCGTGCGCTCCGCGAAGTCGCGGTTGCCGAGCATCGTCTCGCCGGGCCGGAATGCGCGCAGCAGGTCGAGCCCGCGCGCGAGTGCCACGACGAACTTGCGCTCGTCGATCATGGTTTCGTCGATGGTTGAAAGCGTCATCTGATGCTACACTGGGTTCGATTTGCAAAACATTGTTCCGCACAGCGGAACTATAGTCAAGCAAACTTTAGAGATGGGGCCAGGCGGCGAAGCGCCACCCCGGGACCGACCGCAAAGCACGGGATCGGAGTAAGCGCTGAAACGCCGACTCTGGCCGACCGCGAAGCATGGGGCCAGAGTAAGCGCTAAAGCGCCAACTCTGGCCGACAGGAGATGACACGATGAGTACTGCAACTTTTCATTGGGACGATCCGCTGCTGCTCGACCAGCAACTGACCGAAGAAGAGCGGATGGTGCGCGATGCCGCGCACGCATACGCGCAGGACAAGCTCGCGCCGCGCGTCACCGAGGCGTTCCGCCATGAACGCACCGACGCCGAAATCTTCCGCGAGATGGGCGAAGTCGGCCTGCTCGGCCCGACGATTCCCGAGGAATACGGCGGCCCGGGCCTCAATTACGTGAGCTACGGGTTGATCGCGCGCGAAGTCGAGCGCGTCGACTCCGGCTACCGCTCGATGATGTCCGTGCAGTCGTCGCTCGTGATGGTGCCGATCTTCGAATTCGGCTCGGACGCCCAAAAACAGAAATACCTGCCAAAGCTCGCGACCGGTGAATGGATCGGCTGCTTCGGGCTGACCGAGCCGAACCACGGCTCCGACCCGGGCAGCATGGTCACGCGCGCGAAAAAGGTGCCCGGCGGCTACTCGCTGTCCGGCGCGAAGATGTGGATCACGAACTCGCCGATCGCCGACGTGTTCGTCGTGTGGGCCAAGCTCGAAGAAAACGGCAAGGACGCGATCCGCGGCTTCATTCTCGAGAAGGGCTGGAAGGGCCTGTCGGCGCCCGCGATCCACGGCAAGGTCGGGCTGCGTGCGTCGATCACCGGCGAAATCGTCCTCGACGAAGTGTTCGTGCCCGAAGAAAACCTGATGCCGAACGTGAGCGGCCTGCGCGGCCCGTTCACGTGCCTGAACTCGGCGCGCTACGGGATCGCGTGGGGCGCGCTCGGCGCGGCCGAGTCGTGCTGGCACACCGCGCGCCAGTACGTGCTCGATCGCAAACAGTTCGGCCGGCCGCTCGCCGCGAACCAGCTGATCCAGAAGAAGCTCGCCGACATGCAGACCGAAATCACACTCGGCCTGCAAGGCGTGCTGCGTCTCGGCCGGATGAAGGACGACGGCACCGCGGCCGTCGAGATTACGTCGATCATGAAGCGCAACTCGTGCGGCAAGGCGCTCGACATCGCGCGACTCGCACGCGACATGCTCGGCGGCAACGGCATCTCGGACGAGTTCGGGGTCGCACGTCACCTCGTGAACCTCGAAGTGGTCAACACGTACGAAGGCACGCACGACATCCACGCGCTGATCCTCGGCCGCGCACAGACCGGCATCCAGGCATTCTTCTGATCGATTGTGCGCGTCACGCCGGCACACCACCCCGCCGGCGCCGCCTATGCCGAAAAGACACGGCCCGCCCGGCTTCGCTGCCGGGCGGGCCGTTTTCATCGGCGCTCGCGCGTGTCACGCGCCGCCGATGCGGCGGCGAATGCTTACTTGTTCGGCTGCGGCGTGAGGCGCAGATACGGACGCACTGCGTTGAAGCCCTTCGGGAAACGCTTCTTCAGTTCCTCCGGATCCTGCAGCGACGGCACGATCACGACGTCGTCGCCGTCCTTCCAGTTGCCGGGCGTCGCGACCTTGTAATTGTCGGTCAGTTGCAGCGAATCGATCACGCGCAGCACTTCGTCGAAGTTGCGACCGGTGCTGGCCGGATACGTGATGATGAGCCGCACCTTCTTGTTCGGATCGATCACGAACAGCGAGCGCACCGTCAGCGTTTCGTTCGCGTTCGGGTGGATCATGTCGTACAGTTGCGAAACCTTGCGGTCCGCATCGGCAATGATCGGGAAGCCGACGACCGTCGACTGCGTTTCGTTGATGTCGTTGATCCAGCCCTTGTGCGACTCGACGCCGTCCACCGACAGCGCGATCACCTTCACGTTGCGTTTCTCGAATTCGCCCTTCAGCTTCGCCGTCAGCCCGAGCTCGGTCGTGCACACCGGCGTGTAATCGGCCGGGTGGGAGAACAGAACGCCCCAGCCGTCGCCCAGCCACTCGTGAAACTTGATCGGGCCCAGGCTCGATTCCTGCTCGAAATCCGGTGCGATGTCGCCAAGACGCAGACTCATGATGTTCCCTCCTCGAACGATGCTGGTTGAAACCGCGCGCTGTCGGCGCGGGACAGTCCATCAGCTTACGGGAAGCAATGGGACATGCGAACGATTATTCCGTTTGATATTCATACTTTTTTGTCATTTTTGACCGGTCGTGGAACGGGACGGACAGCGGCAAGGGAAACTTTTCACGTCGTTTGCGGCTCTGTTGATGATTACGAGTCGTTTACCATGTGGGCTGGCACTGCCGTCGTGCGTCTTCCCGGCTCGCCAGCAAGCAGGCGTTTCGCTACGATGTGAACCTGCAGCATGACAGCATGAAGGGAGTTGCAATGTCGGAAATCAACAAGGAGAAACTGATGTCGGATATCAAAACCGTTCTCGCGGACGCCGAAGACCTGCTCAAGCAAGCGGCGAGCAGCACGGGCGACCGTGCGGCCGAGCTGCGCGAGAAAGCCATGTCGCGCCTGAAGCAGGCCAAGGAAAAGGCAACCGACGTTCAGGTTGTGGTGGTCGAAAAAGGCAAGAAGGCCGCACGCGCGACCGACGATTACGTGCACGAGCATCCGTGGACGTCGATCAGCATCGCCGCTGGCGTCGGCGTGCTGGTCGGTCTGCTGATCAACCGCAAGTAACGCGCTCGATGCCGTTCCGCCCCATGCGCCGCCCCGCGGCGGCACATGGGTGCTGGAGCCAGGCCGGTGGTTCGTCACCGGCCGGCTTTGACTTAGCCGCTCACTGCGCGCGCAAGCGCCTCATCCATGACGACAGACACCAACCCGCAGCCGTCCGGCCAGGGGCCGCTGCGCCGCCTCGTCGGCTCCGCGATCGGCCTTCTGCAAACACGTCTCGAACTGGTGGGCATCGAGCTCGCCGAGGAAAAGGAGCGCCTGATGGGCGTACTGTTCCTCGGGCTGGCGGCCATGATGCTCGCAACGATGGCGCTCATCAGCCTCACGGTGCTCATCGCGATCGCGTTCTGGGACACCTATCGCTGGCAGTCGCTTGCCGCGATCACCGCGGTGTACGCCGTCGGCGGCATCGCCTGTGCGCTGAAGGCGCGCTCCGGCCTGCGCGATGCGCCGACCGTGTTCGAGGCGACGCTGCACGAACTCGAGAAAGACCGCGACATGTTCCGCGGCAAGCCGTGAACGCACCCGCGTTCGTCCCTCTCACCTACTTCGCCGACGCGCCATGAGCCAGAACGTTACGGGCAATTCACCCCGCTCCCATTCGTCGCGATCGAACTGGAGCGCATCGCAGCATCGCGCGCTGCGCAAGGAGTTGCTGATCCTGCGCTCCGAGGTCGAGCGGCTCGAGCTTGCCGAAGCCGCCGCCGAAATGCGCCACGCCGTCACGCGCTTCAGCTGGCTCAAGGTATTCGTGCCCGGCCTGTCGACCAACAAGTTCAGCCAGTCCGCCAAGAACCTGAACGCGAGCCTGGGCCAACTCGTCAACCAGTATCCGATGCTGAGTTCGCTCGCATCGCTCGTGCTCGCGAAACCCGTGCGCTCGCTGCTGCGCGCGAGCGCCGGCCCCGCGTTGAAGTGGGGTACCGTCGGCTTCGCCGCATGGGAGGTCTACCGGATCTGGAAGCAGTCGCGCGACGAGCGCGGAAGCGCCGTGAACGACGACTGACACGCGACGACAGGCGCACATGCGCATGTGCCGTCGCGCGTCTGCGGTGCGCGTTCAGCGTACGCCCCAGCATGCCCCATCCTGTCCGTCGGCACTGCCGTCATTCGATCCTGCATTCCCTTTCGCCCCGTCCGAGCGCAGCGTGAATGCGCCGCATCGGTCGTCGCGCATCGGGCCGGTGTCGAGCGGGCTCGCGACGAGTTCGTAGACCACCGAAGCATCGTCGTCGCCCGGACGGCGGAGTGTCACACGATAGACCGGATGCCCGTCCGGCGGCGCGTGTGCCAGTGCATCCGGCAACGCCTGCGGAGGCATGCCATCGAGCGTCTCGAGATATTGAGCCGCTCGATACAGCGCAGCAACCGCGGATGCGCGATGCACGCGCGCGACGTGCTCGCGATACGACGGGATACCCCATCCGGCCAGCACGGCGACGATCGCCAGCACGATCATCAGTTCGACCAGCGTGAATGCCGCCGGTGGCCGCATGAACGTGCACCCTTTCATTGATGCATCGCCGCGACGCGACGCCAGCGCGCGGCAACGATACGGCCGTCACGCAGCGCGACCTGGCTTTGCAGCCAGACCACGCTCCATGCATGGCCGCCGACGCCACGCGCGGTGACGAGGAATGCGCGACTCCCCGTCGGGCCTGCTCCACGCCATGCCTCGATCAGGCATCGTGGCGGCTGTGCGGCCATCGGCCACGAAGCGAACGGTGCGAACGCGTCGGCGACGCCGAGCGCTGGCGCGCGCCGCCACGCGTCCGGCTCGGTGTGCGATGCGGCTTCGTCGAGGTACGGCGCGGCACCGCGGAGCAATCGCGCGGTGCAGGCAGTCAACGCCGCATCGGCAGCGTGGAAGGCGATCAGCCGATCCGACAACGCACGCGCGCGGCGCGACTCCGTCAGCGCGGATTCGAACCAGGTACCGGTCAGCGCCGCGACCGCCGCACCGACCGCGATCACGGCGGGTAATGCGAGGCCGGCATCGCGGCGCCGGGCCCGGTTTGCCGATCGACAGCGTGTAAGCCATTCGCCTCGGCTCATGCAGGTGCCGTCCATCACGCATTGCGTGCCGCCAGCCGCCATTGTGCTTTCGCGGACATGCCCTGCCGTGCGTCGCATCGCCGGTTCGTTCACGTACTTGTTTGCACGGATCATCGGAACGTCTCGTAGGCTCGCGTTGCGTCACGGTCGCGCTCGGCCGTCGCGAACGCGGCATTTCGCAACGCGACGATCCGATGTAGCACGAGACGCGCGCGACCGTCCTGCGCAGCGACCGTGCGACCGTCGCAATCGACATGGCTCATCGATTCGCGCATCGGTTCGCCGCGTGCCCGCACGCACACATGCACGGCGACGACTTCGTGCCAGCCTCCGGCTGGCATCGTATCGGCGTTCACGAACTGCGCGTCTGCGTGACGCAGGTAGCGCAGGCGCAACTGATCGATCCCGGCCACGACGGGTTGCGGCGTGCCCGGGCGCCCGTTCCCTTCGCAGTACAGCTCCGGCTCGCCCGTCGACGGACTCACGTGCGCGTCGAAACGGTTTTCCACGAGCGGCCGCTCACCGGCCGTGCCGACACCCTGCCCGAGACAATCCGATACCTGGGCGCCGATCGTCGGCCACGTCGACACGGTGTCGCCGACATACCGGATCAGCATCGCGTCCGATGATGCACGCACGGCCTCGCACCGTACCTGCGCGCCATCGCCTCGCACACGCGCCGCCGAACAACCGAATACCGGCGGCAACGATGGCGCCGCTTCGACATCGAGCGGGCGAAAGCCGGCCATATGGAGCTGCTGGCCGATCAACGTCAGCGCGGTCGCCGCGGCATCGCGCATCCGGAAGCCGTCCTCGGCCCGCCGCTGTGCGACGCGCTGTGTGTGATACAACGCGCCGGCTGCGGCAAGCACGAGCAGACCGACGGTCATCGCGACCAGCACTTCGAGCAACGTATGCGCGCGGATGCGGCGATCAGCGTTCATCGGCGTCGCCCCCCCGAAACGGAATCCGCACGCACGACGGCGGCTTTGTCGCTACCCCCTCCGCTTCGCATCGCGTCGACGCCGCCGCGTCGGCGTCGCGCCAGCCGACGATCGCGTACCGTACGTCGCCCGTGCCGCGATCGAGCGTCATCGTGCCGCCCGGCAACGATGCGGCCACGAGCGCCCCGACACCATCGTCGGCCGTTGCTGCGACGTACAGGCGCTCGATCCGTGCATCGGCGAGCCACAGCGCGCGCTCACGCCAGATCGTCGCCCGCTGCGCACGCGCCATCGCGAGCTGGCTGCCGGCCACCGCCAGCATCACGACCGCGAGCAGCGCAACGGCCAGCACCGCTTCGAGCAGCGACGTGCCGCGCGCCGATTTGCGCACGCGCTTCATGCCACACCTCATGCCGCGCTGCACCGGCCGGCGACGACGCGCGCGCGACCGCCCGCCGCTATCCTGATACACCGCGACACGCGTGCCGCGTCGTCTCCCGGCGACTCACGCTGCGGACGCAATTCAAAACGACGAATTCCGCCGATCACCTGACCGGCAGGCGGTGCAAACGCGAGATCGTGTGCGGCGCCCGCGACGGCGATATCCGCATCATGCGGATATCGCCGCAGCACGCGCGACTGCCCGTCGAACTGCCCGCTGACGATCCACGCGCACGACCATTCCGCAGGGCCGCAACGCTCGCCCGAACGCATGCAGGCACCGTCGCGCCCGGCCCTGCACAGCGTGACGCGCACGCCGAGACGCGTCGCCTCGGTGCGCGCGAACGACAGCGCACCAAGCAGTGCGCGAGCACGCGCATCGACACGCTCACGCATGCGCCACTGATCGAAAGCAGGAGCCGCGTAGAGCCCCGTCCCGACCACGAGCGCGATCGAAACCATCAGCTCGACGAGCGTGAACCCGCCGCAGCGTCGCCTGCCTCTCCCAACAACTCCCTGCCGGTGCGGTCCCATCGCCATCGCCCTCCGCCAACGTGATGCGACGACTGTAGCGACGCGTGCGGACGCACGCCATTTGCCGAACGGCCGACTGGCGACATGCGATCGCGACCGACACAATCGGCGCGAATCGAACCCACGGAGAAGACGATGTACGAACGCAGCGCGTCAGCGCTTACGCGGAGGCTTGGAGGGAGACGCGCGACGGAACTCTTCGATCACGTCGGCAAATTCGGAGACGTCCTCGAACCGGCGATATACCGATGCGAAACGGACATAGGCGATCGTATCGAGGCCGCGCAGCTCGTTCATCACGAGTTCGCCGAGCTTCTCGCTACGCACTTCACGCTCGCCGGTCGCGAGCAGTTGATACTCGATGCGGGCGACCGCCGCGTCGATCGCGTCAGCCGCAACCGGCCGCTTGCGCAGCGCGAGTTGCATGCTGGCGACGATCTTGCGACGGTCGAATTCCGTGCGGCTGCCGTCCTTCTTCACGACGGCGGGCAGGTTCAGTTCGACCCGCTCGTACGTCGTGAAACGCTTGTCGCAAGCCGAGCAGCGACGGCGCCGACGAATCGCGGCGCCATCTTCGGACACGCGCGAGTCGACGACCTGCGTGTCTTCATGCCGGCAGAACGGGCAGCGCATCGTCGATCAGCGATAGACCGGGAAACGCTTGGTCAGCTCGGCCACTTGCGCGCGCACGCGCTCGATCGTCGCTGCATCTTCCGGATTCTCGAGCACGTCGGCGATCAGGTTGCCGACCGTCTCGGCTTCCGCCGGGCCGAAGCCGCGCGTCGTCATCGCCGGCGAGCC
>NZ_QTPY01000030.1:0-70285 GCF_003857765.1 Burkholderia sp. Bp9016
CTCCTCCAGTCTGACTGTACTGAACAGGGATTCGTTGTAGCTGTCGGTGCCTCGCATGCTGCCTTCGTGCCTTGGGATCGGGTTCGCTACATCGTGACGGATCGGCGGGGGTATTTCAACGGCCTGCTAGCGCCAGCCCAGCAGCACCCGCCCCATCGCGTCGAGCCCGATGTCGAACAGATGCGACACGAATGGCACGAGGTTCGGGATCATCAGTTGCACGAGCAACAGTCCGACCAGCATCGTGACCGGAAAGCCGATCTGGAAGATGCCGATCTGCGGCGCCGCGCGGTTCAGGATCCCGAGCGCGAGGTTCGCGATCAGGAGCGCCGCGACCACCGGCAGCGCGAGCAGCAGCCCCATCTCGAACACGGTCGCACCAAAGGCGGTGAGCGTGCGCCAGCCGGGCGCGTGCAGCAGGCCGGCGGACACCGGCAGCGACTGGAACGACGCGGCGAGCGCCGCGAAGACCTGCAGGTGGCCGTCCACCGCGAGGAACGCGAGCATCGCGATCGCGTTCAGGAACCGGCCCATCACCGGCGTCGCGCCGTTCGAATGCGGGTCGAAGAAGGTCGCGAAGCCGAGCCCCATCGACAGCCCGATGAAGTCGCCGGCCGCCTCGACGGCCGCGAACACGATCTGCATCGTGAAGCCCATCGCCGCGCCGATCAGGAACTGCGTGACGATGATCCAGATGCCCTGCGCGGAGAATACGGTGACGCCGGGCATTGCACCGAGCGTCGGCGCGACGACCAGCGCCATGAACGCGGCCACGCCGATCTTCACGCGCACCGGCACCGACGCGTGACCGACGACGGGGGCCGTCGCGACGAGCGCGAGGATCCGCACGAACGGCCACAGGAAGGCGGTCAGCCAGCCGTTGAGCTGCGCGTAGGTAACCGAGAACATCGCCGTGGAACCGGGCCTGGCCTGCCGGTCAACCGGCGCCGAGCGTCGCGACGTGCAGCAGCGTCTGCCGCAGGTAGTCGAGCATCGTCGTCAGCATCCACGGGCCGGCGATCACGAGCGTCGCGGCCACCGCGAGCAGCTTCGGGATGAACGACAGCGTCGATTCGTTGATCTGCGTCGCGGCCTGGAACAGGCTCACGACCAGGCCGACCGCGAGCGCGACCAGCAGCAGCGGCGCGGCGAGCAGCAGGCCGACCATCATCGCCTGGTGCGCCAGCGTCATCACTTGTTCGGGTGTCATCGCGCGATTCCTCCGCCGCTCACATGAAACTCTGCGCGAGCGAGCCGATCAGCAGCTGCCAGCCGTCGACCAGCACGAACAGCATCAGCTTGAACGGCAGCGACACGGTGGATGGCGACACCATCATCATCCCCATCGACATCAGCACGCTCGCGACGACCATGTCGATGATCAGGAACGGGATGAAGATCGTGAAGCCGATCTGGAAGCCGGTCTTCAACTCGCTCGTGACGAATGCGGGCACCAGCAGCGACAGCGGCACGTCTTCCGGGCCCTGCATCGGCGCGGCCTTCGAGATCTTCGCGAACAGCGCGAGATCGGTCTCGCGGGTCTGCTTCAGCATGAAGGTCTTGAACGGCGCGACGCCGCGCTGCACGGCCTGCTCCATCGGCATCGCGCCGTCGGAGAACGGCTTGTAGCCGTCGGTGTAGGCACGGTCGAGCACCGGCGACATCACGAAGAAGGTAAGGAACATCGCGAGGCCGACCAGCACCTGGTTCGGCGGCGTCGTCGCGGTGCCGAGCGCCTGGCGCAGCAGCGACAGCACGATGATGATGCGCGTGAAGCTCGTCATCATCAGCAGCATCGCCGGCAGGAACGACAGCATCGTGAGCAGCAGCATCGTCTGCACGCTCAGCGAATAGGTGGTGCCGCCGTTCGGGCCCGGGCTCGTGTTGAACGCGGGCAGGCCGGCCGCCTGCGCGCAGGCAAGCGCGGGGGCGAGGCCGAGGATCAGCACGGGCGCGAAGCGCGCCGTGCAGCGCAGGAATTCGTGTTTCATCGGAATGCAGGAACGGAAAGAGGGCACGGCGGCATGTCAGCGGTCCTTGCCGCGCCCGAGTCGCTTCGCGGCTTCGCCCGCGAGCGCGTCGCGAAAGCGCGCGCCGAACGTGCCGGGCAGTCCGCGGTCGGCCGGTGCGGCGCCGGCGGGTGCATCGGCCGGGGCCGACGCCGCCGTCAATGCGGCGGCCGAGCCGGCCGGCAGCGTATGCAGCAGCCGCACGTTGCCCGGCGCGACGCCGAGCACGAGCCAGGTGTCGCCGATCTCGACGATCGTCGCGCTTTCCTTCGCGCCGAGCCCGACGCTCGACACGACCTTCAGCGGGCCGCCGCGCCGCGCGGGCTGGAACCCGAAGCGGCGCGCGAGCCACGCGCAGCCGAACACGAGACCGATCACGACCGCGAGCCCGACGAGCGTCTGCAGCACCGCGCCGACACCGAGCGACGGTGCGGCCGAACCGACGATCACGCCCGACGCGATCGCGCCGGCGTGGTTCACCGCGTTCATGTCGGCCGCGCCGGCCGGCGCGCAGGCGAGCGATGCGGCGCCGGCCGCCGCCGCTGCAGTCGCGCGGCACATGCGCCGGCCGAACGGCGCGGCTTTCATCGATTCAGCTTCCGGATGCGTTCGGCCGGCGTGATGATGTCGGTCAGCCGGATGCCGAACTTGTCGTTGACGACGACCACTTCGCCCTGCGCGATCAGGCAGCCGTTCACGAGCACGTCCATCGGCTCGCCGGCGAGGCCGTCGAGCTCGACGACCGACCCCTGCGCGAGCTGCAGCAGGTTGCGGATCGCGATCTTCGTGCGGCCCAGCTCCACGGTCATCTTGACCGGGATGTCGAGAATCATCTCGATGTCGTTGTGCGTCGAACTCGGCGCGGCCTTCGACAGCGGCTGGAACACGCCGGCGCCCGTCGCGCCTGCCTGCACCGGCTGCTGGTTCTGCTCGGCGAGCGCGGCGGCCCAGTCGTCCATGCCTGGATCTGCCTGCGCGGCGGCGGCCGATTCCGCGAGTGCGGCGTCGGCGAGCGCCTGCGGGTCGAGATCGGGCGTCTGGTTCAGCTCACTCATATCCACCTTCCTTCATCGTGTCGCTTGCGCTGATCATCTTCTGCACGCGCAACGCATATTGACCATTGAAAATGCCGTAACCGCACTCCATCACCGGCACGCCGTCGACCTTCGCGACGATCGTGTCCGCGATTTCCAGCGGCAGCACGTCGCCCGTACGCAGGTTCAGGAGTTTCTCGAAGTTCGTCGAGATCTCGGCGAGATCCGCGCTCAGCTCGACCTCGGCGGCCTGTACCTGCTGCGACAGCACGCGCACCCAGCGGCGGTCGACTTCGAGCGCCTCGCCCTGGATCGGCGAACTCAGCACGTCGCGGATCGGCTCGATCATCGAGTACGGCATGCAGATGTGCAGCGTGCCGCCGGTCGGCCCGAACTCGATCGAGAACTGCGTGACGATCACGATCTCGTTCGGCGTCGCGACGTTCGCGAACTGCGTGTGCATCTCCGAGCGCAGGAATTCGAACTGCAGCGGCCGCACGCTCTTCCACGCGCTCGCGTACTGCTCGAACACGAGGTTCAGCAGCTTGCCGATGATCCGCTGCTCGGTTGCCGTGAAATCGCGGCCCTCGACGCGGGTGTGAAAACGCCCGTCGCCGCCGAACAGGTTGTCGACGACGAAGAACACGAGGTTCGGATCGAACACGAACAGCGACGTGCCGCGCAGCGGCTTCACGTGCACCAGATTCAGGTTGGTCGGAATCGGCAGGTTGCGGGTGAACTCGCTGTACTTCTGCACCTTCACCTGGCTCACGGAAATTTCCGCCGTGCGCCGCATGAAGTTGAAGATGCCGATCCGCAGCAGCCGCGCGAAGCGGTCGTTGATGATCTCGAGACCGGGCATCCGGCCGCGGACGATCCGTTCCTGCGTCGCGATGTCATAGGGGCGGACGCCCGACGTGTCGCGCTGCTCGTCGACTGTATCGGTTTCGCCCGTGACGCCCTTGAGGAGGGCGTCGACCTCCTCCTGGGACATGAACTCCTGGTGGCCCATGCGCGCTCCTTTTTCGGCCGCGTTACTGGACGACGAATTCGGTGAACAGCACGTCGTCGACCTTCGCGCGCTCGTTGCCCGGCTGCGTCGGTTGCCCGATCAGATCCCGCAGTTCCTTCGCGAGCGCACGCTTGCCGTCCGGCGTCGCGAGATCCTCGGGATGCTTGTTCGACAGCGCGAGCAGGATCCGGCTGCGGATTTCGGGCATCCGCGCGGTCAGTTGCTCCTGCACCTTCGGGTCGGTGAGCTTCAGCGACAGGCCCACGCGCAGGTAGTGCTGCATGCCGTCGTCCGACTGCAGGTTCACGGTCAGCGGGTCGAGCGGGAAGAACACCGGCGCGGCGAGCGGCGCAGGCTCGGCGTGCGTGCCCGGATGGCCGACGCCTGCCTTGCTCATGAACACGTACATGCCGGCGGCGGCAGCGGCGGCAGCGCCCAGCGCGATGACGGCGATGAGCGCGATGCGCTTGAACTTGCCCGACGAAGCCGGCTTGTCGGCAGTCGGGTTTGCGGTCGTGGAGGCCATGTGAATGCGTGCGTGATATCTCGTAGCATGCATTGTTCGGCATCCGGGCCGGGCGCGATGGGTGGAAAAGAGGGGGGATTTGCGGCTATCTCAGCCGATTGTCGGCCGGGTGTCGGCTCGATGCAGGGTGGCAGCGGCGGGGAAGCGGCCATGCGGAACGCGGCACGGCCGGCGGGCGCCCGGGCTGCGAATGGAAACGGCGGGCCGGGCCGGCAACGGCGCCCGCCCGGACATCGTCAGGTCGGCAGCAACGACAGCAGCGGCGCGATCAGCACCATCGCGACACCCGCGATCATCATCGTGAGGCTCGACACGACGCCTTCCTCGCTGCCGATCTCGCGCGCCTTCGCAGTGCCCACGCCGTGGGCAGCGGCGCCGAACAGCGCACCGCGCGCGAGCCGCGTGCGCATCGGCACCAGCGCCAGCACGATTTCGCCGAGCAGCATCCCGCAGATGCCGGTCGCGATCACGAACAGCGCGGTGAGGTCCTTCGGCGCGTGGATCTTGTCGGACACGGCGAGCGCAAACGGGGTCGAGACCGAACGCGTCATCAGCGAGCGCTGCAGCTCCGGCGACAGATGCAGCAGCTTCGCGAGCAGCAGCGACCCGCACACGCCCGCGCCGATCCCGACCGCGACGCCGACCGACAGCGACAGCCAGTGGCGGCGGATCAGGTCGCGATACTCGTAGATCGGCACCGCGAACGCGATCGTCGCCGGGCCGAGCAGCCACATCAGCCAGCGCGTGTCGCGGAAATAGACCGAATACGGCGTGCCGGTCAGCAGGACGAGCAGCACCAGCACGCCCGGCACGAACACGAGCGGCGAGAACAGCAGCGTCTTCTTGTACGCGTAGAGCCGCTTCGACGCGAAATACAGCACGACCGTCAGCACGAAGCAGCCGACGGAGATCGCGGTATTCACGTGGTCGGCGGACAGGTTCGACGGCAGCGTAAACATCGCGGGCTCCGGCTCAGTGGACCGACACGGCGGCGAGGCGGGCGCGGCGGCGTTCGGCAAACACGCGCTGCGCGGCGAGCCGGCGTTCGAGCTTCGCGGCGAGGTCGACCGCGACGGCCACCGCGACCATCACGAATGCGGTGCCAGCAAGCATGACCAGCGCGATGCGCCAGCCGTCCTCGCGGAACAGCCCGCCGTACTGAACCGCCGCGACGGCGGCCGGCACGAAGAACAGCAGCATGTCGGATAGCAGCCAGTTCGCGCCGTCCTTCACCCATGCCGGCGCAACGCGGCCCGAGAACAGCAGCGCGAGCAGCACCGCGAGACCGATTACGCCGGACGGCACCGGCAGCCCGACCGCGCGCACGGCCCAGTCGACCCCCATCCACAGCACGCCGAGCGCGGCGGCCTGCAGCACGATCCGGCCGGTGCGCGCAACGTTGCCTGAAGCGGCGGGGCGGGCGACGGTCGTAGCGGTCGGCTTGTTCATGGCGGGCTCCATACGGATAAGTCTGTCGATGGCCTCAGTATAGGGTTTCCCCTAACCATAAATAAAATGACTTGTCTCTATCCTTGTCATTCCAATTCGGAATTCAGTTGCGGCTTGCCGCACCAATCTGGGGAGTGATCGATGGAATTGCGCGCGCTGCGGTACTTCGTCGAGGTGGTCCGTCAGCAGAGCTTCACAGCGGCCGCCGACCGCCTGTTCGTCACGCAACCGACCATCAGCAAGATGGTGAAGGCGCTCGAGGACGAGATCGGCTCGCCGCTGCTGCTGCGCGACGGCCGGCAGATGGTGCTGACCGACGCGGGGCGGATCGTGTTCCAGCGCGGCCAGGACGTGCTCGCCGCGCAGGCGCAACTGCAGTCGGAGCTGAACGATCTCGGCACGCTAGGGCGCGGCGAGCTGACGATCGGCATTCCGCCGCTCGGAGGGTCGCTGTTCACGCCGATCATCGCCGCCTACAAGCAGCGCTATCCGAACATCGAGCTGAAGCTGTTCGAGCAGGGCGCGCGGATGATCGAGGCCGCGCTGACGTCGGGCGAGCTGGAACTCGGCGGGCTGCTGGAGCCGGTCGACCCCGGCACATTCGACCGGCTGCCGATGGTGCATGCACCGCTGTGGCTCGTTGCGCCGCGCGAGTCGCGCTGGGAGGATCACGCGGCCGTGCCGCTCGCCGACCTCGCCCGCGAGTCGTTCGTGTTCTATGCGGAAAGCCTCGCGCTGCACGACGCGGTGCTCGACGCGTGCCGGCAGGCCGGCTTCACGCCGTCGATCGTGAGCCGCAGCGGTCACTGGGATTTCATGGCGGCGCTCGTGCATGCGGGCGTCGGCATCGCGCTGTTGCCGGAGCCGTACTGCCGCCGGCTCGACACGCGGCAGTTCACGTGCCGGCCGATCGTCGAGCCGGAGATCACATGGGCGATCGCGCTCGGCTGGCTGAAGAAGGGGTATCTGTCGCACGCGGCGCGGGCATGGCTCGAGGTCGCGCGGGCGACGCTGCCGATCGCGTCGGGCGACGATCTCGCGTTCGGGGGATTGCGCGCGAGGGAGTGATGCCGGCCACGCGGGCGGGCGAGCGCGGCGGCGAACGGACGGGGAGCGCCCGCCCGCCGCGCGTTCAATGCCCCATCGCCGGCCCCGCGCCCTTCTTCGGCTTCGTGATCCATACGAGCGCCGCCAGTACGATGAACACGCCCGCCGACAGGTGGAAGAAATCGTTGGTCGCCATCATGAAGCCCTGCTGCGTGACGAGCTGGTTGAGCTGCGCATTGGCCGTCTGCCCGACGATGCCGAGCTGCGCGAGCGCTCCCTGGTAGTCGGTCGTGTTCTGCGCGTAGACGCTCACCGATTCCGACAGCCGCGCGTGGTGGTAGATCGCGTCGTTCTCCCAGAACGTCGAGCTGACCGCGGTTCCGATCGCGCCCGACAGCGTGCGCAGGAAGTTCGACAGCCCCGACGCGCTCGCGAGCCGCTCGTCCGGGATGCTCGACAGCGTGATCGTCGTCATCGGCACGAAGAAGCACGCGACGCCGATACCCTGCACGAGCCGCGGCAGGATCACGTGGTTGAACGGCACGTCGAGCGTAAACGTCGAGTTCCAGACCGACACGATCGCGAACACGATGAACGCGAAGCTCGCCACCATCCGCAGGTCGAGCCGGTGCATGTTGCGCCCGATCAACGGCGACAGCACCAGCGCGAGCAGCCCGACCGGCGCGGTCGCGAGGCCCGCCTTGCCGGCCGTGTAGCCCATCACCGTCTGCAGCCACAGCGGAAAGATCACGACCGAGCCGAAGAACGCCATGAAGCCGAACGAGATGATCAGCGCGCCGAGTGCGAAGTTGCGGTCCTTGAAGAGCGACAGGTCGACCACCGGCTCCTTCTCCGTTGCTTCCCAAACGAGCATGAACGCGAGCGACACGACCGCGATCAGCGCGAGCGCGACGATGAAGGTCGAGTTGAACCAGTCGCGGTCCTTGCCGAGGTCGAGCATCATCTGCAGGCACGACACGCCGATCACGAGCAGCGCGAGGCCGATCGCGTCGATCCGCTGCTTGGTCGTCTTCGTCTCGCGGCCGCGCAGCAGGAAATACGCGCAGGCCGCGGAGAAGATGCCGATCGGCAGGTTGATGTAGAAGATCCACGGCCACGTGTAGTTGTCGCTGATCCAGCCGCCCAGTAGCGGGCCGAAGATCGGCGCGACGATCACTGTCATCGCCCATAGCCCGAGCGCGAGCCCGCGTTTCGCGGGCGGATAGCTGCGCATCAGGATCGTCTGCGACAACGGCACCATCGGGCCCGACACGAGACCCTGCAGCAGCCGGAACGCGATCAGCGTCTCGAAGTTCGACGCGAAGCCGCACAGCGCCGATGCAATCGTGAACGCCAGCACCGACAACGTGAACAGGCGCACCTCGCCGACCCGCCGGGCGAGCCAGCCCGTGAGCGGCACCGCAATCGCGGACGCGACGGAATACGACGAGATCACCCACGTGCCTTCGCTCGTCGCGACGCCGAGGCTGCCCGAGATGGTCGGCACCGCGACGTTCGCGATCGACGTGTCGAGCACTTCCATGAAGGTACCGAGCGCGAGCCCGACGGTAAGCAGCGCGAGCGCGCCACCGGTGAGCGGTGCGGGTTCGGCCGCGGACGGCGCGGCGGATGCCGTGGTGGCGGACATCGGAATCTCCTAGACGCGGCGCGCGCGACGCGCCGGCACAACGCACGGGCGCGCGATACCGCGCGGCCCGTCCGGATGGAACAGGGTAGCAGGGAAGCGAAAGACCACGTGCCTCGTCATCTTCTGCCCAGACAGATAAATAAGCGAATGCTTAACCTAGACATCGTGTCTCCGTGCGCTCAGCGATCGGGGTCGTCGGGAGTCGGACAGCCCGCGTCGCCGGGCCCGTTCGCGATGAAGCGTTGCAGCAGGCCGGTGAGCATCGCGAGTTCGTCGGCCGAGAAGCCGGCGAGTTGCGCGTTCAGCGCGGTGGCGATCAGCGACGGCAGCGCGCGGGCCGCGTCGGCGCCGCGCTCGGTGAGCGTCAGCTCGATCATCCGGCGGTCCTGTTCGCTGCGCGAGCGCGCGACCAGGCCCTTGCGCTCGAGGCGGTCGAGCATCCGCGTCATCGATCCGCTGTCGTACGACATCTTGCGCGACAGCTCGAACGGCGTGCGGGCATAGCCGCGCGACAACAGCAGGATCACGCCGATCTGCTGCGCGGTGAGGTCGAATGGCTCGAGCGCGCGGTCCATCCGCTCGACGAGCGCCTGCCGGGCCTTGGTCAGGTAATAACCGAGGCTCGTTTCCAGTGCGATGGTGTCGGGATCGTAGAGGCCGCCGTTCATGCGATTTGCGCGCGCAGCAACAGTGCGTTTCAGGTCAAAACGCGCCCAGTATCTTGAAAAATGATTGCTTAGTCAATATTATTTCAGTCAATCAGTTACGACGTGCATGTTGCACTGCCGGAGACGATGTTCTGACCGCTTCGCCCGCGCTGCCGGGCACCCCGAGGATGTTCGCGATGCTGTCCCTGAAAAATGCCGCCGGCGCGCTGCGCCGCAACCTGACCGATACCGCTCATCACGTGGTTTCCGGGCCGCACCGCGGCTGGAAGATCGCGCTGTACGTGACGATGCTGGTGGTGCCGGGAGGGTCGCTCGCGGCGCTCGGGTTCGCATGGTTCGATCATCGCCGGCAGCGCAATGCGAAGGGCGCCGTCCGCCGCACGGGCCAGCCGTCGGCCACGGAGCCGTCGTCATGGCGGTCCGCCGCCGAATCCGTCCCGGTGCCCGTGCGCTGCCACTGACGCCACCGTCATCACGCCGCTCCCGCCATCCTGACCGGGCACCGGCCGCGCGATGCGCGGCCCGTCGTCGTGCCCGCCGCGCGCCTGTCACACCCGCAAGCGATCCGTAATGGCCGGTAAACCGGCCGGTCGCGCCGGTAACACATTCGTGCCGTTGCACACCGTACCCTTGGGGCTGCGCAGCAACCCCGCCGTCAGTTACCATTTGTCCGCCAGCGGCACAACGACCGCATCGCGCGACGCCGCTCGCCGGCCGTCGCGCCCAGACAGGAAAACCACGATGCCGTACGCCCCCCTCCCGCGCGCCCTTCGCCCGCTGAGCGCCGCCGTCGCCGTTGCGACGGCCGTGCTGCTCGCCGGCTGCGCCGTCGGGCCCGACTACCATCGGCCCGACACGTCGATCCCCGCCGCATACAAAGAAGCGCCGGCCGGCTGGAAGGTCGCGCAGCCTGCCGACCGCACCGACCGCGGCCCGTGGTGGACGGTCTACAACGATCCGCAGCTCGACGCGCTGATCGACAAGCTCAACGCGTCGAACCAGACCATCGCACAATCGGCCGCCGCGTACCGGCAGGCCCGTGCACTCGTCACCGAGGCGCGCGCCGCGTATTTCCCGACCGTCGGGCTGACCGCATCGGGCTCGCGTTCCCGCGCGGGCCGTACGTCGGTGTCGTCGGGCACGTCGTCGAATTTCAGCAGCAGCTCGTCGATCAGCAACAGTTACAGTGTCGGCCTCGATGCGAGCTGGGAACCTGACCTGTGGGGCAAGGTGAGCCGCACCGTCAGCGCGCAGCGCGCCGGCGAAGCGGCCGCCGCGGCCGATCTCGCGAACGCGCGGCTGTCGCAGCAGGCGCTGCTCGCGCAAACCTATTTCCAGTTGCGCACGTCCGATGCGCTGCAGAAACTGCTCGACGACACCGTGAAGTCGTACGGCGAATCGCTGAAGCTCACGCAGAACCAGTACGCGCAAGGCGTGGCCGCGCGCGCGGACGTGATCCAGGCGCAGACGCAGCTGCAGAGCGCGCAGGCGGCGTCGATCGACAACGGCGTCGCACGCGCGCAGTACGAGCATGCGATCGCGACGCTGGTCGGCGAACCTGCGTCCACGTTCTCGCTGCCACCGGCCCCGCTCACGGCCGAACCGCCGATCACGCCGGTCGACGTGCCGTCCGCAGTGCTCGAGCGCCGGCCCGACATCGCGGCGGCCGAACGCCGCGCGGCCTCCGCGAACGAGCAGATCGGCGTCGCGATTTCCGCGTTCTTCCCGACGCTCACGCTGTCGGCGAGCGGCGGCTTCCAGAGCTCCGTGTGGTCGCAACTGTTCACGCTGCCCGCACGGTTCTGGACGGTCGGCCCGCAACTCGCCGCGACGCTGTTCGACGCGGGCCTGCGCGCCGCGCAGACCGACGCCGCCCGCGCGACCTACGACGAGAACGTCGCCGCGTATCGCCTCGCGGTGCTCACCGCATTCCAGGACGTTGAGGACAACCTTGCGTCGCAACGCATCCTCGCGCAGGAAGTGGACGTGCAGCGGCAGGCCGTCGACAGCGCCGAGCACTCGCTCGCGATCGTCACGAACCAGTACAAGGCCGGCACGGTCGCGTATCTGAACGTGCTGAGCGCACAGACCACGGCGTTCACCGCGCAGCAGAAGCTCGCGACGATCGCCGGCCAGCGGATGGTGTCGTCGGTCGGGCTCGTGAAGGCGCTCGGCGGCGGCTGGAATACGTCGGAGATGGCGCGCGAAACCGGCGACATGGCCGCGCCGGCACCGGCGTCGGGGGCCGCGTTGCCGGCTGCAACCGCGCCAGTGGCCACCGCGCCGCTCGCGCAGAAGTAGAGTAGAAGCAGGAACGGAAAAGGCGACGCTGCTGTGCGCGTCAGCGCATCGCGTCGCCGAAGATCAGCGACACCTGGTTGTTGCCGATCGGATGACCGAGCAGGTTCAGCAGCCCGGCGAGGTTCGCCTGCTGCTCCGGCGCCGCATGCGCGGTGCCGCGGAACGATCCCTGACCGGGGCCGAAGCTGCCGTGCCCCTCGAGGAACAGCGGCCCCTGCGTCGTCGACAGGTCGAGATCGGCCCCCGTCCCCTTCGCCTGCAGCACCGCACGGTACGACCCGAGCGGCTTCACGCGCGACACGCGCGAACTCATCGAATCGATCGTCACCGTCAGCTGGCCGTACGCGTTGTTGCCGAGCAGGCGCCAGTCGGTCCAGCCGAGCCGCACGTCGCCCTGCAGGTCGAGCGTGTTGAACGGCGTGCCGAGCCCGGCGAGCAGCGACGCGGGCACGGCCATCGTGCCCGCCGACAGCACCGCGCCGCGCCACGTCGCGTCGAGCGTGACCGCATCGGGCATCGCCTCGGTCTGCCGCATGTGCATCCGCACGCGGCCGGTGAGGAGCGGCCAGAAGCGCGTCGTCCATTCGACGCGGCCCGGCAGCAGCGTCGCTGCGCTCTGGTCCGCGCCCGGCGCGAGCATCAGCGTGCCGGAACCCTGCCACAGCGATCCGTCCGGATCGACGAGATTCACGTGCCCGCCGGTCGCGCGCGCGAACTGCGGCGCGATCCATGCGGCCGGCGCGAGCGCGACGAGCGTCACCGCCGTCGCGAGCCCGCCTGCCGCCACCCACGGCAATGCGGCGACGAGCCGCCTGATCCCCGGCCTCATCGGCCGACTGCTGCGTGTTTCATCCACTGCGTCATTTCTGCATCGAGGGTTGCATCACGGCCGTCAGGTCGACCTGGCCGTCTTCTTTCAGCCCGGTCACGTGCGCTTCGCCGACCTGCACCTTGAACTGCCGGCGCGCGTCGTCGAGCCACTGCGTCCACACCGGGAACGGCACGTTCTTCATCTGGATCTGCACGCCGTTGCCGACGACCTGCGCCTGCGCGCCCTGCAGCCCGTGATCGGACAGCGATGCGGCAAGCGCGTCCTTCAGCGCCAGCCCGGTCGGCGCGACGCCTTGCGCGGCGGCCGTCAGCGACTTCGCCTCGTTGGCCTGCGCGGTCATCTCCGCGAGCTCGCGGCGCATCGTCGGCAGCGTGTTGCGGATCCGCGCGCTGCCTTCCTGCGCGGGCGACCACAGCACCGAATACGCGATCGCGACGGCCAGCACGGCGCCGCCCCAGCCGAGCAGCATCTTTTCGCGCTGCGAGCGCTCGCCCCAGAACTGCGCGAATGCCTGGTTCAGTTGTTCGGTGTTCATGAGCGGCTCCGGATCGTCCATTTGCCGGTGCTGCTGTCGACTTCGCCGGCCAGCCCGTTGCGTGCGAGACGCTGCGGGAAATCGGGGTCCACCTTGACCTCCGGCTTGAAGCCGACGTCAAGCCGCCGGTCGTGATAATCGAGCGATGCGATCCCGTTCAGCGGCAGCGCGCCCATCGAACGCGACAGCCCGCTCGACAGCGCGAGAAAATCGTTCGGCGACAGCTCGCCCGCCGCGAGGCGCAACTGATCGAGCTGGCGCTGCATCTGCGCGGGCGGATCGAGCACCGTGGTCGTCTTCGGGAATGCGGACAGCAACGTCTCGGTGATCTGCGCGGACAGCGCATCGCGTTCGCGCGACAGCTTCCACCAGTGCAGGTTCATCCCGATCACGGCGACGCCGAGCGTCGCCGCGGCGAGTGCGATCGGCACGCGCAGGCGCTTCAGCGTCGCCCGGTCGAAGCGCCACGGCTGCGATTCGAATTCGAACTGGCACAGATCCAGGCGCTCGCTCAGCGCGCGTCGCGCAAATGCGTCGAACGACAGCGGCTGCGCACCCGGCAGCAGCGGGCCGTCGCTGGGGCCGACCGATGCGAGCCGCGGCTCCGCGCCCGGTTCGCCGAGTTCGTACAGCTCGACATCGCCGCCGCCCGAGAGCGCGGCGAGCGTGCCGCTGGCGCGCGCGGCAGGCGCCGCAAAGCCTTCGCCGAGCGCGCCGCGCGCGATCGCGAGTTCGAGGCGCGGCGCACCGGCCGCGGCCGGCTGCGCGCCGGCTTCGACGAGCACCGGTTCGACTGCGGTCGCGAGGCCAAGCACAGCGGCCACCGCGGTCGGGCGCGCGAGCGGCTCGGCCGCATCCGTGATCGCGGTGGCTTGCGCGGTGTCACCGTCGGCAGGCGTGTCCGGGGCAGCTTGCGCCGCCGCGGCGCGCGGCGCTGGCAGGCAGCGCGTCGCCGGCACCGCGCTCAGGTGCCGGTGGCCGGCTGCGGTGAACGCGTCGCAGATCGTGCGGAACCACGCGCGGTCGACGACGGCCAGCACACGGCGCCCGTCGGGCAGTGCGGCCGGATCGAGCGCGATGTGGCAGCCTGCCGGATCCTGGATCAGCTGATCCTCGACGATGTTGGGCAACGCCTGGCGCAGCTTCGGCCCCTTGAGCGGCGGCACGGTCGCGGCCAGCAGCAGCACGTCGCGCGCGGCGACGATCAGCACCGTCGCGTTCGCGCGCGGCAACAGCGTGAGCGCGGCGCGGCCCGCACGCTGCACGTGGCCGGCCTTGTCGACGAGCGTAAACGGCAGCTCGGGCCACTGCCATTCCTGTAACGGCACGGCCGGCTCGCGCGGCGGCAAAGAAACAATCAGCGTGCTCAAGAGCTCCTCTCCCGGATGGCGTCGTTATAGCTGGTCGCGGATGCGCACGACCCGCGTCGAGTGCGTGGTCGGATCACGATACACGAGCGAGGTGCGATCGACCTCCGCGCGATCATGCTGGATCCGGCCATGCACGATGAAGTAACTCGAATTGACGTCGACGAGGCTCGAGTCGATCGTCACGTTCGGCGCGCCGGCACCGCGCAGCGCGAGCTGCACGTCGCCGACGTTGCGGAAAAACACGGTCTCGCGGCGCGACACGAGCGCCTGCGCCGACGACACGCTCATCCCCGGCACGAGTGCGGCGATCACCTCGGCCGGCGCGGTGTTCATGTTCACGGGCGTCGTGGTCGGCAGCACGGTGACGAACGGGCGCAGCCGCGCGACCATCTCGGGCGTCACGCCGTCGACGTCGAGCAGGCTGTCGACGCCCGTCATCATGAGCGGGGCGGGCCCGCGGTCGCCGCCGGACATCCCCGGGTCGTCGGTGAAGTTGCCTGCCATGTCGCCGCCGGGCACCGGCGCGGTGGCGGCCGTCCCGGCGCCGGGCAGCGTCGGCGTCTGGAAACGCGTTGCCGAATGCATGAGGCCCGCGCGCATCTGCAGCGCGATCCGCTTCGCGAGCGCGCCGTCGTAGCCGAGCGTCGCCAGCAGCCGCTGGAACGCCTGGAGCTGCATCACGTTGAGTTGCAGCACGCCGGGCGCCGGCGACGACACGAGGTTGCGCAGGTTGAACTTCGCCTGCGCATCCTCGATCGATCCGGAGATGTAGGTGTCTTCGCCACCGCCGTCGTTGGGCGCGCCGATCCGGCCGAGGAAGTCGGACAGCTTGGTCTTCGCGATCGGCACGGCCCAGATCCCGCCGAGATAGGTGATGCCGGGCGCCGTGTCGCCTTCGGAGCGCAGGATCATCCGCGTCCAGTCGAGCGCACCGCGCGCGACCCACTGCGCCTGCGCAAGCACGCGCTGGTTCTCGATGCGGCGAATCTGCACCTGCTGGCGCCACAGCATGCCCGACACGAGGATCGCCGACAGCGCGACGACAAGCAGCGCGGTGATGATCGCCGCGCCGCGTTCGCGGCGTCCGCGCGCCGGCACGCGCGTGGCGGCGCGGGCGGCGAACCGGAAACGGGGAGGGCGCGCGGGCATCGTCATTCCCCGACGAGGAAGATACGCGTGACGGGCACGCGCAGCGACGTCGCGCCGATGCTGACCTGCAGCCCCGTCACCGCGCGCGTCGGCGGCGCGTTGCCGATCTGCGGCACCTTCAGCGCATCGTTGTTCTGCGCGAGCGCGTCGTTGGCCGTCTGCAGATTGGTGGTCCAGCCCACGCGCGGCACGTACAGTTTCGCGTCGATCGCACCGACGCCGCCCATCAATGCGACCCCGCTCCAGCCGTCGACGCTGCTGTCCTTCAGCACGTCGTGCAGCCGGTTCGCATCGTCGATCGGCGGCGACGCATAACGCACGACGCGCCCGCCGGCGATCCGGTAACGGACCACCTGCAGCCGCGGCGCGGCGCCCGGCACGTCGAGCTCGCGAACGATCTGCAACGTGTTGCCGGCGACGCCGATCGCCGGCTGGCCGGCCTCGTCGTCGGTCGCGGCGAGCCGCGCGTCGATGCGCATCTGGTCGAACATCTGCGCGAACACGCGCTCGTCTTCCATCGCGGACGCGACCTTGTCGCGACCGCGCATGATCTGGTCGAGCCCGCGCCACGCGAGGATTGCGACCACCGCGAGGATCGCGATCGCGATCATCAGTTCGATCAGCGTGAAGCCGCGCACGCGGCGCGAGCCGACGAAACGCGCGGGCCGGCGCCGCGGCGGCGCGTCAGAGCGGACGGCTGGTTTCATTCGCGACCACCGTCACCATCTGTGCGAGCACGCCGGCGCGCCCCGGCATGCTCACCGAAACCTGCACGCGCCGGAACACGGGGTTCGGCGTCGTGCTCACACGCTGCGTGCAGACGAGCTGCACGTTGCCTTGCGAACAGTCGAAACTCTGCTCGCCGACCTCCGGCCACGCATGCGTGAGCCGCAATTGCGCGAGCGCATTGTCCGCGCTCCAACCGGCGAGCAGCCGGCGATGGAGATCGGACGCATTGGTCGCCATCGTGCCGACCGCACGGATCGACGCGGCGAGCGCGACGGCGATGATCGTGAGCGCGACGAGCACCTCGATCATGGTGAAGCCGCGTGCGCCGGAGAAAGTGCCGTTGGCGCGCCCCGAGCGAAACCCTTTCGAGAAGCGGAACGAAGCAAGCGGGAAGGGCATACGACGACGCATCGTCACTGCACCTCGTAACGACCGTTGCCGGTGCCGACGATCGTCGCGCTGCCGACGGCCGAATGCAGCGTCACGCGCACTGGCGTGTCGATGCTTTCGGTGCCGAACACGACGCGGCTCGCATGCGTGTCGGACCCCGGATAGTCGATCTCGGCGCTCGTGACGCCGCCGTCCCAGTCGCGCGGGCGCAGCAGGTCGTCGCGCAGCGTGCGCCAGCCGTCGGGCGAGCTCACGTCGAAACGGAAGCCGTGTGCGGTGGGCTGCCACGCGATCGGGTGTGCGCGCACCTGTGCTTCGTCGCCGGCGGTCTCGAACAGCAGCGCGATGCGCTGCGCCTCCTCGCGCAGGTCGGTACGCGGATTGCGCGTGAGCGACAGCGACGCGAGCGACACCAGGAGGCCCGCGATCACGAGCACGACGAGCATCTCGAGCAGCGTGAAGCCGTGTGCGCGCGTTGGCGCGGCAGCCATGGCCGCGCCGCGCCGCACATGGCCGGCGCGACTGTCGCGAGCTGAGCGCAACGGCGTGCGAAGGGCGGGCATGAAAATGAAGAACGGGAACGGAAGTCGGGCCGGTCAGCGCACGCTTACTGCCACGAACCGATGTCGGTGTCGTTGCCGTCGCCGCCTTCCTTGCCGTCGGCGCCGTAGCTGAACACGTCGATCTCGCCGTGCACGCCCGGGTTCAGGTACTTGTACCCGTTGCCCCACGGATCGTTCGGCAGGCGCTCGAGATAGCCGCCGTCCTTCCAGTTGTTCGGGATCGGATCGGTGGTCGGCTTCTGGATCAGCGCGGTCAGGCCCTGTTCCTGGGTCGGATAGCGGCCGTTGTCGAGACGGTACAGCTTGAGCGCCTGCATGATCGTGCCGATGTCCTGCTTCGCGGCGATACGGCGCGCCTCGTCGGGGCGACTCATGATCTTCGGCACGATCAGTGCCGCCAGGATCCCGAGGATCGCGACCACCACCATGATCTCGATCAGCGTGAAACCGCGCTGACGGCGCACGGCCGCATTACGGCGAGTGATCCACGTTTGCATGACTGACTACCTCTTTCCAAAAAAATGTCGTCGATTGAGTGACGCACCCGGTGTGCATTCCGGAATGCTTGCCTGACGACAAGCTTCCGACACCCCGGGCACGGAGCACGCATTGTAAGGCGCGCATTGCCGAGGGCTTTCACCCAACGCAAATTTCATATACATCCGTACAATAGCGCGCATGAACGCGCTCTCGATCCGGATCCTATCCCTCGCCCTCTTCGCGGGTTTGTGCGCGACGGCCACCTACTGGGTCGTCACGCTGTCCGCCCGTGAAGCGCCGCTGCCCGCCGCCGCCGCGCGGCTGCCGATCCGCACCGAGGACGCCGCCGCGCTCTTCGGCGGACAGCTCGACAAGAATCCCGTGCAGGACATCCACCTGTTCGGCATTCTCGCGCTCGCTCACGGCGCCGCCGCGATCGTCGGCGTCGGCGGAGAGCCGCCGCGCGCGGTGCCGCTCGGCGCGGAAGTCACGCCCGGCGCGAAACTCGCCGAAGTCCGCAGCCGCTCGATCATCGTCGACCGCAACGGCGCCCGCGCCGAAATCCAGCTCCCCGCGAACACGCCGTCCCCCGCGATCTACATGCGCTGAACGGCGCCGGCCTGACCGACCGTCGGGCCGTCACTGCACCATGTTGTTCAGTTCGATGATCGGCAGCATCACGGCCAGCACGATCACGAGCACAATGCCGCCCATCGCCAGGATCAGGAGCGGCTCGAGCAGGCTCGTCAGGAACATCGTGCGACGCTCGAGCTCGCGCGCCTCGCCTTCCGCTGCGCGGTCGAGCATCGTCGTCACGTCGCCCGTCGCCTCGCCGGAGCGAATCAGGTGCACCAGCACCGGCGGAAAGGTCTTCACGTTGTTCAGCGCGCGCGACAGCGCGGAACCTTCGCGCACGCGCACGATCGCATCGTCGATGTTCGCGCGCATCGCGCGGTTCGATAGCGTCTCGCCGGCCGCCTGCAGCGCGCGCAGGATCGGCACGCCGGCCGCGGTGAGAATGCCGAGCGTGCTCGCGAAACGCACCGTGTTGTAGCCGCGCACGAGCTTGCCCGCGAGCGGTGCGGTCAGCACCCAGCGGTCGAACGCAAGCCTCGGCCCGTCGCGCGACAGCGTCGACTTCACGAACCACACGACCAGCGCGACCGCGATCAGGATCGCCCACCACCAGTGCCGCACGAAGTCCGACAGCGCCATCATCACGATCGTCAGCACGGGCAGTTGCTGCTTCGTGCTCGCGAACACGTTCACGACCTGCGGCACGACGTAGCTCAGCAGGAACGTGACGATGCCGAACGCGATCAGCGTGACGATGCCCGGATACGTGAACGCCAGCAGGATCTTCTGCTTGAGCGCATTGCTCTGCTCGATGTAGTCGGCCAGGCGCGACAGCACGATGCCGAGCTTGCCGGTGTGCTCGCCCGCGGCGACGAGCGCCCGATAGATTTCGGGGAAATCGCGTGGATGCTGGCCCAGCGCATTCGCGAGCGAATGGCCGCCGAGCACCTCGGCGCGGATCGCGGCCATCAGTTCACGGATGTAGTCGCGCTCGGCCTGCTCGGTCAGCACGCCGAGCGCCTCGTCGAGCGGCAGCCCCGCGATCAGCAGGCTTGCGAGTTGGCGCGTGAGGATCGCCTGCTCGCGCTGCGACAGCTTGCGGCCGAACGCGAGCCGCTGCGAACGCGCGCCGCGGCTTGCGCTGGCGGCGGGTTCGACGACGAGCGGCGTGAGCCCCTGCGTGCGCAGCTGGCTCCGCGCGTTGCGCGCGCTGTCGGCATCGATCACGCCTTTCTGCGCGCGCCCCGCCGAATCGATTGCTTCGAAACGGAATGCCGGCATCGCGCTATGCGCCTCCCGTCACGCGCAACACTTCCTCGAGCGACGTCGCACCGGCCGCGAGCCAGCGCTCGGCGTCGTCGCGCAGCGTGCGCATGCCTTGCGCGCGGCCCGCGGCGAGAATTTCCGCGTCGGCCGCGTTGCGGTGGATCAGCGAGCGGATCGCGTCGTCGATCACCAGCAGCTCGTACACGCCGCGCCGGCCCGCATAGCCCGAATGCCCGCACTTCGCGCAGCCGACCGGATGCCACGCGGTACGGCCTTCTTCCTGCCGTTCTTCCTTGCACACCGGGCAGAGCTGGCGCACCAGACGCTGCGCGAGCACGCCGAGCAGCGACGACGCGAGCAGGTACGGCTCGACGCCCATGTCGGTCAGACGCGTGACCGCCGATGCCGCGTCGTTGGTGTGCAGCGTCGCGAGCACGAGGTGGCCCGTCAGCGACGCCTGCACCGCGATCTGCGCGGTTTCGAGGTCGCGGATTTCGCCGATCATGATCACGTCCGGGTCCTGACGCAGGATCGAACGCAGCGCACGTGCGAAGGTCATCCCGATCCGCTCGTTCACCTGCGTCTGGCCGATGCCGGACAGGTCGTATTCGATCGGATCCTCGACGGTCATGATGTTGGTCGTCGCCGTTTCGAGCCGCGACATCGACGCGTACAGCGTCGTCGTCTTGCCCGAGCCGGTCGGCCCCGTTACCAGCACGATCCCGTGCGGGCGGCCGATCAGCTTGTCGAATTGGCCGAGCGTGTCGCGGCCCATCCCGAGCGCTTCGAGGTTCAGCCGCTGCGCATCCTTTTCCAGCAGACGAAGCACCGCACGTTCGCCATGCCCGGTCGGCAGCGTCGACACGCGCACGTCGACCGGCCGGCCGCCGACGCGCAGCGTGATGCGGCCGTCCTGCGGCAGGCGTTTCTCGGCAATGTCGAGTTGCGCCATGATCTTGATCCGCGAGATCAGCGCGCCGTGCAGCGCCTTCTTCGGGCGCACGACGTCGCGCAGCGTGCCGTCGACGCGAAAGCGCACGACCGACGCGTTCTCGAACGGCTCGATGTGGATGTCCGACGCCTGTTCGCGCGCCGCTTGCGTGAGCAGCGCGTTGATCATCCGGATGATCGGCGCGTCGTCTTCCGATTCGAGCAGATCCTCGACTTCGGGGATGTCCTGCATCAATCGCGACAGGTCGACTTCGCCTTCGACCTCGCCGACGATCTGCGCGGCGCTGCCGTCCTGGCGCGCGTAGGCCTGGTTGATCGCCTGCGCGAGCTCGTCGGCCGGCACGCGGTGCACGGAAATCGAGCCGAAGTTGCGGGCGATTTCCGCGAGCGCCGCGTCGCTCGTGCGTTCGCTGATCCACACCTCGAGCGTGTCGTCGAGCTGGTGCGCGATCAGCACCTGGCCGTTCTTCGCGAAGCCGTACGGCAACAGGCGAGCGGCGAGCGGCGACGGCGGCTGCCGCTCACCCGGCGCGCCGTCTGGGGCGGAGGACGCGCGCACGTCGCTCACTGCGAGACTCCCGGCGTGGCGGTCAGCGGTTGTTGCGGCACCGACTGCTGCGGCACGCTCTGCGGCTGCACGGGCGTCTGCTCCGGCATCGGCTGGGCCGGGACCGGCACCACCTGTCGCTGCACCTGCTGACGGCGCATCTTGTCGAGATCGAACAGGTTGCCGGCCGGCGTACCGCCCTGGCTCGGGCCGAGCGGCATCGGCGGGACGACCGGATCGTCCTTGTCGCGCATCACGTTGTTGTCCGACTTGTATGCGCCCGTCACGCCCTGGACGTAGTCGTAGCGGTTGGCCGTGACTTCCTGAGCGGTATTGCGATCACTGATGATCACCGGGCGCAGGAACACCATCAGGTTGGTTTTCTGGCGTTGCTTCGATTCCGAACGGAACAGCTGGCCGATCCACGGAATGTCGCCGAGCAGCGGTACCTTGCTGTTCGATACCTGATAGTTGTCCTGCATCAGGCCGCCGAGCACGATGATCTCGCCGTTGTCGGCCAGGATCGTCGACTGGATCGAGCGCTTTGTGAAGGTCGGGCCGGTCTGCGCGCTCGTCGTGCCGGCGACAACTGCCGAATCCTCGGTATAGAGCTGCAGCTTGAGGATCCCGCCGTCGGTAATCTGCGGCTTCACGTGCAGCGTCAGGCCGACGTCGCGCCGGTCATAGGTGTTGAACGCGTTACTCGTCGTGCCGCTCGTCAGGTTCGAATACGAACCGGTCGCGATCGGCACGTTTTCGCCAACCACGATCTTCGCTTCCTCGTTGTCGAGCGTGACGAGGTTCGGCGTCGACAGCACGTTCGCGTCGCTCACGCCCGAGAAGTACTGCAGCAGCGCACCGAGTCCCTGCACGCCGAACATGTTGTGCAGCCAGCCGATGTTGAGGCCCTGGTTGAGCGTCGACAGATTGGCCGCCAGGCCGGCGCCGGTGGTACCCGAGGTACCCGTCGTCAGGTTGATGATGCTGTTGCCCGCCACGTTGCCGGCCACGGCCGCCAGGTTCGTGCCGCCGAGGAACTGGCCGCTCGCCACCTGCCACTGGATCCCGAGGTTGCCCTGTGTCGTCGAGTTCAGCTCGACGATCAGAGCTTCGATGTAGACCTGCGCACGCCGCGCGTCGAGCTGGTCGATCACCGAGCGCAGGTTCCGGTAGACCGGATCGGATGCAGTGATGATCAGCGAGTTGGTGGCCGCGTCGGCCTGGATCATCCCGCCCGGCTGGTTGTCGTCGCTCTTGTCCTTGTCGCCGCCGAGCAGGCCGGCCGTGCCCAGGCCGCCGCTGCCCGACGAGCCGCTGCCGTAGGACGACGAAGACGAGCTGCCGAGGCCACCGGATGGCAGCGGCGGGGTGCCGGACGTGCCGGTCGAGAAGTTGCCGCTCGACGACGAGCCACCGCTCTGGTTGAAGCTGTTCGCATCGTTGGATGACGCCGACGAGCCGCTGTCGTTGCCGCCCTTGCCGAGCATCCCGCGCAGCGTCTTCGCGAGCTTCACCGCATCCGCGTTGCGCAGCGGCACGACGTGCATGTTGCCGGGCACAGCGCTCGGCGCGTCGAGCTGCTGCGCGAGGCGCTTGGCGGCAGCGAGGCGCGCGGCGCTCGATGCGCGCAGCAACAGCGAATTGGTACGCGGGTCGGCCGTGACCGACACCTTCAGCGTCGCATCGCTGTTGCCGATCGCGCCCGGATCGAGCATCTTCTGCATCTGCGCGGCGAGGTCGATCGCGTTCGCGTTGCGCAGCGGCACGACCTGGACCTGGGCGCCCGCGGCGTTGTCGACACCCGCGATGATCCGCGCGATGCGGCGAACGTTGTCCGCGTAATCGGTGACGACGATCGTGTTGTTCGCCGGGTAGGCGGTGACCGTGTTGTTCGGCGAGATCAGCGGCCGCAGCACCGGCAGCAGGTTGTTCGCCGATTCGTTGTGCAGCTCGAACACCTGCGTGATGACCTGGTCGCCGCGCGCCTGCGGCGTGTTGCCGACATAGGTCGGCACGCCCTGCAGCTTCGCGTCGGCCTCGGGCACGACCTTCAGCACCCCGTGATCCTGCACGAGCGCGAAGCCCTGCATACGCAGCGCCGACTGCAGCGTTTTCAGCGCCTGGTCTTCCGGCACCGACCGTTCGGCAACGAGATTGAGCTGCCCCTTCACGCGGGGGTCGACGATGATGGTCTTGCCGGTTGCGGCGCCGATCGCCTTGGCGACCTGGTCGATGTCCGCATTCACGAAATTGAGCGTGACCTGAGCGTAGGCGGCCTGCGAGACGATGATGCCGGCGGCGATCAGGGTCGTGGCAACGCGCCGCATAACGAAGCGATTTCTTGTCATGGATGAATGGGTCGATGCCGGCTCAGGCCACTTCCGGCGGTAGTGCTGGGATCCAAGTCCTAAAGGCGCGACATTAGCAGTTTTTCATGTCCGAAATATCACATTGATCCGAGGACTGTCTCACATACGACATGTACCCGGCGCAGTGTATGTGATATGTAAGATTGGACGCCTGGTCGGCATTCCGGTCATCGCCGTCGATTTGCGATGAATCGACGCGGAAATACGCTATAACCGGGCTGCCGTCTTCCCGTATGTCGCGACGTGACGGACTGCCGGTATGATACGGGCGGCACGTTTCTCGTCGCACGAATAAAGAACACGGGTTTTCCCGACCCTCACGCAATTTCCTTTTCGTTTCCGCACCATGAACAGACGGTTCGCTTCGATCGCGCTGATCGCCGCCGGCGTATGGTTTGCCTGCGGAAACGCGCGCGCGGATTGTTTCGACGAGGCCGCCCGGTACCAGAAGGTCAATCCGCTGATCCTGCGTGCGATCGCGTGGCAGGAATCGCGCAACCGGCCCGATGCGCTGAACAAGAACAACAACGGCTCGGTCGACTACGGCCTGATGCAGATCAACTCGATCCACCTGTCGACGCTGTCGCGCTACGGCATCGGCCGCGACACGCTGATGGAGCCGTGCAAGAACGTCTACATCGCCGCGTGGCACTTGCGCCAGAAGATGAATCGCTACGGCAACACATGGCAGGCCGTCGGCGCCTATCATTCGGAAACACCGTCGCTGCGCGACAAGTACGCGCGGCAGATCGCCGGGATCCTGACGCAGTGGAAGCTGCTTCCGCCCACCCGGTGACGCCGCGCCGCATCGCGCGCTGACGCGGTGCCGCTCGGCCGGCGCGCGTTTGATGCACAATGCGGGCTCACGCCGCAGTTTCGCCCGGCCTCTGGCCGATCGCGCCCCCTGAAGGGCGTCGCGGCTGCTTTTTCATTTTTTCCGTTGGTGCATATCGCTATGAATCCGGCAATGAACCAGCCGTTGCCCGTCACCGTGCTGTCCGGTTTTCTCGGCGCCGGCAAGACCACGCTGCTCAAACATATCCTCGCGAACCGCGCGGGCCTGAAGGTCGCCGTAATCGTCAACGATCTCGCGGCGGTCAACATCGACGCATCGCTCGTGCGCGATGCGCAGGCGCTGTCGCAGGTGGAAGAGCGTCTCGTCGAAATGTCGAACGGCTGCATCTGCTGCACGCTGCGCGACGACCTGCTCGTCGAAATCCGCAATCTCGCGGCGGACGGCCGCTTCGATGCGATCTTGATCGAGTCGACCGGCATCGCCGAGCCGATGCCGATCGCCGAAACCTTCACGTTCGTCGACGACGACGGCGCATCGCTGGCGAGCGTCGCGCGGCTCGACACGCTCGTCACGGTCGTCGACGCGTTCAATTTTCTGCGCGACTACGGTTCGGACGATGCGCTCGCTGCGCGCGGCATCGCCGCGTCGGACGAAGACGATCGCACACTCGTCGAGCTGCTGATCGAGCAGATCGAATTCTGCGACGTGCTGGTGATCAACAAGGCCGATCTCGTCGGCGCGGACGAACTCGCGCGCCTGCAGCACATCCTCGCGCGGCTCAATCCGCGCGCGCACCAGGTCGTATCGACGTTCGGCAATGTGCCACTCGCCGAAGTGCTGAACACCGGCCGTTTCGATTTCGACGAAGCCGCGAACGCGCCGGGCTGGCTCGCGTCGCTCGATCACGATCACACCGATTGCGACGATCCCGACTGTCACGATGCGCATCATGCGCACGTGCACGGCGAAGCCGACGAATTCGGCATCGGTAATTTCGTCTACCGTGCGCGCCGGCCGTTTCATCCGGCGCGACTCTGGGCGCTTCTGCATCGGGAGTGGCCGGGCGTGCTGCGCAGCAAGGGATTCTTCTGGCTCGCGACGCGCAACGACATCGCAGGTTCGCTGTCGCAGGCGGGCGGCGTATGCCGGCACGGCCCCGCAGGCCTCTGGTGGGCCGCGCAGGATCGTGCGGAATGGCCGGACGATGACGAGCTGCTCGGCGAAATTCGTGCGGAATGGCAGGGTGATCTCGACGACCGCTCGGTCGGCGATCGTCGTCAGGAACTCGTGCTGATCGGCATCGGTCTCGACGCCGACGCATGGCGCGCGAAGCTCGACGCGTGCCTGCTCACCGATACGGAATTCGCGCTGGGCGCCGAGCAATGGAGCGCATTCGACGATCCGTTTCCAGCGTGGGACGTCGACGCGCACGACGACGAAGATCCCGGCGACGCGCAGATCGTGCACGCGTAACGGCCGGTAAAAACGGCTCGCGTAAAACAACCGTCAATTCTTGCAAGACGGGCGCGGACTGTGGCAAAAATGCCGCGCGCGCCCAACAAAAAACCCGCCGAATGGCGGGTTTTTTTTGAACAGGCGCTGGTTTAACGCTTGTTGACGGCGTCCTTGAACGCCTTGCCAGCCGTGAACTTGACCGTCTTGGCTGCCGGGATCTTGATGGTTTCGCCGGTCTTCGGGTTGCGGCCCGTACGTGCTGCGCGCTTGCCCGAACCGAAGCTGCCGAAGCCGATCAGCTGAACCGCATCACCCTTCGACACGGCCTTCTTGATGACTTCGAGCAGCGTGTCCAGCGTTTCGCCGGTTTGAGCCTTGCTGGCGCCCGTTTGGGCGGCGACGGCGTCGATCAGTTCCTGTTTGTTCATTAAGGTTCCTTTTTCAGGTTAGGTTGACACGAACAGCGCGAACGCGCCGATTATACGTGCGCGAACCGTGCCGTCGAGAGTCTGACTCCAACGGCACAGCGCCGAATCCTGGCCCGCGCGACGTGCCGTCCGGCTTGCCGGAGGCCACCCCGCGGTACGGCGTTGCTATGATAGCGCAGCGCAAACCCAATAACGACAAGGGTTTCAAAGATTTTCATCGGTATTTCGCCGAATGAATCGTCGATTGCCCGTTTTTTGACCTGCGCCAACCGGACAGGATACGCAGCCGGGTCCGCCCGCGCGCAACGCCGTTGGTTTTTGCCAACGGCGTCGCGGACGCCTCCGCGCAATCCCTTGCCAGGCTTGGCTGCCACGTTTTTTGTTTCGCATGCCCGACCGACTCGTTCCCGCCACGCTCGCCGTTCGCGACGACGGCACGCTCGTCTCGCCGCAGTACGGCGACCTCCATCGCGACGCGTCGTGCGCGCTCGCACACGCGAATCGCATGCTCGCCGGCAACGGGCTGCCGGCCCGCTGGCACGGCAGCCGCACGTTCACGATCGTCGAGACCGGGTTCGGCGCGGGCGGCCGCTTCCTCGCGACCTGGGCCGCATGGCGTGACGATCCGCAGCGCTGCGAGCGGCTGCATTTCGTCGCGGTCGAACCGCATCCGTTCTCGCGCGACGACCTGCGTCGTGCCGTTTCAAACATGGCCGAGTGCGCAACCATTTCGGAGAACGTATCGACGTGCGCCGCTGCACTCGTCGACGCGTGGCCGATGCTCGTGCCCGGCCTGCACCGGCTCGAATTCGACGCCGGGCGTGTGGTGCTCACGCTCGCATTCGGCAATGCGCAGGACCTGCTGCAACGGCTCGTCGCGCGCGCCGATGCGTTCTATCTTGGCCATCGCGCATCGGCCGGGCATGACGATTCGTTGTCGGCCGACGTGATTCGCGCGCTCGCACGCATCGCCGCGGAAGGCGCGACTTACGCAACGCATTCGCACGACGACACCGTGAAACATGCACTCGATACATCTGGCTTCACGCATCGAGACGTCGACGATTGCGCAGGCGAACAGGCGCTGCGCGTCGGCGAATATGCACCGCGCTGGCACATGCGCCGGCACGAACCGCCGCGCGCGTTGCCGGTTTCCGAGCGCAGCGCGATCGTGATCGGCGCGGGCCTCGCAGGTTGCGCGGTGGTCGAACGCCTCGCCGCGCGCGGCTGGGACGTCACGCTGATCGAGCGGCACGAGCGGATCGCGAGCGAGGCGTCAGGCAATCCGGCCGGCGTATTCCATCCGTTGATGACGCGCGACGACAACATCGCGAGCCGGCTCACGCGCACCGGTTTTCTGCATGCGCTCGCACGCTGGCGCGCACTCGAAGCGGCCGGTCATGCGTTCGCGCGCAGCACGCACGGAATGATCCATCTCGCGGAATCGGCCGACGATTTCATACGGATGCGCGACGCATTCGATGCACTCGGCACGCCATCCGACTACGCATCGCTGCTCGATACCAACGCCGCGCGCGCGCATCTGAACCTGCCGGTCGCGCATGGCGGCCTGCTGTTTCCGCAGGGCGGCGCCGTGTGGCCGGCCGGGCTCTGCGCAGCGCAATTCGCGGCCGCCGGCGAGCGCGCGACACTTGTCGCCGGCACCGAAGTCGCACGGCTCGAACGGCACGGCGACGCATGGCGTGCACTCGATGCGGCGGGCGGCACGCTGGCCGAAGCGCCGGTCGTCGTGCTTGCGAACGCGGGTGACGCCGTGCGGCTCGCAGGCCTGCGGCATGTCGCGGTACAACCGGTGCGCGGTCAGCTCACGCTGCTGCCGCCCGGCAGCACTGCGCCACTGCCATGCCCGACGATCGGCGACGGTTACGCGGTGCCCCTCGACGACGGCACGCTGCTGATCGGTGCGACCTTCGAGCCCGACGACGTCGATCCCTCGATGCGCACCGCCGGACATATCGATAACCTCGAGCGCGTCCGGCGTCTGCTGCCCGGCCTGATCGGCGATCTGCCGGCCCCGGATGCGCTGCGCGGTCGCGTCGCGTTCCGCTGGGTCGTCGCCGACCGGGTGCCGCTGATCGGTCCGCTCGCCGACGAAGCGCAGGCCGTCGCGAATGCACGCTCGCTGAGCGGTGCGAAGGCGCGCGACCTGCCGCGCACCGCCGGTCTCTACGGCGCATTCGGCTACGGCTCGCGCGGCCTCGTGTGGGCCGCACTCGGCGCGGAGCTCATCGCGTCCCAGCTCGAAGGCGAGCCGCTGCCGCTCGAGCGCGAACTCGCCGATGCCGTCGACCCGGCGCGGTTTCTGATCCGCGCATTGCGAGGTCGTCACATCGGCTGACACCTACCGGCCGATTGGTCGGTCGAATCCTCACAGTCTTCCTATTTTTTCGTGCAAGGTTATCCACGCAGCGCTGTGGATAACCGCACAAAATCCGCACGCACTTCGTGTGCAATCACAGTGGACGTAAACTGGGCAACTCGGCACAGCTGTGAAGCGGCCCAAAAGTTGCTCAACTCAAACCTCTGTGAGCAAACAGTCTGTGCAACGGGTTATGGCAGCGCCAACACATTGATCTTGCTACGTAAACCAGAGTTATCCACAGAATCGAGCCTGCTTTGTTAACTCCTACTACGTATATATACAGATAAACCTTTGAAACCAAAGACCTGTGATGCCTCACAGCACCGCAAGTCGATTCAATCGGTTCCAGAGCGAAAAAGCTGTGGCACAATCGGTTTCCTTCGCGTCAGTTCGGCCAAGCGCCGGACATGCTTCAACGGAACGGTCGGCTCGTTTTCGAATCTGAATCTTCGAGACTGCGTAGTCCGTTCACACACCAGGCCGACAATCCAGATCGGCAACCTGAACGACATTTCCGCCGGATGGCGGAACAGGCGAATCCCATGTCTCGCCGTCGTCGACCACAACAATCACATTCGGGGCGATACCCAGCCGGCGCGCATCTCATTTCTGACGCTTGACCCCGCGTCGCTGGCGGTTGCTTCCAAAGGAGAAGTCACCACGATGAAGTCGGCGTTCTCATTCCTGCCCAACTGGCCGCTGTCGCCGGATGCCGTGTTCTGGGCCGGGCTCGCGTTGTTTGCGGCCGGTCTCTGTGGCGAGCTGTGCTATCGCGCGTGGCGGTTGCCGCGCATTACCGGTTATGCGGTGATCGGTCTCGTCGCCGGGTCGTTCGGATTCGGCGTGATCGATTCGAGTACCGACGAAACTTCGCGGCTGCTGATGAATGTCGCGCTCGGCCTGCTGCTGTTCGAGCTCGGCAGTCGCCTCGACCTGAAATGGATTCGTCGCAATCCGTGGCTCATCGCATCGAGCCTCGCGGAGGCGACGCTCACGTTCGTGCTCGTGCTGTTCGTGATGCTCGCGCTCGGCGTGTCGGGCATGGTCGCGCTCGTGCTGTCGGCGATCGCGATCGCGACGTCGCCATCGATGGTGATCCAGCTGAAGACCGAACTGCGCGCGGAAGGGCAGGTGTCGCAGCGTCTCATCACGCTGACCGCGCTCAACAGCGTGTACGCGATCGTACTGACCAAGCTCGTGACGAGCTGGCTTCACCAGGAAGCGTACGGGAACGTTTTCGCGACGATCCTGCAACCGCTTTACCTGATCGTCGGTTCGTTCATCGTCGCGTATCTGGTCGCGCGCTCGTGCAACTACCTGTTCCGCCACATGACCTCGACGATGCGCGACGAGCATTCGTTCGTCGCGCTGTTCGGCCTCGTGATGCTTGCGATCGCGGTTGCCCAGGCGCTGAAGCTGTCGACGCTGCTCACGCTGCTGCTCGCGGGCATCATCGTGAAGAACCTGGAAGCGCGTCCGCAGCTGTGGCCGGAGCATTTCGGCACGGCCGGCTGGCTGCTGACGGTGGTCCTGTTCGTGCTGACGCTCACGTCGTTCACGTGGGGCGACATCGCGCTCGGCGGGCTGTTCGCGATCGCGCTGATCGTCACGCGGCTCGCCGCGAAGCTGGCCGGCGTCGTCGTGTTCGCGAAGCCGAGCGGGCTCGGGATGAAGCAGGGCGTCGCGCTCGGCATCGCGCTCACGCCGATGTCCGCGCTGTCGTACCTGCTCGTCGACGACACCTACCAGCTTTATCCGAATTTCGACCCGCACCTGCGCGCGATCGTGATGTGCTCGATCGTGATCCTGCAGCTCGTCAGCCCGTTCGTCGTCTACCGATGCCTGTCGGCGGTCAGCGAACGTAGCGACAGAAACTGATTCCGGAACCTGCCATGGCACTCGAAACCTTCGTCAATTCCGAACCGTTCACGTTCGGTGTCGAACTGGAGATCCAGGTCGTCAACACGCACAACTACGATCTGACCAAGGCTGCATCCGACCTGATGCGCCTGATTCAGGGCGAAACCTTCCCCGGCAACATCACGCCGGAAATCACCGAGAGCATGATCGAGCTGTCGACCGGCATCTGCCATTCGCACGAGCAGGCGGTCAGCGAGCTGCATGCGATCCGCGACGTGCTCGTGAAGGCGGCCGACCAGCTCAACGTCGGACTCGGCGGCGGCGGCACGCACGCGTTCCAGCAATGGAGCGACCGGCAGATCTACGATGCGCCGCGCTTCCAGTACATCTCGGAGCTGTACGGCTATCTCGCGAAGCAGTTCACGGTGTTCGGCCAGCACGTGCACATCGGCTGCCCGGATCCGGACAGCGCGCTGTTCCTGCTGCACTCGATGTCGCGCTTCATTCCGCACTTCATCGCGCTGTCCGCGTCTTCGCCGTTCGTGCAGAACGTCGACACCGGTTTTCATTCGGCGCGCCTGAACTCGGTGTTCGCGTTCCCGCTGTCGGGCCGAGCGCCTTTCGTGCTGACCTGGGACAGCTTCGAGGAGTACTTCACGAAGATGGTCAACACGGGCGTCGTCAACTCGATGAAGGACTTCTACTGGGACATCCGCCCGAAGCCCGGCTACGGAACGATCGAGGTGCGCGTGATGGATACGCCGCTGTCGGTCGACCGCGCGGCGGCGATTGCGTGCTACATCCAGACGCTCGCGCGCTACCTGCTGACCGACCGGCCGCTGAAGCTGTCGGAGGACGACTACCTCGTCTACACGTTCAACCGGTTCGAAGCGTGCCGCTTCGGGCTCGAGGGTACCTGCGTCAATCCTCAGACGGGTGAGCGCCGCACGATCGCCGAGGACATCCTCGACACGCTCGACCGGATCGCGCCGCATGCGGCCGCGCTCGGCTCGCGCGCGGCGCTCGACGAGATCGGCGCGCTCGCGAAGGCGCGCGTCAACGACGCGTCGTGGTTGAGAACCGTTTTCAAGCAGGAAAAATCGCTGAACGAGACGGTTCGCCAGCAGTGCCTGCGCTGGCGCGAATGAAAATATGTTTTGCAGATTACAGGCTCGACCGCGCGGCGATTCGCTGGACGACGGTCGACGCCGATTCGGCCCGATCGTGTTGCCAATCGTCCTGAAATTCTGTGGATAACCGGATATTCCGCTTCAAAGTCAATGCTCTGCGGGCTGGATAACCCGGTGGATCCGGGCCGCCGGCACGGCGGCCGATCCGAACAGGAAAATGTTTTCGTGTCCCGCCGCACGGCCCGCGGACATTGCAGGCACAACGAAAAAAAACGGTTATCCAGCGATTTTCCACAAAATGAAGGGGATAACTTAGCTGTGCGATTTTCCGCTCTCGCTTAGAATGTCGGCTTTGCGGACACCGGAACGACGCGTGTCTCACCGGTCGCCGCGAACGCGACCGCCGCGTGTGCCTCGCGACGGCCGTGTCGACGCTCTTCAACGGGCGTCTGTTTTGAGATAGACATTCGATCTCCACACTACGGCTGCTCGGCAATCCGGGCGGCGGCAAAGCGAAAAGACTATGAGCGAAGGCGTTTACGGGAATCAGGCTTCGGGACGTGTGACCCACAGCCTGCTGCGGTTGAGTACGGCCATGCGAAGCCAGGCATGGGATTGGGCGGAAGGCGCGGGCCTCACGCCGACGCAGGGCGAGATCCTGGTGCTGCTGCTGCAGCGCAAGGGCCCGATGCGGCTCGGCGAGATCGCGCGCGAGACGCAGCTCACCGCCGCGACCACCAGCGATGCGGTCAGCACGCTCGAGACGAAGGGGCTCGTCGAGAAGCGTCGTGCGCTGGACGACGGCCGCGCACTCGCGGTGCGCCTGTCGGCCCGCGGCCGTACGGCGGCAAAGAAGGCGCTGCAATGGCCGGAATTCCTGACGAAGGCGGTCGGCAAGCTGGGCGCGGACGAGCAGGGCACGCTGTATCGCGCGTTGCTGAAGACGTTGCGCGAACTGCAGGTGGCCGGCGTGACGCCGCCGCAGCGCATGTGCCTGACGTGCTCGTCGTTCCAGCCGGGCAAGCCGTCGAAGAAGACGCTGCACCATTGCGCGACGCTCGACATCTCGATGGCCGACAGCGATCTGCGTCTGGACTGCTCGGTGCACGAAGAAGCCGACGCGGCGACGCAAAAGAAGACCTGGAAGATTTTCGCCGGCTGACGTCCGTCGATCGACCGGGAGGCCGATGATGAACGCTGAAGTAGTGGCGATCCGCCATGTGCATTTCGAGGACCTCGGCAGCTTCGAGCAGGTGCTCGGGGAGCGCGGCCGTCGGGTGCGTTACGTCGACGTCGGCTCGTCGCGCTTCGAGGTGCTCGACGCGCTCCAGCCGTCGCTGTTCGTCGTGCTCGGCGGCCCGCTCAGCGTGTACGACGATGCGCAGTACCCGTCGATCGCGCCGCTCGCGGCGCTCGTGCGCCGGCGCATCGACGCGGGCCTGCCGATCCTCGGCATCTGTCTGGGGGCGCAGTTCATCGCCCGTGCGCTCGGTGCGCGCGTCTATCCGGCTGCGCAGGTGGAACTCGGCTGGGCGCCGCTGACGCTCACCGACGCGGGCCGCGCGTCGCCGTTGCGTCATCTCGATGGTGCTGCGACGTCGATGCTGCACTGGCACGGCGACACGTTCGATCTGCCGGGCGGCGCGATCCATCTCGCGTCGACGCCCGTGTGCCGCCACCAGGCGTTCGCGTGGGGGCAGCATGTGCTGGCGCTGCAATGCCATCCGGAAATCCGCGCCGACCGCTTCGAACCCTGGCTGATCGGGAACGCAGGCGAGATCGCGTCGACGCCCGGTATCGACGCGCGCCAGTTGCGTGCCGATACCGCGCAGCATGGTCCCGTGCTCGAGACGGCCGCGCGGCGCATGTTCGCGGAGTGGCTCGACAGCGTCGGGCTTTGATCCCGCCCATTCCGGACTGAGCGTGACCGGCTCGCATTCGGGCCGGCTTCGCCGTGCATCCCGTGTCGCCGTCGGCCGTGTGCCGGCCCCGACCTGACCATCCGCTTACTGCCGATCCGGTCGCCAGCACGCTTGCAGGCTGCGTGCTACGCTCGTCTGCTCTTTCCCCTTCCTGGCGAGCGGCATCCATGACTGCGCTGTTTTCCCCGTTCACGCTGCGCGGCGTGACCCTTCCGAACCGTATCGTGATCTCCCCGATGTGCCAGTACTCCGCCGAGCGCGGCGAGGCGACCGACTGGCACATGATTCATCTCGGCCATCTCGCGCTGTCGGGCGCGGGCCTGCTCTGCATCGAAGCGACCGCCGTCGAACCCGATGGACGCATCACGGCCGGCGACCTCGGTTTGTGGGACGACGTGACCGAAGCGGCGCTCAAGCCCGTGCTGGCGTCGATCCGCAAGTACTCGCCGGTCCGCGTTGCGATGCAGCTGTCGCATGCCGGGCGCAAGGCGTCGAGCGAGGTGCCCTGGAAGGGCGGCCAGCTCGTATCCGTCGCCGACGGCGGCTGGCTGCCGCATGCGCCGTCGGCCGTTCCGCACAAGGACGGCGAGACGCCGCCGCTGGCGCTCGATGCGGCCGGCCTGAACCGGATCCGCGCAGCGTTCGCGGCGGCCGCCAAGCGCGCGGCACGCCTCGGCATCGACGCGATCGAAGTGCACGCGGCGCACGGCTATCTGCTGCATCAGTTCCTTTCGCCGATCTCGAACCGGCGCACCGACGAATACGGCGGTTCGCGCGAGAACCGGATGCGCTTCCCGCTCGAAATCTTCGACATCGTGCGCGCGGCGTTTCCGGAGGACCGGCCGGTTGGCGTGCGTGTGTCCGCGACCGACTGGGTCGAGGGCGGCTGGGAGCTCGACGACACGATCGCGTTCGCGCACGAACTGAAGCGGCGCGGCTGCGACTGGATCGACGTGTCGTCCGGCGGTGTGTCGCCGCTGCAGAAAATTCCGCTGTCGCCGGGTTACCAGGTGCCGTTCGCGCAAGCCGTGAAGCGTGCGGTCGGGATGCCGACGATCGCGGTGGGCCTGATCAACGAGCCCGCGTATGCGAACCGCCTGATCGAGGCCGGCGACGCCGACTTCGTCGCGATGGCGCGCGCGATGCTGTACGACCCGCGCTGGCCGTGGCATGCGGCCGCCGAGCTCGGCGCGCAGGTGTCGGCGCCGCCGCAGTACTGGCGCTCGCAGCCGCGCGAGCACAAGGCGTTGTTCGGCGACATCGAATTCGGTCAGCGCTGAGCGTCATGCGCGCAACATTGCGCGCGATGTTGAACGAAGCAATCGTGAACGTGTAGGATGCGGGTGATTCGCCGCATGCCCCGACGCGGCACCGAGCGGTGCCGCGTTTTCGTTTGCGCGGCACAGGGCCGCGATCGCGGCCGTCTTCCATTCAAGTCGTCTTCACAAGGATTCGTTCGATGAGTTCACGCAGGATCGCGGTGCGCCGCTCGGGAGTACACGGCAAGGGCGTGTTCGCGGTGGAACCGATCAAGGCCGGCGAGCGCGTAGTGGAATACAAGGGCGAGCGGATTTCATGGAAGGAAGCGCTGCGTCGCCATCCGCACGACCCGAACGAGCCGAACCATACGTTCTACTTCGCACTGGAAGAGGGTGGCGTGATCGACGGCAAGATCGACGGCAACAGCGCGCGCTGGATCAACCATTCGTGCGCGCCGAACTGCGAGGCCGAGGAGATCAAGGGCCGCGTGTTCATCCACGCGCTGCGCGACATCGGCCCGGAAGAGGAGCTGTTCTACGACTATGGCCTCGTGATCGACGAGAAGCTCACGAAGAAGCTCAAGCGCGAATACGCGTGCCATTGCGGCGCGGCGACGTGTCGCGGCACGCTGCTCGCGACGCCGGACGACGACGGCAAAAAGAAAAAGAAGAAGGACAAGAAGGACGGCAAGTCCGAGTCCGGCGCGAAGGACAGGAAAAAGAAGAAGTGAACCACGCGGCCGCGCATCGCGCGCGGCTGCGTTGCCGGATGGCCGCCGTGCGCCGTATCGCCGCGCAGCCCGGCCATCCATCCCGATGCGGGCCCGCCGTTCCTGGCTCAGTGCGTCGGTGTGGCGGCCGGCGTTTCGCTGGTCGGCGTCTCGGCCCGTTCGGCGAGCGGCACGCGCACCACGAAGCGCGAACCGCCTTCCGACGCGTCTTCATACGACACCGTGCCGCCGTGCATCGCGATGATGTCGTGCACGATCGCGAGGCCGAGCCCGGCCCCCGTCTCGACGCCGTTGCCGCTTTGCGCATCGCCGCGGAAGAACCGCTTGAACAGGTCCGCCTGCTGGTTCGCGGGCACGCCCGGGCCGTTGTCCTCGACGACGATCTCGGCGGCGGGCTGGCCGCTCTCGAGCGCGCCGCGTGCGACGTTCACCGTGATCCGCGCACCGTCCGGCCGCGCGAGCGGCACATACTTCAACGCATTGTCGAGCAGGTTCGCGATCACCTCGCGCAGCAGCACCGGGTTGCCACGCACGTTCAGCTTTTCATCGTCGCCGGGTTCGTCGCTGCGCTGGAAGCCGAGGTCGACATGCGACGCGAGCGCGCGCGGCACCCATTCGGCGCCCGTCTCGAACGCCATCGCCGCAAGGTCGACGTCGACGAAACGCGCGGCCTGCTCGCCCGGCTCCGCGCGCGCGAGCGACAGCAACTGGTTCGACAGCCGCACCGCGCGGTCGGCGGCGGCGCGTAGTTCGCGCACCGCGGTATAGGTCTGTTGCGGGTCGCGCGCGACGGCCGCCTGCTCGGCATGCAGCTTCACGGCCGTGAGCGGCGTGCGCAACTGGTGCGCGGCATCGGCGATGAACTTGCGCTGCGCGTCGAGCGCCGTCTTCAGGCGGCCGAGCAGCGCATTCATCGCGCTCGTCAGTGGCCGGATCTCGAGCGGCACGTCGGTTTCGTCGACCGGCTCCAGCGACGTGTGGGTCTGCCGGTTCAGCGAATCGGCGAGATGGGTGAGCGGGCCGAGCTGCTGGTTCACGACGCGCCACACGATGCCCCAGCCCGCGAGCAGCAGCAGCAGCAGCGGCATCATGATCGCGACGAGGAATTCGGCGGCGATCCGGTAGCGGTGCCGCACCGGCTGCGCGACTTCGACCACCATCGGCCGGCCGCCCTCGACATCGTCGACGCGCACCTGCGCGACCCGCACCGCGCGGTTATCGTACTCGGCTTCGAACACGTACGCGTGATGCATGCGGCGCACGTTGATGCCCTGCAGCGGCAGCTTCGGGTCGCCGGCGAGCTCCTGCTCGCCGTCGCTGATCCGGTAGATCAGCGCCTCGGCCGGATCGGAGAACATCGCCTGCGCGAGCGGCGGCACCGTGAACGGCGCGTCGGGGCCGGCGATCTGGATCTGTTTGGAGATGGCGGTCGCGAGATCGGCGAGCGAGCGGTCGATCACGTGTTGCGTGTATTGCCACGCGAGCCAGTAGGCAATCAGGCCGCTCATCAGCGCGAGCATCGACAGCGGCGCGGCGAGGCGCCGGAGCAGCGAGCGGCGCAGGCTGGTGGTTACAGCCGGATCAGAAGACATTTCGACGGGCAAATGGATAAGCGCCGCTCACGGGGAGCGGCGCGGTCGTGCGTCGGATGGCGACGCGGGCAGGGCGCTCGCCGGCGGCGGCACGTGGCCGGCCGGCGTGCGGCACCGCTCAGACGCTCGCCGTCTGGCGGATTTCCTGCAGCAGGTAGCCGAAGCCGCGCACCGTGACGATTTCGACACGGCACTGCTCGAGTTTCTTGCGCACCCGGTGCACGTAGACTTCGATCGCGGTGTCGCCGAGATCGCCGCCGAAGTGCGTGAGGTGATCCTGCAGCTGGGCTTTGCTGACGACGCGGCCATGACGCAGCAGCAGCATCTCGAGCACCGCGAACTCGCGCGGCGACAGTTCGAGCGGCTTGTCGTCGTTGAAGATGCGGCGATCGACGCCCGACAGGCGGACGCCGCCGAGCGACACTTCCGGACGCGGCATGTCGCTGTGCGGGCCGCTGCGGCGCATCACCGCGCGGATGCGCGCTTCGAGCTCGGCCGGTTCGAACGGCTTGAGCATGTAGTCGTCGGCGCCGGAGTTCAGGCCCTGGATCCGGTCGTTCAGTTCGTCGCGAGCGGTCAGCACGATGACGGGCGTGTGGCGGTTCGTCTGGCGGAAACGCGTGAGCAGCGTCATCCCGTCGATGCCCGGCAGGCCGAGGTCGAGGATCACGAGTTCGTGGCGGTTCTGTGCCAGCGCCTGTTCGGCAAAAATGCCGTCATGCACCATGTCGACGGTGAAGCCAGCCTGCTCGAGGCTGCTTTGGATACCGCGTGCGATGGGGCGGTCGTCTTCGATCAGAAGGAGTCGCATGAAGTTCGCTCAAGTACAATGGGTTGGCGGTTCAGGCACGCGGACAGCACGACGCCGTTTCCACAGGGGCGCCGCTTCGCCTGACATCAAGCATGGCGGCCAGCGAACGATTAAATCCAATCATGTCCGATATTTCGATCCACGACCTCGAAGCCGCGATCAATTTCTGGCGCGCCCGCTCGCCGTCGAGCGGCGACGAACTCAAACTCTGCGAAGAGGCCAACGCGCTCTCCAAGCCGTATGCGCTGCTGATTGTACAGCGCGAAAGCGCGCTGCAACTGGAAGGTTTGGACCCCAAGGCGCGGAAAGCGTACGAGACTTACGTGCGCCTTAAGGATGGCTTGGAAAGCTGAAGGCTTCCACTGAGTACATCCTAGAAAACGTTCATCGAAATGAAAAGTTGACGCGCCGCGCGTCGAAAGATGCGCGGCGGCAGAGGAAACGCTCAGGCCGCGGGTTGGGTGTGCGCGCAGACCTGATCGATGAATTGCGCGAGCTGGATATCGCGTTCGGTCAGGCCGTCCGCGTCGTGGGTCGACAGCGTCACGTCGACGCGGTTGTACACGTTGAACCATTCCGGGTGGTGATTCATTTCCTGCGCCTTGATCGCGACGCGCGTCATGAAGCCGAAGGCCTCGTTGAAATCGGCGAAGCGCAGGCTGCGCTGGATCGCGTCGCGGCCCGGCACGGCCGTCCAGTGCGGCAGGCCTTCGAGCCGGGTCTTGCGTTCTTCGGATGTGAGCTTGTGGATCATGTTGCACCTCGTTCGGTAACGGCGCTCGCGCGCGGGCAGAGGCCGCGCGGCAAAGCCGGTACCGGTCATTGTTTCATAGTTGGCGAACGGGCATCCGGAGGCGGGCGCCAGTGTTTGCATCACGCGTCCGGGTCGTCCGGCCAACCTTCGCCCGTGCCGCGCTGCAGCACGCGGTCGCCGTCGATCACCGCGCCGGCCGGGAATTCGGGCAGTTCGGCGAGCCGCTCGGCCAGCGCATGGCCGTCGACGTCGGCGAGCGCGAACAGCTGCGCGAAATCGTCGATCACGAAGTAGGTCTTCTGGAACGTGTCGATCCGATACTTCGTGCGCATCACGCGCTCCAGTTCGAAGCCGAGCCGGTTCGGCGCCGCGCTTTCGAGGCTGTACAGGCTCTCGCCCTTGCTCGACACGATCCCCGCGCCGTAGATCGACAGCCCGTTCGTGCCGTTCGGGTTGCGGATCAGGCCGAACTCCACCGTATACCAGTACAGCCGCGCCAGCCGCGCGAGCGCTGCTTCGTCGTCCGCGACCGCGAGCGCGGTACGGCCGTACGCCTGCATGTAGTCCGCGAATACCGGGTCGATCAGCAGCGGCACGTGGCCGAACAGATCGTGGAAGCAGTCCGGTTCCTGCAGGTAGTCGAGCTGGTCGGGGCGCCGCATCCACCAGGTGACCGGAAAGCGCCGGTTCGCAAGGTGTTCGAAGAACACGCGATCGGGCACGAGGCCCGGCACCGCGACGATTTCCCAGCCCGTGGCGGGCTTCAGCTGGCGGTTCACGTCGGCGAACGACGGCACGCGGTCGGCCGGCAGGTCGATCTTCCCGAGTCCGGCGACGAATGCGTCGCACGCGCGTCCGCGCAGCAGCGCCGACTGTCGCGCATAGAGCTGCTGCCACACCGCGTGGTCGACCTGGCCGTAGCGTTCGAGCGGCTGGTCGATGGTGAAATCGGCGCGGGTTTCGAGGCCCGCGTCGAACTGCTCCTGCAGTTTCGCGGTGACGACGGTGGACATGATCGGGCTCTGCATGCCGTGGTTGGGAATCATGCAAGTGTAGAGCGGCAGCCGTGCGGAATGGGCGCAAAGATGGCGTGGATTTACATGTTGATGCGATAATTGCGCATCAAATCAGGAATTTATGCGGAGAATGCTCATGCTGGAACTCGATCACTTCGATCTCGCGCTGCTGGACGTGCTGCAGCGCTTCGGACGCGCGACGCACCAGCAGCTCGGCGAGGAGGTGCCGCTGTCGCCGTCGCAGATCGGCCGGCGGCTGCAGCGGCTGGAAGCGGCGGGCGTGATCGAAGGCTACCGTGTGATGCTGCGCCCCGAGAAGCTCGGGCTCGGCGTCACCGCGTTCACGAGCCTGAAGCTCAAGCACCACGGCGATTCGATCATCGAGCAGTTCCAGCAGCAGATCGACGTGCTGCCCGAAGTGCTCGAATGCCATGCGGTGGTCGGCGATGCCGACTATCTGCTGCGGATCGTCGCGCCGGACCTGAGCGCGCTGTCGCAGTTCGTGATGAAGAAGCTGATGCGCGTGCCGGGTGTCGACAGCGTGCGCTCGAACATCGTGCTGACGACCTTCAAGCGCAACGGCGCACTGCCGCTCGCGCATCTGGCGCCCGGCGCGGCATGATGCGGTGGCCGGGCCGGCGGCGGGGTACAAGGCCTCGCCGCGGCGAGGGCCGGATCAGGCCGCTTCGGACTGCGTATCGGCGTTCAGCAGGTCGACGTACGCGACCGCAACGAGATCGTCCGACGACACGCCGAGCTTCGCGAACACGTCGTGCGCTTCGGCCTCTCCGCCGGCTTCATCGTCGTCCGGGCCGAGCACGACTTCCAGTTCGATGAAGTCGCCGAGGCCGTCGACACGGTCGAGGTGGATGCGCGTGCGGCCGGCCAGGTACACGTGCCGCTCCTTCGTCACGATCCCGCGCGTGGTCAGTGCGGTCGCGAGCAGCGAATGCATCGCGTCCGGGTTCGTGACCGGGCTGCGCGTGTAGTACGACGCCTTCGGGCCGTCGCGGTCGTCGCGCTGGTAGAAGATCAGCTCGGCCGGCGTACCGTCCTCGAAGCGGCGCAGTTTCAGCCGGCCGCGCGGCACGTCGTAGAAGAAATCCTGCTGGCGGTAGAAGAGCGGCGCTTCGGTGGCGAGCGCCGCCGCGCGTTCGCGCAGTTGGTCGAATTCGCGGGCGCGGGCTTTGATCTCGATGTTGCGGGCCATGCGGGTCTCCTTCAATCCGGGGTCTCGCGGTGTGCGAACGCACAATCTAGCAAAAAGCTTGCGATGGTGGCGTGACGACGCGGTGATGCGAGGCGGGGCGGGCGATCGGGCTCGACCGCGATGGTGCGGGGCGCGCGACTACGATTGCCCGATTGCCAACACGTCACGCATTGCAGTTCATCGAACGCCCGCCCACGACGCCATCAGCCGCACTCATATCGCCCACTGAGTCTCGATCAGCCGCAGCGCAGCCGTGATCGCAGGCTCGTCGCGCCGCTCGGTGAGCGTTACGAACGTCAGTTGGGTCGGCATCGTCACGCGTTCGACGATCGTCAGCGCATGCGCGTGCGCTTCGGCCAGCGCGGTCGAATCGCGCGCGAGCGTCAGCCCGATGCCCGATTTGACGAGATCGAGCATCGATTGCTCCTGGTCGACCTCGGCAACCTTGACCGGCTGCGCGCCGGCCGCCGCGAACACGCGCGACAGCAGCCGGTGATGCGCGGATGCCGGCGGCGTCCAGATCCATGGCAGCGCGGCGAGCGCGCGCCAGTCGTGCGCTCGCTGCACGCGCTCGCGCCAGCCGGCCGGTGCGAGCACGCGGTACTGGAAATGCGTGAGCGTGACGGTGTGGAAGAGCGCATCGTCGCGCGGATCGTCCTCGCCGGGCCGGCCGATGTAATAGCCGACGTCGAGTGCCCGCGCACGCACCTGTTCGAGCACCCATCCCGACATCCCGTGCCGCAGCGCGGTTTCGACCTGCGGGTGGGTTTCGACCAGCGCGCGCAGGAAGCCGCCGAGCCGCAGGAAGCCCGGATCCAGAATCGTGCCGATCCGGAGCCGGCCGCGCACCTCGTGCCGCAGCGCAGCAGCGGCGCGCGCGACGTCGGCGGCCGCAGCCAGCGCGCGCTCCGCGTGCGGCAGCAGCGTCTGGCCGTCGCGCGTGAGCGCGAGCCCGCGCGACGTGCGCGTGAACAGCGCGACGCCGAGCGTTTCCTGCAGATGCTTGATCTGCAGGCTCACGGCCGGCTGCGTCACGTGCAGTTGGGCAGCGGCCCGCGTCAGATTGCCTTCTCGGGCGACCGTCGCGAACGCGCGGAGCAGGGTGAGATCCATCGTCGTGATATGAGTGCAGCTTATAACGCAGTTCAGCATAACTCATTGGATCGCCGGCCGGCTGCGGGAGTACGCTTCATCAATCGCGTCACCGGCGGCGCACTATGCTGGAATGAGAGCGGCGTTGCGCCGCGCGTTGGACAACAAAAAGATTGGGGTGGGATACGAGCAAGCGCTGAGGTGCTAACTTCGTCCAGCTTCGCGGTGGGACCCGAGTAGGCGTTGAAGCACTGACTCAGGTCGACCGCCGTGGGGATGGAGTAAGCGCCAAAGCGCTGACTCGGGTCGACAGGAGACATACCGTGACTACTCAACGCACGCTCGAGGGCGAATTCGATTACGTGATCGTCGGCGCAGGCACCGCAGGCTGTGTGCTCGCGAACCGCCTGACCGAGGATCCCGACATCCACGTGCTGCTGCTCGAGGCGGGGGGCAAGGACGACTACCACTGGATCCACATCCCGGTCGGCTATCTGTACTGCATCGGCAATCCGCGCACCGACTGGCTGTACAAGACGCAACCAGAGGCAGCGCTGAACGGCCGCGCGCTGTCGTATCCACGCGGCCGCGTGCTCGGCGGCTGCTCGTCGATCAACGGGATGATCTACATGCGCGGCCAGCGCGAGGATTACGACAGCTGGGCGCAGGAAACCGGCGACGCCGGCTGGTCGTGGGACAGCGTGCTGCCGATCTTCAAACGCAGCGAGGATCACCATGCAGGCGCAAGCGACGCGCACGGCGCGGGCGGCTACTGGCGTGTCGAGAAGCAGCGGCTGCGCTGGGAGATCCTCGAATCGTTCGCGCAAGCCGCGCAGCAGACGGGCATCCCGGCAACCGACGATTTCAACCGCGGCGACAATTCCGGGGTCGGCTATTTCGAGGTGAACCAGAAGCGCGGCGTGCGCTGGAATACGTCGAAGGCGTTCCTGCGGCCCGCGATGACGCGCCCGAACCTGACCGTGATCACCGGCGCGCAGGCACAGCGGGTGGTTTTCGACGGGCGGCGCGCGGTGGGTGTCGAATATCGTGGCGGCGGCACCGATTACGTCGCGCGTGCCCGCGCCGAAGTGCTGCTGACCTCAGGCGCGGTGAATTCGCCGCAACTGCTCGAACTGTCGGGCATCGGTGCGGGGCACCGGCTGCAGGCGCTCGGCATCGACGTCGTGCAGGACCTGCCGGGCGTCGGCGAAAACCTGCAGGATCACCTGCAGCTGCGGATGGCATATCGCGTCGAAGGTGTACGCACGCTCAACACGCTGTCCGCGCACTGGTGGGGCAAGCTGATGATCGGCGCCGAATATGCGCTGCTGCAACGCGGGCCGATGTCGATGGCGCCGTCGCAGCTCGGCGCATTCGCAAAATCCGATCCCGACGATCCGGCGCTCACGCGTCCCGATCTCGAATACCACGTGCAGCCGCTGTCGCTCGAGCGCTTCGGCGAGCCGCTGCACCGTTTCAACGCCTTTACCGCATCCGTGTGCCATTTGCGGCCGAGCTCGCGCGGCAGCGTGCATGTCGCCAGCCCCGATTCGGGTGTGGCGCCCACGATCGCGCCGAACTATCTGTCGACCGATCACGATCGCCATGTCGCCACGAACGCGCTGCGACTCACGCGCCGGATCGCGTCCGCGCCGGCGCTCGCGCGCTACCGTCCCCAGGAGATCCTGCCGGGCACGCAGTATCAGACCGAAGCGGAACTGATCGAAGCGGCGGGGGCCGTCGGCACCACGATCTTCCATCCGGTCGGGACCTGCCGGATGGGCCGCGCGGACGACGATCGCGCGGTCGTCGACAGCCGGTTGCGCGTGCGCGGCATCGCCGGGCTGCGGATTGTCGACGCGTCGGTGATGCCGTTCATCACGTCCGGCAACACGAATTCGCCGACGCTGATGATCGCGGAGCGCGCGAGCGACATGATCCGCGCCGATCGTCGCGCATCGCGCGAAGAAGCGACGCAGGTGCGAACGGAAACGGTGATGACCGCGGCATGACACATGCCGACACGCGCTGACATACGCCGACCCGCGCGACAGCGGGCGGCCACGCAGGCGTCTGCTGATTCGCCATGCGAAGCAACTTGCACGGTGCGCCCGGTTGTCGTGCTCGAACGGGCTGGATCATGAAGCGGCGCATCGAGCGCGGCTTGCATTGTGTCTAGCGGACGAGCGGGCGCAGCCTGACGCGTACCGTCGACGATGATGCGCGCGCCAAAAAAACGCGTCGAAAAACCGAGCACGGCAACGCCCCGTATGGCGGCCAGCCCTATAAGTGCAAATCCCGATGATTGCACTGCACCAACGGGGCGACAATGTTGCGCAGCATGCATGTGCATCGGCGCGGGAGACCACCCTCGATGCATAGCACGGCGCCGGGGGCAGTCCGCTCATCCGCTGACCTGTTCGCGGTCGCTTGCGCGAATCTTCCCCGGTGCTTCGCCTGACTTCGTACGGAAGGGAACATGATTCTCGGCGACACGATTCTGGAAACACGTGGACTGACGAAGGAATTCCGGGGCTTCACCGCCGTGAATGGCGTCAACCTGCGTGTGCGACGCGGTGCGATCCATGCGCTGATCGGACCGAACGGCGCAGGCAAGACCACCTGCTTCAACCTGCTGACCAAGTTCCTGACGCCGACGGCCGGTCAGATCGTCTTCAACGGGATCGACATCACCGACGAGCGGCCCGCGCAGGTCGCGCGCCGCGGCATCATCCGTTCATTCCAGATCTCGGCGGTATTCCCGCACCTGACCGCGTTGCAGAACGTGCGCATCGGCCTGCAGCGCGCACTCGGCACCGAATTCCATTTCTGGCGCAGCGAGCGCACGCTGCGGCGCCTCGACGATCGCGCGATGGACCTGCTCACGCAGGTCGGCCTTACCGATTTCGCGCATGTACCGACCGTCGAACTCGCCTACGGCCGCAAGCGCGCGCTCGAGATCGCGACGACGCTCGCGATGGAGCCCGAACTGATGCTGCTCGACGAGCCCACGCAGGGGATGGGCCACGAGGACGTCGACCGCGTGACCGCGCTGATCAAGAAGGTCGCGAATGGCCGCACCATCCTGATGGTCGAGCACAACATGAACGTGATCGCGGGCATCTCCGACACGATCACCGTCCTGCAGCGCGGCGAAGTGCTGGCCGAAGGGTCGTATGCGGAAGTATCGAAGAATCCGCTGGTGATCGAGGCATACATGGGCAGCGCCGACGCGGCGCTCGCGGGGGCGCACGCATGAAGCGCAGCGAACGGGAGGAACGCGAATTGAGCGGTGTCGAGAGCGGCACGCCCGCGCTGGAGATCACGGGCCTCGAAGCCTGGTACGGGGAATCCCACATATTGCACGGCGTCGACCTGAGCGTTCATCGCGGCGAGGTCGTCACGCTGCTTGGCCGCAACGGCGCGGGGCGTACGACGACGCTGCGCGCGATCATGGGGCTCACGGGCCGCCGCAGCGGCTCGATCAAGGTCGCGGGCAACGAGACGATCGGCCTCGCGACGCATCGCATCGCGCATTTCGGCGTCGGCTACTGCCCGGAGGAGCGCGGGATCTTCTCGAGCCTGTCGTGCGAGGAGAACCTGATGCTGCCGCCGCCGATCGGGCCGCGCGACCATGCGATGTCGCTCGACGAGATCTACGCGATGTTTCCGAACCTCGCTTCGCGCCGGCAGAGCCAGGGTACGCGGCTCTCGGGCGGCGAACAGCAGATGCTCGCGGTCGCGCGGATCCTGCGTACCGGCGCGAACCTGCTGCTGCTCGACGAGATTTCCGAGGGCCTGGCACCGGTGATCGTGCAGGCGCTCGCGCGGATGATCGTCGCGCTGAAGGCGCGCGGCTACACCGTGGTGATGGTCGAACAGAATTTCCGCTTCGCCGCACCGCTCGCTGACCGGTTCTACGTCATGGAGCATGGCCGCATCGTCGAGCATTTCCGCGCGGCCGAACTGGAAGGCAAGATGCCGATCCTTCACGACCTGCTTGGGGTGTGACGCCGCCCCGTTTCCCTTGCCGCTAGCCGTGGCGGCCCTCTAACAACCACAACGCATCAGAACAACAGGAGACGTCAATGAAAATGAAGACCCTTGCGCATGCGTGTCTCGCACTCGCCACTGCAACGTTGACCGCCGGTGCCGCACACGCCGCGGACAGCGTGAAGATCGGCTTCATCACCGACATGTCGGGGTTGTACGCGGACATCGACGGGCAGGGCGGCCTCGAGGCGATCCGGATGGCGGTCGCCGACTTCGGCGGCAAGGTGCTCGGCAAGCCGATCGAGGTCGTCTATGCGGACCACCAGAACAAGGCGGACATCGCCGCGTCGAAGGCGCGCGAATGGATGGACCGCGGTGGGCTCGACCTGCTGGTCGGCGGCACGAACTCCGCGACCGCGCTGTCGATGAACCAGGTCGCGGCCGAAAAGAAGAAGGTCTACATCAACATCGGCGCGGGCGCCGACACGTTGACCAACGAGCAGTGCACGCCGTACACGGTCCACTACGCATACGACACGATGGCGCTCGCGAAGGGCACGGGGTCGGCGGTAGTGAAGCAGGGCGGCAAGACGTGGTTCTTCCTGACCGCCGACTATGCATTCGGCAAGGCGCTCGAGAAAAACACGTCGGACGTCGTGAAGGCGAACGGCGGCCAGGTGCTCGGCTCGGTGCGGCATCCTTTGTCGGCGTCGGACTTCTCGTCGTTCCTGCTGCAGGCGCAGGCGTCGAAGGCGCAGATCCTCGGCCTCGCGAACGCGGGCGGCGACACGATCAACGCGATCAAGGCCGCGAAGGAATTCGGCATCACGAAGACGATGAAGATCGCCGCGCTGCTGATGTTCATCGACGACGTGCACAGCCTCGGCCTCGAGACGACGCAGGGGCTCGTGCTGACCGACAGCTGGTACTGGAACCGCGATGCGGCATCGCGCCAGTGGGCGCAGCGCTACTTCGGCAAGATGAAGAAGATGCCGTCGAGCCTGCAGGCGGCCGACTATTCATCGGTGACGACCTACCTGAAGGCCGTGCAGGCCGCCGGCACGACCGACTCCGACAAGGTGATGGCCGAGCTGAGGAAGATGAAGATCAACGACTTCTACGCGAAGGGCTACATCCGCCAGGACGGCAGCATGATCCACGACATGTACCTGATGGAAGTGAAGAAGCCGTCGGAATCGAAGGAGCCGTGGGACTACTACAAGGTGCTCGCGACGATTCCGGGCGACCAGGCGTTCGGCACCAAGCAGGAATCGCGCTGCGCGCTGTGGAAGTAAGCGCGACGTAGCGGCGCGCGGCGGCGGCCGCAGCGATGCGCCCGCTGCGCCGCCCGCGTGCGCGACGGCTTGAACGTTGCGCACGCAACGAAACTCATTCTGACGGCTAAGTCGATGGAAATCTTTGGCATTCCGTTGCCGGCGATGCTCAGCCAGTTGCTGCTCGGGCTCGTCAACGGCTCGTTCTACGCGATCCTGAGTCTCGGGCTCGCGGTGATCTTCGGGCTGCTCAACGTGATCAACTTCGCGCATGGCGCGCTGTTCATGCTGGGCGCGATGCTCGCGTGGATGGGGTTGTCGTACTTCGGGTTGCCGTACTGGGCGATGCTCGTGCTCGCGCCACTGATCGTCGGCGCGTTCGGGATCGTGATCGAGCGGACGATGCTGCGCTGGCTGTACAAGCTCGATCACCTGTACGGACTGTTGCTCACGTTCGGCCTCACGCTCGTCGTCGAAGGCGTGTTCCGGTCGATCTACGGCTCGTCCGGCCAGCCGTATGACGTGCCGTCGCAACTGTCCGGCGCGACCAATCTGGGCTTCATGTTCCTGCCGAACTACCGCGCCTGGGTGGTCGTCGCGTCGCTCGCGGTGTGCCTCGCAACGTGGTTCGTGATCGAGAAGACGCGGCTGGGTGCCTATCTGCGCGCAGGCACCGAGAACCCGAAGCTCGTCGAGGCGTTCGGCGTGAACGTGCCGATGATGATCACGCTCACCTACGGGTTCGGCGTCGCGCTCGCGGCGTTCGCGGGCGTGCTGGCCGCGCCGGTGATCCAGGTGTCGCCGCTGATGGGCCAGCCGATGATCATCACCGTGTTCGCGGTGGTCGTGATCGGCGGGATGGGCTCGATTCTCGGCTCCATCGTCACCGGTCTGCTGCTCGGCGTGATCGAGGGCTTCACGCGGGTGTTCTATCCGGAGGCGTCGGCCACCGTCGTGTTCGTGATCATGGCGATCGTGCTGCTGATCCGCCCGGCGGGCCTGTTCGGCAAGGAAAAATGATGCAGAGAAAAGTGCTCTACGGCGTGCTGCTCGCCGCACTGCTCGCCGCGCCGTTCATCGGCGCGTATCCGGTCTTCGTGATGAAGGTGCTCACGTTCGCGCTGTTCGCGGCCGCGTTCAACCTGCTGATCGGCTATACGGGGTTGCTGTCGTTCGGCCATGCGATGTTCCTCGCGACCGCCGGCTACGCGACCGGCTATGCGATCCAGACGCTCGGCTTCACGCCGGAGCTCGGCGTGCTCGTCGGCACGTTCGCCGCGACGCTGCTCGGGCTCGTCGTCGGGCTGTTCGCGATCCGCCGGCAGGGGATCTACTTCGCGATGATCACGCTCGCGTTCGCGCAGATGGTCTACTTCATCTACCTGCAGGCGCCGTTCACCGGCGGCGAGGACGGCCTGCAGGGCGTGCCGCGCGGGCATCTGTTCGGCTTGCTCGACCTGTCCAGCGACGTGACGCTGTACTACATCGTGCTCGCGGTGATCGTCGCCGCATGCGCGTTCATCGTGCGGATCGTGCACTCGCCGTTCGGCCAGGTGCTCGTCGCGATCAAGGAGAACGAGGCGCGCGCGATCTCGCTGGGCTACGACACCGACCGCTTCAAGCTGCTTGCGTTCATCCTGTCGGCCGGGCTCGCGGGGCTGGCCGGTTCGCTGAAGGTGCTTGTGCTCGGCTTCGAGACGCTGTCCGACGCGTACTGGACGATGTCGGGGCTGGTCGTGCTGATGACGCTCGTCGGCGGGATGGGCACGCTGTTCGGGCCGCTGCTTGGCGCGGCGCTGATCGTCGCGCTGGAGGATCGCCTCGGCGACATCGGCGAATGGCTCGCGTCGACCACCGGTATCGGCTGGTTCCACTCGCTCGGCGAGTCGGCAACGATCGTCACGGGGCTGATCTTCATCGCATGCGTGCTGGCGTTCCGGCGCGGGATCGTCGGCGAGATGGTCGCGCGAATCAAGCCACTCAGGCCGTCCTGAGAGCGGGGGGCGGCCTTGCGGCGCGTTGATGCGAAGCACCATCCGGCGCGGCCGGAAAGGGCATCGCGACCGGCTCCGGCCGGCGCCGCGCGGCAAGGCTGGTGCCCCAATTTCGTGCGGCGATGCACCATAGGGGTAAATGCTAAGTTGTCGCAGGGTGAAAGCTCCTTTAATCTTCGTTTCAGTTCTGATGCACCGCGAAACGAATTTGCAGGTGGAGAACGAGGAGACAATCGAGGCACAAAGTGCCCGGACCCCAAAGCGCTGTTGGACGGAATCCAACAGCGCTTTTTCATTTGTGTGCGCGAATTACCTTTGATGGTGCAGCGGCCGGCGTCGCAGGTTCGCGACCGCGCCGGTATCTCGCATCTCCCGCGTTTCACGTCCGTCCCCCCGTTCTTCCCTTTTGCCGCAAGCATGTCGCAGATGGCGCGCGGCCACGCGCATGCCGTTCGGGCTTACCCGGTTGGCGTGCGCAAAAAGCGTCCGTTACACTCGGCTTTCGCCGACCGCACGGTCGGGAAAATCGGTCGGCAGTTCTCCTACAAGCAAAATGCAGAAGAGGGAGCACGGTTGGATGAGAAGCGCAGGACGAATCGTCGGGGCAGCAGGGGTGGCATGGGCCGCTCGTTCGAGTTCGGGGGTGCCTGGGCATGTCCCGGCTGTCGCGAACCGTCCTGCGGCGGGTATGCGCGCTTCGGCGCGATTTGCCTGCACGACTGTCCCCCCGGTCGTTGTGTCCGCATCCGACTCCTCGATCGCCTGCGCATGAGCGGCCGCTTTTCCTGTTTTGCGCCGTCGGCGAGCGTGGTCGAGCCGCGCCAGGTCTGCGCATCTTCCCCCGATCGTTGCGTCTGCAACGTCACCTTTTCCGGCTTTCTTCATCCTGACGACATTGCTGCCACGCATCGTGGCGGTCGCACGACCGTTGCGGCCGCGGCGCGGCGCGTGCGTGAGCAGTGCCGATGCCGGCAGAGGCCTGTCGCAGCGGTGTTTCACGGGAAAACGAGCGTAGGCAGTGGCACAGCGAGATACTTAAAATATTAACTTGTTTGATGACCGGGGCCGCCCGAGCGACCCGCGGATTTTTCGAGCAGCGTTTGGAGACAACGTAAATGAAGATGAATCGATGGATGGAAGCCGTGCTTGCCGTGGGCCTCGTGTGTGCGTCGGCAACGGCGTCGGCACAGGTGAAGATCGGCGTGACGCTGTCGGCCACCGGCCCGGCTGCGTCGCTCGGGATTCCGGAAAAGAACACGATCGCGTTGCTGCCGAAGGAAATCGCCGGCAAGAGCGTGCAGTACATCGTGCTCGACGATGCGTCCGACACGAGCCGCGCGGTGCAGAACGTGCGCAAGCTGATCGACGAGGATCATGTCGACGCGATCATCGGTTCGTCCGTCACGCCGAACTCGCTCGCGATGCTCGACCCGGTGTCGCAGGGCAAGACGCCGACGATCTCGCTCGCGGCGAGCGCGCAGATCATCGCGCCGATGGACGCGAAGCGTGCGTGGATGTTCAAGGTCCCGCAGAACGACCAGCTGATGGCCGACGCGATCGCTGGCTACATGGCCAAGCACGGCGTGAAGACGATCGGCTTCATCGGCTTCGCCGACGCGTACGGTGACAGCTGGTACAACACATTCAACGCGGCGGCCGCGAAGAACGGCCTGAAGGTCGTGTCGAACGAGCGCTACAACCGCACCGACGCATCGGTGATGGGGCAGGTGCTGAAGCTGATGAGCTCGAACCCGGACGCGGTGCTGATCGCCGGTTCCGGCACGCCGGCCGCGCTGCCGGCCAAGACGCTGAAGGAGCGCGGCTACAAGGGCAAGATCTACCAGACGCACGGCGTTGCAAACAACGACTTCCTGCGCGTGTGCGGCAAGGATTGCGAAGGCGAGATCCTGCCGGCCGGCCCCGTGCTCGTGACCGATCAACTGCCCGATTCGAATCCGGTAAAGAAGCCGGCGCTCGCGTACAAGGCGGCGTACGAGAAAGCATATGGCGCGGGTTCGCTGTCGACGTTCGGCGGACATGCGTGGGATGCGGGGCTGCTGCTGCAGCGTGCGATTCCCGAAGCGCTCAAGAAGGGCCAGCCGGGCACCGAGGCATTCCGCGAGGCGCTGCGCGCGTCGCTCGAGAACGTGAAGGATCTGCCCGTGTCGCACGGCGTGATCAACATGACGCCGACCGATCACAACGGCTTCGACACGCGTGCGCGCGTGATGGTGCAGATCGTCGACGGCAAGTGGAAGTTGCAAGCCGAGTAAGCATCACGTGAAACCGGCGTGCGCGGCGCGAACGGCGCCGCGCACGCCGTCGGCGGCGCAGCGGGCCTCGCGGCCTGCATTCGCGCCGCATGGAACTTCCGGGAAGCCCCCGCGCGGCGCCTGCACTCCGGTTCTGCCGGCACGCGCCCGGGCCGCTCCCATCGCCGTTTCCCCGCAGCATTCTCGATACACGAAACGTATGGATCTCTCGATTGCGGCGATCCTCGCGCAAGACGGCATCACGACCGGCGCCATTTATGCATTGCTGTCGCTGGCGCTCGTGCTGGTGTTTTCCGTCACGCGGGTGATCTTCATTCCCCAGGGCGAATTCGTCGCCTACGGTGCGCTGACGCTCGCTGCGTTGCAGGCGCAAAAATTTCCCGCCACGTGCTGGCTGTTGTTCGTGATGGGCATCGCGTGCTTCCTGCTGGAAGTCGGCGGACTGGTCCGCCATCGCGAGCGCCGCCATCAGCTCGGACGCACGCTCGCCACGCTTGCCAGCCGCTACGTCCTGCTGCCGCTGGCGGTGTTCGCGATCACGCGCAGCGTCGCCGCGCAGCCGTTGCCGATGCTCGCGCAGATCGCGCTCACGCTCGCGATCGTCGTGCCGATGGGGCCGTTCATTTATCGGCTCGTCTATCAGCCGATCGCGGAAGGCACGACGTTGCTGCTGCTGATCGTATCGGTCGCCGTCCATTTCGCGATGGTCGGCCTCGGACTCGTGATGTTCGGCGCGGAAGGTTCACGCACCAACGGATTCGCCGATGCGTCGCTGTCGATCGGCAGCATGACGGTGTCGGTGCAGAGCATTCTCGTGGTCGTGACCGCGCTGGTGCTGATCGGCGCGCTCTACGTGTACTTCGGCCGCACGATCGCCGGCAAGGCACTGCGGGCGACGTCGGTGAACCGGCTCGGCGCGCAGCTGGTCGGCATCGGCACGACCGCGGCAGGGCGGCTCGCGTTCACGCTGGCGGCGGGGCTCGGCGTGCTGTCCGGCATCCTTGTCGGCCCGCTGACGACGATCTATTACGACTCCGGTTTCCTGATCGGCCTGAAGGGCTTCGTCGGCGCGATCATCGGCGGGCTCGTCAGCTATCCGCTCGCGGCCGCAGGCTCGCTGCTCGTGGGCGTGCTCGAATCGTATTCGTCGTTCTGGGCGAGTTCCTACAAGGAAGTGATCGTGTTCACGCTGATCATCCCGGTGCTCCTGTGGCGCAGCTTCGCGACGCCGCATGCGGAAGAGGAAGAGGAGTGACGCGATGAAGACGATCGTACGCAACAAGACCTTCTGGGTGTTTCTCGTGGTGCTGTTCGCGCTGCCGGTGCTGCCCGGCACGCTGCAGGTGCCCGAGTACTGGATCACGCTGCTGAACTACATCGGCCTGTACGCGATCGTCGCGATCGGGCTCGTGCTGCTGACCGGTGTCGGCGGGATGACGAGCTTCGGGCAGGCGGCATTCGTCGGCATCGGTGCCTATGCGACCGCGTTCCTGACAACGCAGTACGGCGTGTCGCCGTGGCTCGCGCTGATCGTCGGCGTCGTATTGACGGCGCTCGTCGCGCTTGTGCTCGGTGCGGTCACGATGCGGCTGTCCGGGCACTTCCTGCCGCTTGGCACGATCGCATGGGGCCTCGCGCTGTTCTACCTGTTCGGCAACCTCGAACTGCTCGGCAAGTACGACGGGATCAACGGGATTCCGGCGCTGAACCTGTTCGGCATCGAGCTCGACAGCGGCCGCAGCCTGTACTTCCTGATCTGGGTCGTCGTGCTGGCCGCAATCGTGTCGGTGCAGAACCTGCTCAACAGCCGGCCCGGCCGTGCGATCCGCGCGCTGCGCGGCGGCGGCGTGATGGCCGAGGCGATGGGGGTGAACACGGCATGGATGCGCGTCGTGATCTTCGTCTACGCGGCCGTGCTCGCGGCGGTGTCGGGCTTCCTGTACGCGCACCTGCAACGCGCCGTGAACCCGACCCCGTTCGGCCTGAACCACGGGATCGAATTCCTGTTCATGGCCGTGGTTGGCGGCGTGTCGCATGTGTGGGGCGCGGTGCTCGGCGCGGCGATCCTCACCGTGCTGCAGGACTACCTGCAGACGCTGCTGCCGAAGCTGCTCGGCTCGGAAGGCAACTTCGAGATCATCGTGTTCGGCGTGCTGATGGTGCTGCTGCTCCAGTACGCGCGCCAGGGCGTGTGGCCGTTCGTCGCGAGGCTGTTTCCGCGCGGGCCGCGTGCGCACGTCCCTGAACATGCCGATCCGTTACCGCAGCGCGGCAAGCCGGTCGCGGGCGAGCCGCTGCTCGTGGTCGACAACGCGCGCAAGCAGTTCGGCGGACTGGTGGCGGTCAACGACGTCAGCTTCGATGTGAAAGCGGGGCAAATCATCGGGCTGATCGGGCCGAACGGCGCCGGCAAGTCGACTACCTTCAATCTCGTGACCGGCGTGCTGCAGCCGACCGGCGGCACGATCACATTCCGCGGCGAACGGATCGACGGGCTCACGTCCCGCCAGATCGTGCGGCGCGGCATCGGCCGTACGTTCCAGCACGTGAAATTGCTGCCGACGATGACGGTGCTCGAGAATGTCGCGATCGGCGCGCATCTGCGCGGCCGGACGGGCGTGTGGCGCAGCATCGCGCGGCTCAATGGGCATGAGGAAGCGCAGTTGCTCGCGGAAGCCGCGCGGCAGATCCGCCGTGTCGGGCTGGAAAAGCACATGTACGACGAAGCAGGCAGCCTCGCACTCGGCCAACAGCGCATCCTCGAAATCGCGCGCGCGCTGTGCTGCGACCCGACGCTGCTGCTTCTCGACGAGCCGGCCGCCGGGCTGCGCTACCAGGAGAAGCAGCAGCTTGCCGATCTGCTGCGACGCCTGAAGGCTGAAGGGATGAGCGTGTTGCTGGTGGAACATGACATGGATTTCGTGATGAATCTCACCGACCGGCTGGTGGTGATGGAATTTGGCACGCGAATCGCGGAAGGGCTGCCGCAGGATGTGCAGCAGGATCCTGCGGTGCTCGAAGCGTATCTGGGCGGGGTGGAGTGATGACGGACACGACGATGCCGATTCTCGAAGTACGCGGGCTGGCGGTCCGGTATGGCAAGGTCGAGGCGCTGCACGGTGCAGCGATCAGGGTCGAAGCGGGACAGATCGTCAGCGTGATCGGCCCGAACGGCGCGGGCAAATCGACGTTGCTGAACGCGATCATGGGTGCGCTGCCGGTGACCGGACATGCATCGGGCGCGGTCGTGTATCGCGGCAACGACGTCGGCGCGCTGCCCGTCGAGCAGCGCGTTGCGCGCGGGATGTGCCTCGTGCCGGAGAAGCGCGAGTTGTTCAGCACGATGACGGTCGAGGACAACCTTGTGCTGGGCGCGTACCGCCGCAAGCTGGCGGGCGAATCCAGCTTTCTGGATCAGCTCGACCCCGTGTTTGCCTTGTTTCCGCGGCTCAAGGAGCGGCGCAAGCAGGCCGCCGGCACGCTGTCGGGCGGCGAACGGCAGATGCTCGCAGTTGGCCGTGCACTGATGGGCAAGCCGGATCTGCTGATGCTCGACGAGCCGAGCCTCGGGTTGGCACCGCTGATCGTGAAGGAGATCTTTCATATCATCAGCGCGTTGCGCGGCACGGGCGTCGCGACGCTGCTGATCGAACAGAATGCACGAGCCGCGCTGCAGATCTCCGACTACGGCTATGTGCTGGAGACCGGGGAGTTTGTGCTCGAAGGGCCGGCGGCCGAGTTGGCTCAGAATCCGCGTGTGATCGAGACGTACCTCGGGTTGGCGAAGAAAATGGCTTGATGATCGGTACGGTTGGCGGGAAACGGGCGGCGTGTTTCACGTGAAACACGCCGCTTTTGTTTTGGGGCACAGGGCGATTGGATTGCGTCGGGGGGACTTGGCAGGGGATAAGTGCCGAAGGAATAGTCGGAAGCTCTGTGATGAGCAGGAAAGAGATTGATCTTGGCGACGTGTGAATTGCACAGAATCCCGAGGGTCGCGTGACCGGCGGGGCCCCGCCGGCGCGTGTTGCATGGCACAGTGGATAAGTGCCTGGCGACGGATCGAGAACACTGTGGTGGAAGCTCCGGGGAAGTCCGTTCTATCCAATCCGTCGATTCTGCGCAGCGTGACGATGTGCTGTGAGGTGGCGGATGTGCGGTCGGAGCAGGGCTCAGCCCCACAGTTCGACCGCTTGGCGCGCAAAAAAACAAAAAAAACAGCGAAACGAACCGACCCTACCATTCGGACGGTCTTCGGGTGAAAAGCGAACCCGCTATAATTCGGCCCATACATTTCTCAGATAGGTTCGTGCGTAGCTCTGCGTACGGAATCCACCATGCTTTTTCCCACAGAATTTGACGTCATCGTCGTCGGTGGCGGTCACGCCGGTACGGAGGCTGCGTTGGCATCCGCGCGTATGGGCGCGAAGACGCTGCTGCTGACCCATAACATCGAAACGCTCGGGCAGATGAGCTGCAATCCGTCGATCGGCGGCATTGGCAAGGGCCATCTGGTCAAGGAAGTCGACGCGCTCGGCGGCGCGATGGCGGCCGCGACGGACGAGAGTGGTATTCAGTTCCGGATCCTCAATTCATCGAAGGGGCCGGCTGTGCGTGCGACGCGCGCGCAGGCCGACCGTATCCTGTACAAGGCCGCGATCCGCCACCGGCTCGAGAACCAGCCGAACCTGTGGTTGTTCCAGCAGGCCGTCGACGACCTGATGGTCGAAGGCGACCGCGTGGTCGGCGCCGTTACGCAGATCGGCATCCGTTTCCGCGCACGCGCGGTGGTGCTGACGGCCGGCACGTTCCTCGACGGCAAGATCCACGTCGGCCTGAACAACTATACGGGCGGTCGCGCGGGCGATCCGGCGGCCGTGTCGCTGTCGGCACGGTTGAAGGAACTGAAGCTGCCACAGGGCCGCCTGAAGACCGGTACGCCGCCGCGTATCGATGGGCGCTCGATTGACTTTTCGAAGCTCGACGAGCAGCCGGGCGACCTCGATCCGATCCCCGTATTCTCGTTCCTCGGCCGGGCAGAGCAGCATCCGCAGCAGCTGCCGTGCTGGGTTACACACACGAACGAGCGTACGCACGACATCATTCGCGGCGGTCTCGACCGTTCGCCTATGTATACAGGCGTGATCGAGGGTGTCGGCCCGCGTTATTGCCCGTCGATCGAGGACAAGATCCACCGGTTCGCGTCGAAGGAATCGCACCAGATCTTCCTGGAGCCGGAAGGGCTGACGACCAATGAGTTCTACCCGAACGGAATTTCGACGAGCCTGCCGTTCGACGTGCAGCTCGAACTCGTGCACTCGATGCGCGGTCTCGAGAACGCGCACATCCTGCGCCCTGGCTACGCGATCGAGTACGACTACTTCGATCCGCGTGCGCTGAAGGCGTCGCTCGAGACTAAGGCGATCAACGGGCTGTTCTTTGCGGGCCAGATCAACGGTACGACCGGCTATGAAGAGGCTGCGGCGCAAGGCCTGCTGGCTGGCCTGAACGCCGGTCGTTACGTGCAGGAGAAGGACGCATGGTGCCCGCGCCGCGACCAGGCTTACCTGGGCGTGCTGGTCGACGACCTCGTCACGCGCGGCGTGGCCGAGCCGTACCGGATGTTCACGAGCCGCGCCGAATACCGCCTGAGCCTGCGTGAAGACAACGCAGACATGCGCTTGACCGAGCTTGGTCGCGAACTGGGACTCGTCGACGATGTTCGTTGGGATGCGTTCAGCCGGAAGCGCGATGCTGTTTCACGTGAAACCGAACGGCTGAAGTCCACGTGGGTTACGCCGAAGACGCTGCCGCCGGAAGAGGCGACCGCGTTGCTCGGCAAGGCGATCGACCACGAGTACAGTCTTGCCGAACTGCTGCGCCGTCCGGGCATCAGCTACGACGGTGTGTGCGGGCTGAAGGGCGGCGAGTGCGGCCCTGCGGAGCCGCTCGCGGACGATCCGGTGCTGCTCGAGCAGATCAAGGAGCAGGTCGAGATCGGCATCAAATACCAGGGCTATATCGAGCGTCAGGCGAGCGAAATCGAGCGCAATGATGCGAACGAAAACACGCGCTTGCCGGACGGAATCGACTACCGTGAGGTGCGTGGCCTGTCGTTCGAGGTGAGCCAGAAGCTCAACGAGTTCCGTCCGGAAACGATCGGTCAGGCATCGCGTATCTCGGGCGTCACGCCGGCTGCGATCTCGCTGCTGATGGTGCACCTGAAGCGCCGTGGTCTTGGTCGTCGTAATGGTATCGCCGCAGGGGCGACCGAGCAGGGGGGCGGTACAGTCCCGACGCAACAATGACGGCGCGTCGCGCGCCGGCGGTTAATCGGGACGTACTTGAAGGGATGCTCGTCGACGGCACGGCCGCGCTCGACATCGCATTGACGGATGCTCAATGCAACCAGCTGCTCGACTATGTTGCGCTGCTCGGCAAGTGGAATGCGGTCTACAACCTGACCGCGATCCGCGATCCGAAGCAGATGCTGATCCAGCACATCCTGGATTCGCTCTCCATCGTCCCGCATCTGCGCGGCCGTACGTCGGCACGTGTGCTCGACGTTGGTTCGGGCGGTGGGTTGCCCGGTATCGTGCTGGCGATCGTGCAGCCGGAATGGCATGTGACGCTGAACGATATCGTGCAGAAGAAGTCTGCATTCCAGACCCAGATGCGTGCGGAGCTGAAACTCTTGAACCTGTCGGTCGTCACCGGCCGGGTCGAATCGCTGCAGCCGGGCGTCGAAGTGCCGGAAAAATTCGACATGATCGTATCCCGCGCTTTCGCGGATCTATCCGACTTCGTTAAACTTGCTCGACATCTCGTCGCGCCCGGCGGATCGATCTGGGCAATGAAGGGCGTGCACCCGGACGACGAGATCGCCCGGCTGCCGGAAGGTAGTCGCGTGAAGCAGACGATGCGGCTGGCGGTGCCGATGCTCGATGCCGAACGGCATCTGATCGAAGTCACGGTCGCCGAAGCGAATTGAAGGCGCGCGGTAGCGCGTCATTTGTTTGAAGTAAGAGGAACACACCAACGATGGCAAAGATCTTCTGCGTTGCGAACCAGAAGGGGGGCGTCGGCAAGACGACGACATCGGTCAATCTCGCCGCAAGCCTTGCAGCGCAGGAGCAACGAGTCCTGCTGATCGATCTCGACCCGCAGGGTAACGCGACGATGGGCAGCGGGATCGACAAAGCCTCCTGCGAGTCGACCGTGTACGAAGTGCTGGTCGACGGCGTATCGGTGACCGACGCGCGCGTGCGTCCGGAAGGCGTCACGTACGACGTGCTGCCGGCCAACCGCGAACTGTCCGGCGCCGAGATCGAACTGATCAACATCGACAACCGCGAACGCCGGCTGAAGGCCGCGCTCGAGCGCGTGGCCGACGATTACGACTTCGTGCTGATCGATTGCCCGCCAACGTTGTCGTTGCTGACGCTGAACGGGCTGTGCGCGGCGCATGGCGTCGTGATCCCGATGCAGTGCGAGTACTTCGCACTGGAGGGGCTGTCGGACCTCGTCAACACGATCAAGCAGGTTCACGCGAACATGAACCGCGACCTGAAGATCATCGGCTTGCTGCGCGTGATGTTCGATCCGCGTATCACGCTGCAGCAGCAAGTCTCCGATCAACTGAAAGCGCACTTCGGCGACAAGGTGTTCGACGTGGTGATTCCGCGTAATGTGCGCCTGGCGGAAGCGCCAAGTTACGGGTTGCCGGGCGTCGTGTTCGACCGCAACTCGCGCGGTGCGCAGGCGTATCTCCAGTTCGGTGCCGAGATGATCGATCGCGTGCGCGCGTTCGAGGTGTCGTGATCCGGACATGAGCGAAGCGAGGAAGAAAGACATGAACGCGGTACCAAAGAAGAAGGGCTTGGGACGTGGCCTCGAAGCGCTGCTGGGCGGCAGTGCGGACATCACCGAAGCGGTGAAGATCGAAGGGGCGCCGAACACGCTCGCGCTCGGCAAGCTGCAGGCCGGCAAGTATCAGCCGCGCACGCGGATGGACGAGGGTAGCCTGCAGGAGCTGGCGGCCAGCATTCGCGCGCAAGGCGTGATGCAGCCGATCCTGGTACGGCCGATTGCGTCCGATAAATACGAGATCATCGCGGGCGAGCGGCGTTTCCGCGCGGCACGTCTGGCCGGTCTCGACGAAGTGCCGGTACTCGTGAAGGATGTGTCCGATCAGGCTGCCGCCGCGATGGCGCTGATCGAGAACATCCAGCGCGAGGATCTGAACCCGCTGGAAGAGGCGCACGGCATTCAGCGTCTGCTCGACGAGTTCGGTTTCACGCACGAGCAGGCGGCCGAATCGGTCGGCCGTTCGCGTAGCGCGGTGTCGAACCTGCTGCGTCTGCTGAACCTCGCTTCGCCGGTACAGACGATGCTGCTGGCCGGCGATCTCGATATGGGGCATGCGCGCGCGCTGCTCGCGGTCGATGCTGCGACGCAGATCACGCTTGCACACCAGGTCGTCAACAAGCGCATGTCGGTGCGCGAGACCGAGAAACTCGTCGCGCACACGACCAAGGAAGTGCCGGCGGTGAAGGCGCGTGCGAAGGACGATGGCGGTCGCGACACGCGTCGTCTCGAGGAGGAACTGTCCGACCTGCTCGCATCGACGGTGAAGATCAAGCTCGGCCGCCGCGGGCGAGGACAGGTGCTCATCGACTTCGGCAACCTCGATGCGCTCGAGGGCATTCTCGCGCGCCTGCGCGGCAACGTCGCGGCCGAAGAGTAACGAGAGTCGATCGATGGAGAACACAGGCGCGGCAGCGCCGCGCCGGTGGCTCGGATGGCTGTTGCAGGAGCCGGTACTGACGGTGCTGGCGCTTGCACTGATTATTCTTCAATGGTTGCGTCCGCAACCAGTTGCCGTACTGACCGGCCTCGTCGACTGGCAAACCGTGCTGACGCTGGCCGGCCTGCTGATGCTGACCAAGGCGCTCGAGTTGTCCGGGTGCCTGATGTGGCTTGCGCATCGCATCGTGCATCACGTGCACTCCGAGCGCGGACTCGCGATGCTGCTCGTCATATTCGCGGCCGCGCTTGCGATGTGGCTCACCAACGACGTCGCGCTGTTCGTCGTCGTACCGCTGATGGTGTCGCTGCGCGCGCTGACGCCGCTGCCGTTCCGGCGGCTCGTGATCGTGGTCGCGCTGGCCGTCAATGCGGGGTCGGTCGCAACGCCGCTCGGCAATCCTCAGAACCTTTTCCTGTGGCAATTGAGCGGCGTGTCGTTTGGCCGTTTCGTCGTCACGCTGGGGCCGCTCGCGCTTGCATTGATGGTGCTGCTGCTCTTGCTGACGGCGTGTGCGTTTCGCGCGAAGCCGCTCGATCTGTCCGGAGACGTCGACACGGTCCCCGTGCAACGCATGCATGCGCTGCTTGCGGTGGTGCTGTTCGGTGCATTCGTATTGCTCGCCGATGCGCACCATCCGGTGCCGGGCCTCGTCGCCGTCGTAATCGCGCTGCTCGTCGCGAAACGTGATGCAGTCCTGAAGATCGATTGGCTGCTGCTGCTGATTTTCGTGCTGATGTTCGTCGTGCTGCGCAGCGCGGCTGCGCTGCCCGTCGTTCACGAAGCAATCGCGCGTGCACAGCTCGATTCGCCGTTGCGCGTGTTTGCCGCGGGCGCGGTGCTGTCGCAGGGTATCAGCAATGTGCCGGCCGCGATCCTGCTGTCGGAATTCACGCACGACTGGCGTGCGCTCGCGTTCGGCGTATCGGTCGGCGGCTTCGGTTTCGCGATCGGCTCGCTCGCGAACCTGATCGCCGTGCGTCTCGCGAAGGAGTCGCGCATGTGGCTGCCGTTTCACCTGGTGTCGATTCCATTTGCACTCGCCAGCGGCGCGCTCGGTGCGTGGCTGCTCGTGCACGGCTGAACCTGCGGTAGCGCGTGGCACAGGCGTTCGATCCGGTGGGCGGGGGGGCGCACGGCATTCCGCGAGGCTGTCGGGTTGTGGATAAGTCCGGCGATCCACAGTCGATCGTCTGTGGTGACGTTGCAACTCATTGCGTGAACGAGCGGGTTCGCGGCTGGCTTGTCTCGTGCGATGAGTGCGGTTTGTCGTCACAGCGTTCCGCTTGTTCCTGGTCCTTGTGTTGCGATGTTTTTCGCTGTCGTCTCACAGTGATTTTTTTGCCTGTGCGCCTGCCGGGTGGCCGTGATACTCGCAGAGCGCCGGTTCTGCGTCATTCGTTGCGGCGACACTTTTCCAGCAAGAAGTACCGACGCGAAAATCCCACCTTACAACTGTCATCGTACGTCGCTCGTTCGCGCGTTTTTCACATGATGAGGACGCGTTTTACGCAGATTTTTGTCGCGTCTAAAGCCTTGAATCACCTGCAACTATCGCTTACAATCGCCCGGATTTGTTAGCTAGGCACCCCCGAAAGCTTTCGGAAAGTTTGGGGCGGATTGGGAATTTGCGGAAGGTAGCGATGGCGAGTCAGGAGCAGCCGATCAATGGGCACGACGAGCGCAGCGCACGCCGCAACACCGAACCGGCTGTCGGGCAGCGGCATGCAGCCGCCGACGACTGGGATGCCGAGCAGCAAGACGACACAACAATCGTTCCGCTTACGCGGGCCGAAGCGGAAACGCTGTTCGGGCCGGACGTAAGCCGACCCTCGCGGGTCACGCCCTACCGGGTAGTGGTCGCGCAAGTGGTCCTGTCCTTGGTTGCAACGCTGGCGTGGTGGCTGTTTTCTTCGAAGCCGCCGGGCGCCGCTGCGCAATCCGCATTTTTGGGCGGAGCGATTGGCTGGGCGCCAAGCGCATTGTTCGCGGCGCGTTTGAGGCGAGGCGGTGCCGACACAGTGATGGGTTGGGTGGTCGGCGAAGTACTCAAGATGGGAGCGACGATCGCGTTGTTCGTAGCGATTGCCGTGTGGTACCCCGGCGTGCACTGGGTGCCCCTGCTCATCACGTACCTGCTCGTGCTGAAAACGTACTGGATTGCGTTGGCCTGGCGATAGGCTGTGAGACCTTGCGCAGTTCGACCGGAACATGCGCAGGCGCGTTCCCGCAATAGAGTGTTGCGGTGAAGCGGAAGACCGATTTTCGACAATTTGGGTGGCACTAACGATATGGCAACCAGCGAAGGCTCGCGTGCTCTGGATCCGTCCGAGTACATTGCGCACCACTTGCAGAACTTCTCCACCGCGCATCAGACGTCGATTTTCGATATCCACGTCTGGAATCTCGACACGTTGTTCTGGTCGATCGTCTGCGGTATCGCCACGATCCTGATCCTGTACATGGCTGCCCGCAAGGCGACGCCGGGCGTCCCGGGTCGTTTCCAGTGCATGATCGAAATGATCGTCGAGATGGTCGAAGATCAGTCGAAGGCTGTCGTGCACGGCAATCGTACTTTCATTGCTCCGCTCGCGCTGACCGTGTTCGTCTGGGTCGCGCTGATGAACTCCCTCGACTTCCTCCCCGTCGACCTGCCGGGCCGCGTGATCGGCTGGCTGGGTCTGTCGGAAGTCATCCCGCATCACCGCATCGTTCCGACGGCCGACCTGAACGGCACGATCGGCATCGCGCTCGGCGTCTTCGTGCTGATGATCTACTACAGCATCAAGATCAAGGGCCCGGGCGGCTTCCTGCATGAACTCGTGTCGGCTCCGTTCGGCGCGCACCCGCTGCTGTGGATCCCGAACCTCGGCCTGAACATCGTTGAATACGTCGCCAAGACCGTTTCGCTCGGCATGCGACTGTTCGGCAACATGTACGCAGGCGAACTGCTGTTCCTGCTGATCGCGTTGCTCGGCAGCATGTGGGGCTTCGGTGCGGACGCGTCGGTGCTCGGCTTCATCGGCCACATCCTCGCGGGTAGCGTCTGGGCGATCTTCCACATCCTGATTGTTTTGCTGCAAGCGTTCATTTTCATGATGCTCACGCTGGTGTACCTCGGCCAGGCTCACGAATCGCACTAAGCAGCCGGACAATCAAGCAGGTTTGTTTTTAGTTTTCTTTTAATTCCAGTTCCAAGTCTTTTCACAAAGGAGTGATCATGCAAGCTTTCATCGCCAACATCCAAGGTCTGACCGCTATCGGTATCGGTATCATCATCGGCCTGGGTGCGATCGGCGCCTGTATCGGTATCGGTCTGATGGGTGGCAAGTACATCGAAGCATGCGCACGTCAGCCTGAGCTGATCAACCCGCTGCAAACGAAGATGTTCCTGCTGGCTGGTCTGATCGACGCGGCGTTCCTGATCGGCGTTGGTGTGGCAATGCTGTTTGCATTCGCGAACCCGCTCCTGTCGAAGCTCGCAGGCTAAGGTTCCTCGGAAGATTTGCGCCAGCGACGAGCCGGCGCAGGGTGGAACGGATGACGAGCGCCAATCGAATTCATTTTCGACGCGCTCCTCCTCGTTTCAATTTCCGGAATAGCAGATAAGGAAACACCGTGAATCTCAACGCAACCCTGTTTGCGCAAATGGTCGTGTTCCTGATCCTCGCGTGGTTCACGATGAAATTCGTGTGGCCGCCGTTGGTCAACGCCCTCGACGAGCGCTCGAAGAAAATTGCCGACGGCCTGTCCGCCGCGGAAAAGGGTCAGGCGGAACTCGCAGCGGCGCACAAGCGCGTCGATCAGGAGCTCGCGCAAGCCCGTAACGACGGTCAACAACGCATTGCCGACGCTGAAAAGCGCGCGCAGGCCGTGGCCGAAGAAATCAAGGCTCAAGCCCATGCCGAAGCCGCCCGCATCATCGCTCAGGCGAAGGCGGACGCGGATCAGCAAATCGTGAAGGCGCGTGAAACGCTGCGCGGCGAAATCGCCACGCTGGCGGTCAAGGGCGCCGAGCAGATCCTGAAGCGCGAAGTCGATCAAACGGCCCACGCCGAACTGCTGAATCAACTGAAAGCCGAGCTCTGATCATGGCCGAACTTGCAACCATCGCCCGCCCTTACGCAGAAGCGCTGTTCCGCGTGGCCGAGGGTGGTGATATCGCCGCCTGGTCCACGCTCGTGCAAGAGCTGGCTCAGGTTGCGCAACTGCCCGAAGTGCTGTCCGTCGCGTCGAGCCCGAAAGTGAGCCGCGCGCAGGTCAACGAGCTGTTGCTCGCCGCGGTGAAGTCGCCGCTCGCGACCAGCGCGGAAGCGAAGAACTTCGTGCAGATGCTGGTCGAAAATCACCGTATCGCGCTGCTGCCGGAAATCTCCGTACAGTTCGACGAACTGAAGAATGCGCGCGAAGGCGCCGCCGACGTGCAGATCGTCAGCGCGTTTCCGCTCGAAGGCGCACAGCTCACCGAACTCCTCGCCAGCCTCGAACGCAAGTTCAAGCGCAAGCTGAAGCCGACTGTCCTGACCGATGCGTCGCTGATCGGCGGCGTGCGCGTGACGGTCGGCGACGAAGTGCTCGATACCTCGGTCCGCGCGCGGCTCGCCAGCATGCAGACAGCCTTGTGCGCTTGAGCGCCCAGGCAGCCGGCACGCAACAGAATTGACTATCAGGAGCGAATAATGCAACTCAATCCCTCTGAGATCAGCGAGCTGATCAAGAGCCGGATCCAGGGCCTTGAAGCGAGCGCAGACGTTCGCAACCAGGGCACCGTGATCTCCGTGACCGACGGTATCGTGCGTATCCACGGCCTGTCGGACGTGATGCAGGGCGAAATGCTCGAGTTCCCGGGCAACACGTTCGGCCTCGCGCTGAACCTCGAGCGCGACTCGGTCGGCGCGGTGATTCTCGGCGAATACGAACACATCTCGGAAGGCGACATCGTCAAGACGACGGGCCGCATTCTGGAAGTCCCGGTTGGTCCGGAACTCATCGGCCGCGTGGTCGATGCGCTCGGCAACCCGATCGACGGCAAGGGCCCGGTCAACGCGAAGCTGACCGACGCGATCGAAAAGATCGCCCCGGGCGTGATCTGGCGCAAGTCGGTGTCGCAGCCGGTGCAGACGGGCATCAAGTCGATCGACGCGATGGTGCCGATCGGCCGTGGCCAGCGTGAGCTGATCATCGGCGACCGTCAGTGCGGCAAGACCGCGGTGGCGCTCGACGCGATCATCAACCAGAAGGGCAAGGACCTGATCTGTATCTACGTCGCGATCGGCCAGAAGGCTTCGTCGATCATGAACGTGGTTCGCAAGCTCGAAGAAACGGGCGCGATGGAATACACGATCGTCGTCGCCGCTTCGGCATCGGATTCCGCCGCAATGCAGTATCTGGCACCGTACGCCGGCTGCACGATGGGCGAGTACTTCCGCGACCGCGGCCAAGACGCGCTGATCATCTATGACGACTTGACCAAGCAAGCCTGGGCATACCGTCAGATCTCGCTGCTGCTGCGCCGCCCGCCGGGCCGTGAAGCATACCCGGGCGACGTGTTCTATCTGCACTCGCGTCTGCTGGAGCGTGCAGCTCGCGTGTCGGAAGAGTACGTCGAGAAGTTCACGAACGGCGAAGTGAAGGGCAAGAGCGGTTCGCTGACGGCACTGCCGGTCATCGAAACGCAGGCTGGCGACGTGACCGCGTTCGTTCCGACGAACGTGATCTCGATTACCGACGGCCAGATCTTCTTGGAAACCGACCTGTTCAACGCAGGCATCCGCCCGGCAATCAACGCCGGCGTGTCGGTGTCGCGAGTCGGTGGCGCCGCTCAGACGAAGGTCGTGAAAAAGCTGTCGGGCGGTATTCGTACCGACCTCGCGCAGTACCGTGAACTCGCTGCATTCGCGCAGTTCGCATCGGACCTCGACGAAGCGACCCGCAAGCAGCTCGAGCGCGGCCGCCGCGTGACGGAACTGCTGAAGCAGCCGCAGTACCAGCCGTTGCAGGTCTGGGAACTGGCCGTGTCGCTGTACGCCGCGAACAACGGCTACCTCGACGACCTCGACGTGAAGCAAGTGCTCGCGTTCGAGAAGGGCCTGCGCGACAACCTGAAGACCAGCCACGCTGACCTCATCAAGCGCATCGAAGACACCAAGGATCTCTCGAAGGACGACGAAGGCGCGCTGCGCGCTGCAATCGAGTCCTTCAAGAAGTCGGGTGCCTATTGATCCGCGAGTGACACACTGAGGCCGCGCGGGTGCTGATGCGCCCGCGCCGCTTCGGTCAAGGAGCAAGCTATGGCTGGAATGAAGGAAATTCGCGGCAAGATCAAGAGCGTGCAAAACACGCGCAAGATCACGAAGGCGATGGAGATGGTGGCCGCATCGAAGATGCGCCGCGCGCAGGAACGCATGCGCGCAGCTCGTCCGTACGCGGACAAGGTCCGTGCCATCGCCGCGCACATGAGCCGCGCGAACCCGGAATACCGCCACCCGTTCATGGTGGCGAACGACGGCGTGAAGACGGCCGGCATCATCCTCGTCACGACCGACAAGGGTCTGTGCGGCGGTCTGAACACCAACGTGCTGCGTGCGACGGTGCAGAAGTTCAAGGAGCTGGAAGAGAGGGGCCAGAAGGTCGAAGCCACCGCAATCGGTAGCAAGGGCCTCGGGTTCCTGAATCGCTTCGGCGCGAAGGTGATGTCGCAGGTCGTACACCTCGGCGATACCCCGCACCTGGACAAGCTGATCGGCGCGGTCAAGACGCAGCTCGATCTGTACTCGGAAGGCAAGCTGTCGGCGGTTTATATCGCGTACACGCGCTTCATCAACACGATGAAGCAGGAAGCCGTGATCGAGCAACTGCTGCCGCTGTCTTCGGAACACTTCGAAGCGGATGACGGCACGCCGTCGACGTCGTGGGATTACATCTACGAGCCGGACGCACAGGCTGTCGTCGACGAACTGCTCGTGCGTTACGTCGAGGCGCTGGTGTACCAGGCCGTCGCGGAAAACATGGCGTCCGAGCAATCGGCGCGGATGGTCGCGATGAAGGCTGCGTCCGACAACGCGAAGACGGTGATCAGCGAACTGCAGCTCGTGTACAACAAGAGCCGTCAGGCCGCGATTACCAAAGAACTGTCGGAGATCGTCGGCGGCGCAGCCGCTGTTTAAGCGCGCGCCCCGGACGACAACTGCGCCCTTGCGCGAGTAAAGAATCAGGTATTTAAAGGAAAAGCGATGAGTACTGCTGCTTTGGTAGAAGGCAAGATCGTACAGTGCATCGGCGCCGTTATCGACGTGGAATTCCCGCGCGAAAGCATGCCGAAGATCTACGACGCGCTCATTCTCGATGGCTCGGAACTGACGCTCGAAGTCCAGCAGCAGCTGGGCGACGGCGTGGTCCGTACCATCTGTCTGGGTGCATCCGATGGCCTGCGCCGCGGTCTGACCGTGAAGAACACGGCAAAGCCGATTTCGGTACCGGTCGGCAAGCCGACCCTCGGCCGTATCATGGACGTGCTCGGCCGTCCGATCGACGAAGCTGGCCCGATCGAGAGCGACGTGACGCGCTCGATCCACCAGAAGGCTCCGGCGTTCGACGAACTGTCGCCGTCGACCGAACTGCTCGAAACGGGTATCAAGGTTATCGACCTGATCTGCCCGTTCGCAAAGGGCGGCAAGGTGGGTCTGTTCGGCGGTGCTGGCGTGGGCAAGACCGTCAACATGATGGAGCTCATCAACAACATCGCGAAGGAACACGGCGGTTACTCCGTGTTCGCGGGCGTGGGCGAGCGTACCCGTGAAGGGAACGACTTCTACCACGAAATGAAGGACTCGAACGTTCTCGACAAGGTCGCGCTGGTGTACGGCCAGATGAACGAGCCGCCGGGCAACCGTCTGCGCGTCGCGCTGACCGGCCTGACGATGGCCGAGCACTTCCGTGACGAAGGCCTCGACGTGCTGTTCTTCGTCGACAACATCTACCGTTTCACGCTGGCCGGTACCGAAGTGTCGGCACTGCTGGGCCGTATGCCGTCGGCAGTGGGCTATCAGCCGACGCTGGCTGAAGAAATGGGCAAGCTGCAGGAACGCATCACGTCGACCAAGAAGGGCTCGATTACGTCGGTCCAGGCCGTGTACGTCCCTGCGGATGACTTGACCGACCCGTCGCCGGCTACGACCTTCGGCCACCTGGACGCAACCGTCGTTCTGTCGCGTGACATCGCTTCGCTGGGTATCTACCCGGCAGTCGACCCGCTCGACTCGACCTCGCGCCAGATCGACCCGAACGTGATCGGCGAAGAGCACTACACGATCACGCGTCGCGTTCAGCAGACGCTGCAGCGCTACAAGGAACTGCGCGACATCATCGCGATTCTGGGCATGGACGAACTGTCGCCGGAAGACAAGCTGTCGGTCGCACGTGCGCGTAAGATCCAGCGTTTCCTGTCGCAGCCGTTCCACGTCGCAGAAGTGTTCACGGGCTCGCCGGGCAAGTACGTACCGCTGAAGGAAACGATCCGTGGCTTCAAGATGATCGTCGACGGCGAGTGCGACCACCTGCCGGAACAGGCGTTCTACATGGTCGGCACGATCGACGAAGCCTTCGAAAAGGCCAAGAAGATCCAGTAAGGGTCGGGTGTAACGCCGCGGGCGCCGTTGGCCGTTGATTCTCCTGTAGCACTGGCGACAGGAGACACGGCGCCCACGTAATACGCTCAACCCGCCGTGCATGGGACGAGGGTGCGCGCCGCAGGCGCGGGCACTCGTCGACAGGAGTCGATATGGCAACCATCAAAGTAGACGTCGTCAGCGCGGAAGAGCAGATCTTCTCGGGCCAGGCGAAATTCGTCGCGCTGCCGGGCGAAACGGGTGAGCTGGGTATTCTGCCGGGTCACACGCCGCTGATCACGCGGATTCGTCCGGGTGCGGTACGCATCGAAGTCGAGGGCGGCAACGACGAATTCGTGTTCGTCGCAGGCGGCATTCTCGAAGTGCAGCCGGGCGCCGTGACGGTGCTCGCCGATACCGCGATCCGCGGCAAGGACCTCGACGCGGCGAAAGCCGAGGAAGCGCGCAAGCGTGCCGAGGAAACGCTGCAGAACGCGAAGTCGGACCTCGACCTCGCAAAGGCGCAATCGGAGCTCGCGACCGCGATGGCGCAGCTCGAAGCGATCCAGCGTCTGGCGAAGGTTCGCAGCCGGCACTAAGCCGCGCGCGCGTACCTCGCGAAAGAAAGCAGCCTCCGGGCTGCTTTTTTTTCGCCCGTGGCCCGTTTCCGCGTCGTTTTGTCCGGTCGTGCTATTTCATCCGTCCGCCGCGATTTGATGTCAGAGTGTCGTCAGCGGAGCGCGGCATCATCCGCGGTGAGGCTGTCCGCCCCAATGGCGGTAGAGCGGGCGCGTGCGTCAGTCGCTCGCCCGGGCCGATCAGACAAAAACGGATGGAGACATTGATGGCAGCAGACCTTGGCAAGGCGGCGCTGATCGCGCCCGAAAACGGACTGTCGTACGTGCGCGGCGAGACAGGCGTACCGCTCTCCGAAGCGACGATCGGCCGGTTCCTGCTCGACACGGCCGGCCGCTTTCCCGATCGTCCGGCCGTCGTGTTCCGCGAACAGCAGGTGCGCTGGACGTGGCGCGAGTTCGCGCACGAGATCGACGTGCTCGCGGCCGGCCTCGTCGCGCTCGGCATCGCGAAGGGAGATTGCGTCGGCATCTGGTCGCCGAACCGCAGCGAATGGCTGCTCACGCAGTTCGCGACCGCGCGCATCGGTGCGATCCTCGTCAACATCAATCCGGCCTATCGGCTCGCGGAGCTCGAATACGCGCTGAACAAGGTCGGCTGCAAGGCCGTGATCGCAGCCGAGCGCTTCAAGAGCTCGGCGTACGTCGAGATGCTGCAGACCATCGCCCCCGAGCTCGCGAGCGCGACGCCGGGCGACCTGCATGCGGCGCGGCTGCCGAGCCTGCGCACGGTCGTGTCGATGGGCGAGGTCGCGCCGGCCGGGATGTTCCGCTTCGCGGACGTGATGGCGCGCGGCCGCGATTCGCTCGACGT